>NZ_JBBCBS010000003.1:271756-488060 GCF_037203945.1 Pseudarthrobacter sp. CCNWLW207 | reverse complement strand
GAACCGCGGCCGCCCAGCCCCCGGCGCACAAAGGCAGCAAACTCCGCAGCAGCAGCCTCAAAGGCCTCAACCGCCTCCTCAACACCCGGGATCCCCATACCCCCATCATCCAGCGACCCGCCAACAAAAACAGCCCAGCACATCACCTATGTGGATAACCCCCGACCACCAGGGACATGGCCGCAGAGCTCCCCGCTTATACCCAGGCGACCCCCGCCAAGGTTTCCAAAAATCTACGCCCCTTGCGTCAAACGGGTGTGGCTGCAGTCCCTTTGTCGGTGGCCCCTCGTAGGCTGATTCAACCAACTTGAGGGGGTAGGCCATGCACGCTTCAGCCACATTCTGTTCCATCATTCCGCCGTACCTGCTGCGCCGGCTGGCCCGCCAGGACGCACCACAGTTTTCCGCCGCAGCCCGGGCCGCGAAAGAAGCACTGAGCCATGTCCGGTCGGTCCAGGAGTCCCGAGCCCAGCCGGCCAGGGTTACTCCCCCGGGACTTCGGCAGGTCCAGCCGGGACCGCCTCACCGAAGCATCTACGACGCACAAGGCGCCGAGAAACTTCCCGGCAAGCTCGTCCGAAAGGAAGGTGAACCGGACTCGGGCGACGACGCGGCGAACGAAGCTTACGACGGCCTAGGGCACACGCACCGGCTCTACGCTGAGGTCTTTGGCCGGAACTCCATCGACGGTGAGGGTCTCCCCCTCGACGCCACGGTCCATTTCGGAAAGCTCTACGACAACGCCTTCTGGGACGGCAGCCAGATGGTTTTCGGCGACGGCGATGGCGAGGTATTCCAACGCTTCACCCGGTCTCTCAGCGTTATCGGCCATGAACTCGCCCACGGCGTCACGCAATACTCTGCCGGGCTGGCCTACCGCAACCAGGCAGGCGCCATCAACGAATCGATGTCGGATGTTTTTGGTGCCCTGGTGGAGCAATACCTCAGGCAGCAGTCCTTCAAGGAGGCCAGCTGGCTCATCGGCGAAGGTCTCTTTACTGAGCATGTGGAGGGTTCAGCCCTGCGTTCCATGAAGGCCCCCGGCACTGCATACGACGACGACGTTCTCGGGAAGGACCCACAGCCGGACTCCATGGATTCCTATGTACGCACCAGCGCGGACAACGGTGGTGTCCACATCAACTCAGGGATTCCCAACCGCGCTTTTTACCTCGTCGCAGAGTCGTTGGGCGGAAATGCCTGGGAGTCCCCCGGCCGGATCTGGTACGAGACGCTTACCGACGGCTCACTGCCAGCCACAGCCACCTTCAGTGTCTTCGCGAGGGCGACGGCGGCATCCGCCGTCGAGCTCTTTGGCACCGGTTCCCCCGAGCATGACGCCGTACGGCAGGCGTGGGAAGGTCAAGCTTTAGTTGAATGCCCGGCCGCACACCACCAAGCGGCCAGGCTGCAGGAAAGCCCGGGACCGGCCATGAAGATCAGTGTGGAGCGAAGCGGCGGCATCGCCGCCGTCACAAGAGTATGGACAGTGCACGCCCAGACCGAAAGCGCCAAGAACCAGTGGCAGCCCATTGTCGAAGCATGCCCCTGGGACGCGGTGCCGAAAACTGTCAGGGCGGCAGCCGCGGAGGCTGCCGGGAACCAGGCTGACCGTTTCATCTATGCAATCCGGGCCGGCCAAAGGCGGGCGGCACTGCCCGAGCAGGCTGTTACCGGCCCTTGGCGCGTGCTGGTTGACAGCGCCCGGGCGGCCGCCGAGGACCACCCTGCCTAGGGCAGACCACCCGCAGCATGGCACGACGGGCTCAGCCTAGCCCGCCTCCACCAGCTGCCCCCGGAAGGCCCTGCGGTAGGACTGGGGGCTGGTGTCGAGCACCTTGGCGAAGTGGTGCCGGAGCAGCACCGGATGGCCGAACCCGGATTCCCTGGCCACCTCGTCGATGTTGAGGTCCGTCGATTCCAGCAACTCCTGCGCCCGGAGGACCCGCTGTGAGTTGAGCCATGCCGCCGGCGTGGCGCCCGTCTCGGAGCGGAAGCGGCGCGCGAACGTCCGGGCCGACATGTGCACGCGGGTCGCCAGCTCGCCGACGGTGTGCTCGCGATCCAGGTTCTGCACCATCCAGCGAAGGAGCTCCTCCATCGGCGCGGAGCCGCACGTGGGCATGGGCCGGTCGATAAACTGCGCCTGGCCGCCGTCGCGGTGCGGCGGAACCACCATGTCCCGCGCAATCGCGGCAGCCACATTCGCGCCAAGTTCCACGCGGACCAAATGGAGGCAGGCATCGATCCCGGCTGCCGTGCCTGCACTGGAGATGATGTTCCCGTCCTGGACGTAGAGCACGTTTTCGTCCACCTGCACATCCGGATAGCGGCTGGCGAGCTCCCCCGAGTAGTGCCAGTGCGTTGTGCAGCGCCGGCCGTTGAGCAGGCCCGCGCGGGCAAGGGCAAAAGCACCCGAGCAAATGGACATAACCCAGGCTCCCCTGGCATCGGCCGCACGGAGCGCCTCCAGGACGGATTCGGGAACGTCTTCGTCCCGCCCGTACGGCGCCATAATCACCAGGTCCGCATCCGCCGTGGCATCGAGCCCCAAGGAGACGTTCATGGAGAGGCCCGATTTGAGCCTGAGGTTTCCAGGCTCAGGCGTGCAGACCCTGAAATCGAACGCAGGCACGATCCCGCCACGACCAGACCTGTCGATGCCGAATACCTCGCACGCCGTAGCGAATTCGAAGATCGAAAAGTTGGGAACCACGATGACTGCCACTGATTTGAGCATGCATCCATTGTGGCAGAAATTATAGCTTTTTGGGCATTTCTGCCACTGTTGGTTGGCGGCGGCCAGGAGCAGCATTGAGGCATGGAAATCTTCGGAATCATCATCGCCATCCTGCTCCTCATCGTCCTCGCCGCCACCGTTTCAGCGCTTCTGCGCGACGGCCTCGGCCATAACCCGCCCGTCAGCTCCCATCAGGCCTGGTCCGCCTTGGACCTGCCCAGTACCAGCTACACGCTCCGTCTCTTCTGAACAGGACATCTGTTCTGAGCAGGACATCGGCCCAAGCATCCATCAACCACCAAGGACCCGGCTCATCAGAGCCGGGTCCTCCTCTGTGCAGGCGCCAGGGGTAGGCTGTGATGGTCCGACGGCGGAAGCATGCGTAAAGCACGACGGCGGCATCCGCCCCGGTGTCGGCGGTGATCAGCCCCGGGTGCGGGCCGTAACAGCGTCATAACAGCCAGCGGAGCCCACAGTAGACTGGTTCGAGCCATGACCTTTCACATTTCCTACCCCGCAGAGCTGCCGGTCTCCGAGCGCCGCGAGGACCTGATGGCGGCCATCGCCGCCAACCAGGTGACCATCATTGCCGGCGAGACCGGCTCCGGTAAGACCACCCAGATCCCCAAGATGTGCCTGGAACTGGGACTGGGCGAAAACGGCCTGATCGGTCATACACAGCCGCGGCGGCTGGCCGCACGCACGGTGGCCGAGCGCATCGCGGAGGAACTCGGCGTCGAAATTGGCCAGGAAGTGGGCTTCCAGGTCCGGTTCACGGGCGAAGTCAGCCGGTCCACCAAGGTTAAGCTCATGACCGACGGCATCCTCCTGGCCGAAATCCAGCGCGACAAGCTGCTGCGGAAATACAACGCGATCATCATCGACGAGGCCCACGAGCGAAGCCTCAACATCGACTTCATCCTGGGCTACCTCAAGCGCATCCTCCCTCAGCGGCCCGACCTGAAGATCATCATCACCTCGGCCACCATCGATCCGGAGCGTTTCGCCAAGCACTTTGGCTCCGAGGACGAGCCCTCTCCCATCATCGAAGTTTCAGGCCGAACGTTCCCGGTGGAGATCCGCTACCGTCCGCTGTCCCAGCCGGCGCGCGGCCCGGCAGACGGCGAAGACGCCGACGCTTCCGACGACGAACTCGAAGAGGACCGTGATCCACTCGACGCCGTCTGCGACGCCGTCGACGAACTCGCCACTGAGGCACCCGGCGACATCCTCATCTTCTTCTCGGGCGAGCGGGAGATCCGTGACGCGGCCGAGGCACTCAACGCCAGGATCCAGTCCAACCGGCGCCTTGCCGGTACCGAGGTGCTGCCACTCTTTGCCCGCCTCAGCCTGCAGGAACAGCACAAGGTGTTCCACCCGGGCAGCAAACGCCGGATCGTGCTGGCCACCAACGTCGCCGAGACCTCCCTTACCGTTCCGGGCATCAAATACGTCATCGATACCGGCACAGCCCGGATCTCCCGCTATTCCCACCGGACCAAGGTCCAGCGGCTCCCGATTGAACGCGTATCCCAGGCTTCCGCCAACCAGCGCTCCGGCCGGTGTGGCCGCGTTTCTGACGGCATCGCCATCCGGCTGTACTCCGAAGAGGACTTCGAGTCCCGGCCCCTCTTCACCGACCCCGAAATCCTTCGGACCAACTTGGCCGCCGTCATCCTGCAGATGACCGCCATGGGGGTGGCCCGTGGGCCCAAGGACGTCGAGAACTTCCCGTTTGTTGAGCCCCCGGACTCACGGGCAATCAACGACGGCGTCACCCTCCTCCGTGAACTCGGCGCCTTGAGTGCCGCCAGACCGCAAAACGCACAAGCGGACGCCAAGAGCGGCGGCCTGACCGCCGTCGGCCAGAAGCTCGCCCAGCTCCCAGTCGATCCCCGGCTCGGCCGGATGATCGTGGAGGCCGGCAAACGCGGCTGCGTCCGTGAAGTGATGATCCTTGCCGCAGCGCTTACCATCCAGGACCCGCGGGAGCGTCCTACGGACAAGCAGCAGCTGGCCGCAGAGAAACACGCCCGCTTCCGCGATGAAAACTCAGACTTTACAGGCTTCCTGAACCTATGGAACTACCTGCAGGAGAAGCAGCAGGAACTCTCATCCACGCAGTTCCGCCGCCTGTGCCGCACGGAGTTCATCAACTACCTGCGCGTCAGGGAATGGCAGGACCTGTTCGCCCAGCTCCGGCAGCTGGCCCGGCCGCTGGGCATCAGCCTGGACAACAAGCGCCTGGCCGACCCCGTGGGCAACCACGAAGGCATCCATATCAGCCTGCTCTCCGGCTTGCTCAGCCACATCGGCATCCTCGACGAACGCAAACGCGAATACATGGGCGCCCGGGGAAGCCGCTTCGCGATCTTCCCCGGCTCAGCGTTGTTCAAGAAGTCGCCTACGTTCGTCATGGCGGCGGAGCTGGTGGAAACCAGCCGTCTCTGGGCACGGGTGGCCGCCAAGTTCGATCCCGTTTGGGCCGAACAGGTTGCGCCGGACCTCGTCAAGCGTACTTACAGCGAACCGCACTGGTCCACCAAGATGGGCGCGGTGATGGCCTACGAGAAGGTCACGCTCTACGGCGTGCCCATCATCCCGCAGCGCCGGGTCAACTACAGCCGGGTGGATCCCGTCCTGGCCCGCGAGCTCTTCATCAGGCATGCATTGGTTGAGGGCGACTGGAAAACGCACCATAAGTTCTTCCACCGCAACCGCGCCCTCCTCCTTGAAGTCGAGGAGCTCGAAGCCAGGATGCGCCGCCGCGACCTGCTGGTGGACGACGAAACCCTGTTTGAGTTCTACGACGCCCGGATTGGCCCCGAAGTTGTGTCCGAGCGGCACTTTGACAAGTGGTGGAAGGAAGCCCGGCAGAAGAATCCGGACCTCCTGGACTACGACAAGTCGCTGCTGCTCAATGACGACGCCGACGACCTGGACGAGGCCGCGTACCCAAAGACCCTCCTGCACAAGGGGTTCGAGCTGCCGCTCAGCTACGAGTTCCATCCGGTGGCGCCCGGCTCGCCGCCCAACCCGTCCGACGGCGTCACGGCCGAAGTGCCGGTGCTCTTCCTGAACCAGCTCGATGATGCAGCGTTCCGCTGGCTGATTCCCGGGCAACGCGCCGAATTGGTAGCGGCCTTGATCAAGTCCCTGCCGAAGCAGATCCGGAAGAACTTTGTTCCCGCCCCAGATGTAGCCCGCCAGGCAGTCGCGGCCCTGGAAGCGGACTTCGACCCCGCCGTCGACGAGCTGGAAGCATCACTCGAACTGGCCCTCCGCCGGATCAGGGGCCACATCATCCCGCCCGGGTCCTGGAACTGGGATGCCGTGCCCTCCCACCTGCGCGTGAGCTTCAAGGTGGTGGACAGCAAGGGCAAGGTACTGGACGAAGGCAAGGACCTGGCCGCCCTGCAGGAAAAGCTGGCGCCGGCGACTCGCCGTGCCATCGCTGAGTCGCTGGGGGCCACGCCTGGAACGACGGCCCAAAAATCCGGCGGCAAAGCCGCCGGAATCCCCCCTGCGGCGGCCGAAGGAGGCAGCGCCAACGGCTCGACGCCGGGGTTCAAGGAGCAAAGCGGCCTGACCTCCTGGACGTTCGGCACGGTGCAGCGGCAGGTAAGCAACACCGTCAAGGGCCACACTGTAACGGGCTATCCGGCACTGGTGGACGAAGGGACCTCCGTGGCCCTGCGCGTCTTCCAGACACCTTCGGAACAGCTGGAGGCCATGAGGGGCGGGGTGATCCGGCTTCTGGCCCTCCGCGTTCCGGCACCGGACCGCTACGTCCTGGAGCACCTCAACAACACCGAAAAACTGACCTTCAGCCAGAATCCGCACGGTTCAGTCTCCGCCCTCATCGCCGACTGTGCCTTGGCCGCCGTAGACAAACTGGTCCCGGCTGAACTTCCGTGGGACCAGGCGTCCTTCGATGCGCTGTATGAGCAGGTCCGCGCCGAACTCATCGATACCGTCTTCAGTGTGACGGCAGTGGTGGAACGCATCCTTGCCAGCACCCGGCGGATCGAGAAGCAGCTGAAGGGCACCACGAGCCTTGCCCTCATCAGCGCTCTGAACGATATCAAGAGCCAATTGGAGCAACTCGTGTTCCCGGGCTTTGTGGCCCGCACCGGCTATGCCCAGCTGAGCCAGCTGCCGCGATATTTGGCAGCCATCGAAAAACGGCTGGAACGGCTGCCAGGCAACGTCCAGCGCGACGCTCTCAGCATGGCCGCCGTCCAGCGCCTGGAAGACGACTACGACGACGCGGTGTCGGCCCTGCTGCCTGGCCGCCGGGCAGGTGCGGAGCTGGCCCAGGTGCGCTGGATGATCGAAGAGCTCAGGGTGAGCCTCTTCGCCGTCGAACTGGGGACTGCCTACTCAGTGTCCGAAAAACGAATCCGCGCCGTGCTCAACAAAGCTCTCGCGCCGGCCTAGGCTGTGGGCCTCAGTGGCTCTGGGCATCAGCGGGGCTAGGCGTCGCCAGGTACGAATTCCCCGTAACCGGCGGCCCGCAAACCTTCGCGAAGCTTCTCGGCGTTCGCGTCCAGCACGGCAGGGTCAGGGTGCTGGTCGGCCGAAGCAAAATCAAAATCGGCCATGCTCCTGGATGGCCACACATGGACATGGAAGTGGTTGATCTCGTACCCCGCCACGATCAGCCCGGCACGCTCCGCCGGGAAGATATCCAGCTGCACCGCACCGATCCGGCGCGCCACTTCCATCACCTTGGCGAGCGTTTCCGGCGACGCATCCGTCCAGCGGTCCACTTCCTCTGTGGGGACCACCAAGGTGTGCCCGTCAGCCAGGGGCCCGGTGGTGAGGAAGGCGGCGACCTCCGGCTCGCGCCAGACGAAGCGTCCGGGGATCTCGCCGTTAAGGATTTTGGTGAACAGGGTACTCATGCGTCTGCCTCCTCGGCCGGGGCCTGCAGGGTGCTGGTGTCCAGCACAAACCGGTATTTTACGTCGCCTGCCACCATGCGGTCGTAGGCCTCATTCAGCTGGTCCGCGCGCACCAGTTCGATGTCCGCCACGACATGATGCATAGCGCAGAAATCGAGCATCTCCTGGGTTTCGGCGATGCTGCCGATCAGCGAGCCTGTATAGGAGATCCGCCGACGGATCAGCGCCCTCGGGTTTACCGGTGGCATGGTCTCTGACGGCAAACCCAGCTGGAACAGCGCACCGTCCCGCCGGATGGTGCGAAGGAAGGGGTCCAAGTCATGTGGAGCGGCCACGGTGTCGATGATGACGTCGATGCTGCGGTCGGCGGCGGCCATCGCGTCCGCGTCCCGGGACAACACCACCTCGTCCGCGCCCAGTTCCAGCGCAGCGGGAACTTTTGATTCGGAGGTGGTAAAGACCACCACACGGGCGCCCATGGCCTTGGCCAGCTTGACCGCCATGTGCCCCAGGCCGCCAAGTCCCACGACGCCCACTGTGTCCCCTTCCTTGACGCCGAAATGGCGGAGCGGGGAAAACGTGGTGACACCGGCACACAGGAGCGGCGCCACGGCAGCAGGGTCAAGGCTGTCCGGCACGCGGACCACGTACCGGCGGTCCACCACTACCGACGTCGAATAACCGCCTTGGGTGATCGCTCCACCGTTGCGGGCGTCCTTCGCCCCATAGGTCCCAGTCAGTCCGTTTTCGCAGTACTGTTCCTGTCCGTCCAGGCAACTCCGGCACTCCCGGCACGAGTCGACCATGCAGCCAACCCCTACCAGATCTCCAGGCGCGAAGTCGTTCACGGCCGACCCGACAGCACTGACGCTGCCGACGATTTCGTGCCCGGGAACCAAGGGGTAGTGCTGGGTGCCCCATTCCCCGCGGGTGGCGTGGACATCCGAGTGGCAGAGGCCGCAGAAGTCAATGGCAATCCGGACGTCGTCCGCCTTGAGTGCCCGCCTTGCTACGGTCAGCGGGACGAGGCCGCTTTCCCCGGACGTGGCGCCATAGGCGGCCGCCAGGCTGTCGTTTACCGTGCTGTCATTTTCGAAGCTGCGAGCCGGCAAAATCGGGCGGGCGAGGGGCGGCGGTACGGGTCGTCCAGGGGTCATACAGCGACGCTACCCCCGTGTTGCCGGATATTTCCACTCGGGAGGCATTCCACCGGGCAGGCGCTAGCGGGGCTCGCTGCCCGTCACCACAGGCAAGGCAGGGTTATTGGACCATTCGGAGAACGAACCTGGGTATAGCGCCGCCGCGATGCCGGCAATCTCCAGTGCCGCGACCTCGTGGGCGGCAGTGACGCCGGAACCGCAGTACACGGCCACGGGGGCGTCCCCGGAGATCCCCAGCGTGGTGAAGCGGCGCCGCAGTTCGTCGGCGGGGAGGAACCGCCCCGACGCATCAACATTCTCCGTCGTCGGAGCACTGACGGCGCCCGGGATATGGCCAGCCCGCGGGTCCACCGGTTCGAATTCCCCGCGGTACCTTTCGCCAGCCCTGGCGTCCAGGAGGACTCCGGTGTCGGCCCAACTGCCCGCTGTGGCCGCATCGATGGCCGGCATTGCCCCATCGCCAAGGGTGACGTTGCCCGGCTTTGCCTCCACATTGCCGCGTTGCACAGGCAGCCCAGCGCCGCGCCACGCCGCCAAGCCGCCGTCGAGCAGGTACACGCCCGGGAAACCGGCGTTGCGCAGCATCCACCAGACCCGTGCCGCAGCCAGGTTCCCGCTGTCGTCGTAAGCGACGACGATGTCGCCGTCGCAGATGCCCCAGCGTCGAGCCGATGCCTGGAACTGTTCAGCTGTTGGAAGCGGGTGCCTGCCGTGTTCCGGCTGGGCGGGGGCAGCCAGTTCGGTGGCCAGGTCCACAAAAACTGCTCCGGGCAGGTGTTCTTCAAGATAGTGTTCGCGGCCACGGGGATCGCCCAGTTGCCACCGGACGTCCAGCAGTACGGTGCGCTGGCCGGCCTTCATTCGGCCGTCGAGTGCGGCCACATCCAGAAGGGGTCGCATGCGGCTCCTAGGAGTAGTTGGTTCGGGCTTTGACCAGACCACTCTAGCCCGGGCCCAACGGGCAGCGCGGGTAGGCTGGTCCGGTGAAGAACGCACGCGCGGACAGGGCCTGGGCTGACCAGGCCATCAGGAAAATTACCGCAGAAAACAACCGGTCCGCGGATACGCACCTATACTCGGTGCCGCTTGCGGAGCACTGGGGAGTCCAGCTGTACCTCAAGGACGAATCAACCCACCGCTCCGGCAGCCTCAAGCACCGGCTGGCCCGTTCCCTGTTCCTCTTTGGCCTGGTCAATGGCTGGATCCGGGAGGACACCACGATTGTGGAGGCGTCCAGCGGCAGCACCGCCGTCTCCGAAGCCTATTTCGCACAGCTGCTGGGCCTGCCCTTCGTTGCTGTGATGGCCCGGACCACCAGCCCGGAAAAGATCGCCCTCATTGAACAGTTCGGCGGGGCCTGCCTGCTCGTGGACCACGCGTCCGAGGTCTACGCCGCTGCGGAGGAGGTCGCAGCAACCAGCAACGGGCATTACATGGACCAGTTCACCTACGCCGAGCGGGCCACCGACTGGCGCGGCAACAACAACATCGCAGAGTCCATCTTCGATCAGCTGTCCATGGAGGAGCACCCGGTCCCCCGCTGGATCGTTGTGGGTGCCGGCACTGGCGGAACCAGCGCGACGATCGGCCGCTACCTCCGGTACCACTCCCATGACACCTCCCTGGCAGTGGTTGACCCCGAGAACTCTGCTTTCTATCCCGGCTGGCGGGACGGCGTGCCAGAATTCACCACTGGCATTCCCTCGCGGATCGAAGGCATCGGGCGGCCGCGGATGGAACCCAGCTTTGTCCCATCTGTCATCGACCGCATGATCCAAGTGCCTGACGCCGCGTCCGTGGCCGCAATGCGGCACCTTCGGGAACTCACGGACCTGCACGCAGGGCCTTCCACCGGCACCAACCTCTGGGGTGTCTGGCAGCTGGTGGCGGAGATGATCGCCACGGGCCAGCGCGGAAGTATTGTGTCGCTGATGTGCGACGGCGGCGAGCGCTACGCGGGCAACTACTACAACCCGGCGTGGCTGGCCACCCAGGGGATGGACCCCGAGCCCCATCAGGCAGTCATCAGCCGCTTCTTCGAAACCGGCATCTGGGCACCCTAGACTTCGACTGTTTCACGGACCGCCAGGTGCGTGAATTCCGTGCCGTACTTGGCTCCGATCCGGGTCACATGAGACTCCACCATCTTCAGGCCCATCTCGTTCAGGAGCCCATCGTGGATCTGGAAGGCTTGCGGTGCCCGGACGCCGATGACAAAGTCCACCACTTCGCTGGCCTTGTTCCACGGTGCATGGATGGGAACCAGCAGCGTCTTGACGCTAATGCCGTCCGGGACGATGAAGGAGTCGCCCGGGTGATAGACATTTTCGTCAATGAGGTAGCCTACGTTGGCCACCACGGGAACCTGTGGATGGATCAGGGCATGCTGGCCGCCGAAGCTGCGGACGCTGAACCCGGCAGCGTCAAAGGATATCCCGGGTTTAACCGAATGGATCCGGTCTGCGGCTTGCGGCGCTTCCTCGCGCAGGTTGCCTGCCACCCCCGCAGGCGCGAAAACAGCGAGCTCGCCTTCACCCCGCAGGGCATTGACCAGGGCAGCTACGTCCACGTGGTCGCCGTGCTCGTGCGTGATCAGCACTGCCTGCGCGCCGTCCAGTGCTTCCTTCACTTCGGAGAACGTGCCGGGGTCAAGGACCAGGACACGCCCGTCTACTTCGAGCCGGACGCAGGCGTGAGTGTATTTAGTTAGCTTCATAGCGCCAGCCTAGGGTCCTGTCCGGGCAGGTGTCCACGGAACTCCTGCCCGCCAAGGTCTGGCTGGTAATCTGGATCTTTGCCACCATCCCTCAGGGAAGCGAGTCAATCCATGCCGTATGGCACCAAGGCTGACGAATCGACGCCGTCAACCCCCGCGCCGCGGGTAGGCACCGCCGCGGGCAAAGAGCAGCGCGTCACTAAGCAGCGCCTGGCCGTCAGCGCTGCCCTGGACGAACTGGATGACTTCGTCAGCACCCAGGAGCTCTACCGCATCCTGCAGAACCAGGGCGTTTCCGTCTCCCTCGCCACGGCGTACCGGATCCTGCAGTCGCTGGCTGACGACGGGCTCGTGGATGTTCTGCGCAACGGTGAGGGTGAGGCCGTCTACCGGCGCTGTGCCGTAACCGGCCACCATCACCACCTCCTCTGCCGGAATTGCGGAAAGGCCGTTGAGGTCGAAGCACCCGCAGTCGAAACATGGGCCGCGCGGACAGCCAAGGACCATGGTTATACCGAGGTGGCGCACACCGTGGAGATCTTCGGGCTGTGCCCGGACTGCACGGCACGCAAGGCCGCTGGGCTCCTCTAGCCTGGTCCGTCGTCGAACACTGACCTGAATCCGCGGGAGATCCTCAGGCCGCGTGCAGCAGCCGGCCGTTTAGCCCGCGCTTGGCGCGGACCGTTCCGATGATCCGGCACACCACATAGATGACGAATGACAGCGTAGTGACATAGGGGCTGATCGGGATGCGGCCGCCCAGTGCCAGCAAGATCCCTCCGACGGTCGCAGTCATCGCAAATGCCACGCTCAGCACCACCACCACCACCGGTGAGGACGTTACCCGCAAAGCCGCTGCGGCCGGCGTAATGAGCAGGGCCAGGACCAGCAAGGCACCCACCACCTGAATGGACAGGGCCACGCTCACGCCCAGCAGGACCATAAAGACCAGGGCCAAGGTCCGCACGGGAACCCCCCGGGCTTCGGCAAGCTCGGGGTCGACACTGGCAAAGTTCAGCGGCCGCCAGATGATCACCAACGCCACCATGACCACCACTGCTGTCCCGGCCAGGGCCTGCAGCTGAACCGTGTCGACAGAGACGATTTGGCCTGTCAGCAGGCCGAACTTATTCGCCGCCCGCCCTTCATAGAGCGACAGGAACAGGATGCCGAGCCCCAGTCCAAACGGCATGATCACGCCAATGATCGAATTCTTGTCCCGCGCCCGCACGCCCATGAGCCCGAGGAGCAGCGCGGCAGCCACTGACCCAATGAGCGAGCCGAAGACGATGTCAGCGCCGATGAGCAGCGCAAAGGCAGCCCCGGCGAAGGAAAGTTCGGAGATGCCGTGAACCGCAAAGGCGAGGTCACGCTTCATCACAAACGTCCCGACGAGGCCGCCCAGCAGCCCCAGGACCGCGCCGGCCCAAATGGAGTTCTGGACCAGGACCAGGAGTTCGCCATAGTTTTCGAAGCTGAAGATCGACCCGATGATGCTGTCGGCGTCCATCACGCCACCTCAGCGGCGGTGGCGTGGACATCCGCGTGATGGTGCGTGGTTGCGTCCGGAAGTCCGACGACGACGATGCGTCCGTTGGCGTGGATGACCTCCACATGGCTGCCATAGAGGTCGGAGAGAACCTCGGTGGTCATGACTTCCTGGGGAGTTCCTACCCGGAAGCGGCCTCCGGCCAGATACAGCACGCGGTCTACGTAATCGATAATCGGATTGATTTCGTGGGTCACAAACACCACTGCACTGTTCTGTTCACGGCACTGCTTGTTGATCAGGGCGCTGACCGCCTGCTGGTGGTGAAGATCCAGGGACAGGAGCGGCTCGTCGCACAACAGGACCTTCGGGTCCGTCGCCAGAGCCTGGGCCACCCGAAGTCGTTGCTGCTCACCGCCGGAGAGCTGCCCCACCGGGACCTTGGCGTAGTCCGTGGCACCGACAAGTTCCAGGAGTTCGTCGATCCTGCGGTTTGCTTTGGCGGCCCCGAGGCGCAGGCCCCACCGGTGGCCATCGACGCCAAGGCCCACCAGGTCCCTGGCACGCATCGGCGTGTCCACAGCGAACGATTTCTGCTGCGGGATGTAACCGATCATCCGGCTCCCCCGTTCCACGGGGTGTGCTCCGAGGCTGGCAGTGCCCGAGTGGAGTTGCTGCAGCCCGAGCAGCACTTTCAGGAAGCTGGTTTTCCCGCTTCCATTGGGACCAAGCACGGCGAAAAATTCACCGGGCCTGATGTCCAGGTCGAGACCCTCCCACAGCGCCCTCCTGCCAAACTGCAGGGACGCCCCACGGAGGCTCACAACCGGTTTCAACTACTTTTTCTCCAAAACTTTGCTGATGTTGTCCACATTGTCCGTCATCCACTGCAGGTACGTCTTGCCCTCCGGCAGTGTTTCGCTGAAGTCGACCACCGGAACGCCGGCTGTTTCTGCCGCCTTCTTCAGCGCCTCGGTCTGGGGACCTTCGGTCTGCAGGTTGTACGCCAGGAAGCTCAGGTCCTTGGAACCGGCAAGATCGGTTGCCGCCTTGAGCACGGCTGGCGGTACGTCAGTGCCTTCTTCGATCGCTGCAGTGTAGTCCTCCGGTGTCTTGTTCTCCAGCCCGGCGGCCTCAAGCAGGTACAACGGAACTGGCTCAGTAACTGCAACAGGAGCTCCGGCATCGGCCGCCGACAATGCTGCCAGTTTACCCGTGAGCCCCTCCAGGCCGGACTTGAACGTGGCTGCGTTCGCCTTGAACGCGGCGGCTGAACCCGGCTCGGCTTCACCGAACTTGGCAGCGAGGACATCTGCCAGCTTCCCCATCGCAGAAAGGCTGTACCACACGTGTTCGTTGAACTCGCCGTGATCGTGGACGTGGTCGTCAGCCGGCTCGGTGGCTTCCGCAGCCGCAGGCTCGGATGCTTCCTCCTCCGGCGCCAGTCCCGATACTTCCACGGCACTGACAATGCTGTCGTGGGGGATATTGCTGTCGTCTGCGAGCGTGTGGATAAAGCCGTCGTAGCCGCCACCGTTCTCAATGACGAGGTCGGCCTTGGACACTACCAGCCGGTCCTGGGCGGTCGCCTCGTAGGAATGCGGGTCCTGGCTGGTCTTGTTGATGATCGCCGTGACGTTGACCTTGTCGCCACCGATGGCCTTGGCGATGTCGCCGTAGACGTTCGTGGAGGCAACCACATTGATTCCCTCGGCGGCCGAAGAGGCGCCGGAGGGCGCCCCCTCAGCAGAGCAGGCAGACAGCATCAGGCCAAGGCCGGCGAGGGCGGCCAGGGATGCACGGGCGGCGGACGGACGGCGCACGGAAACCTCAGATCAGTTCAGGAGGGACAAGAGCAACCCGCAAAGTCTAACTCCAAATAGGAATGATTCCTATTTAGAAAACCGCCAGTGTCCCCAACCGCGGGCATCACTCCCCGTTCGGCTGGCCGAGCCTCCGGATCCCGGTCGCCTGCGTAGCATCCCGGATTTCGCCGACAAGCTGCTCGATCACATCTTCCAGGAACAGCACCCCCTGCGTCTGGCCGTCCGGGCCGATGACCCGGGCCAGGTGCGAACCGGTTCGCTGCATGACCGACATCGCCTTCTCGATCTCATCGCCCAGCGCGAGGTTGGCAAGAGAGCGGATCCGGCTTTCCGCAATCGGGTGCTGATAATCCGCATCGGGGATGGACAGCACGTCCTTGACATGCAGGTAGCCGTAGAGCATCTCGTCATCGTCCAGCATCGGGAACCGCGAGAATCCGGTCCTGCTGACTGCCTTCTCGAATTCCACCGGCGTGGTGGCGGCCTTTAGCATGACCAGCTTGTCCAGCGGCACCATGATGTCCGAGGCGGTGTGGTCGGAGAATTCCAGAGCACCCGTGATCAGCCCGGCATCATCGTCCACCAGACCGTGCCGGGTGGACTCCTGGACGATCGATTGGACTTCCTCCAGGGTGAACGAGGAATTCACCTCGTCTTTGGGTTCGATCCGGAGGAGCTTCAAGATGTGGTTGGCCGACCAGTTCAGGGCCACAATAACGGGCTTGACCAGGCGGGCAACAAACATCAGCGGCGGCGCCAGGAAAAGTGCGGCCTTGTCAGCTACCGAAACCGAGATGTTCTTCGGCACCATTTCGCCGAAGGTCACGTGCAGGAAGGTAACCACCATCAGCGCGACGGCGAACGCCGCCACATCGGCGATCTCCATTGGCAGCCCCACGGCTTCCAGCGGGGCAGCCAGGAGATGGTGGATGGCCGGTTCGGCTACCAGCAGGATCAGCAGGGAGCAGACCGTGATGCCCAGCTGCGCGCACGCCAGCATCAGGGACACGTTCTCCATTGCCCGCAAGGTGGTCTGCGCGCGCTTGGACCCGGCGTCGGCCAGCGGTTCAATCTGGCTGCGCCTTGCCGACATCACGGCGAACTCGGCGGCAACAAAAAACGCGTTACCCAGCAGGAGCACTACCAGCCAGAAAATTCCGGCCCAGTCACTCATCGTTCCGTCCTGTCATTCGGGTCAGGCTCTGCATCAGGGGCGGCCGGCCGGAAGCAAATCCTGTCGATCCGGCGCCCATCCATCCTGGTCACGCTCAACGTTCCGCCGCCCACGGCCACGGTGTCCCCGACGGCGGCGATCCGCCCCAATTCACTCATGACGTAGCCGCCCACCGTCTCGTAGGCTGCTTCGTCGGGAACGGTCAGGCCGGGAATCTGTTCGGAGAGTTCGTCCGGACGCAGCAGCCCAGGGAAGTACCAGTCACCCGATGCGCTTTGCAGGAGCCCCGGACGGACTTTGTCGTGCTCGTCCGCCACTTCTCCTACGATTTCCTCCACGAGGTCTTCGAGCGTCGCGATTCCGGCGGTGCCGCCATACTCATCAAGGACCACGGCGAGCTGGAGGTTTCCCTCGCGGAGTTCAGCGAGGAGAGCATCGAGGTGGATGGTTTCCGGGACCCGAAGGACGTCGGTCATGATGGCTCCGGCTTCCAGGTTTGCCCGGCGTGCCGAAGGTACGGCCACAGCCTTCTTGACGTGGACCAATCCCCTGATGTCATCGGCAGAGTCCCCGATGACCGGGAACCGCGAGTAACCCGTGCGGCGGGCGGCCTCCACGATGTCCGAAACGGGCTGGTCGGCGTCGATGGTTTCCACGCGGATCCGTGGTGTCATCACGTCGGCTGCCGTCCTGGCCGAGAAGTTCAGTGTCCGTGCCACGAAGTTGGCCGTACCGGCGTCGAGCGTTCCCATGGCAGCCGAACGACGCACCAGGGATGCGAGCTCGGCAGGCGTCCGGGCACCGGAAATCTCTTCCTTGGCTTCGAGGCCGAAGACGTTGAGCACTTTGTTGGAAAACCCGTTGAGGACCACGATGGCCGGTCTGAAAATGGCCGTGAACATCAGCTGTGGCCTCGCGAGTGCGCGGCCCACGGGGAATGACAGGGCGATGGCCATATTCTTGGGCACCAGCTCGCCCAGGAGCATGGAGAGCAGGGTGGCCAGCACCATAGCGATGACAAGGGAAATGGACGCTGCTGCGGCCTCAGGGATCCCGGCGGCGGTCAGGGGCACCTCAAGCAGTTTGCCGACGGAGGGTTCCATGACGTAGCCGGTCAGGAGGGTGGTCAGGGTGATGCCAAGCTGGCAGCTGGAGAGCTGGGTTGAAAGGGACTTCAGGCACTTGAGCAGCGCAACGGCACGGGTGTCACCGTTGTCGATCGCGCGTTGGACAGTCGCCTGGTCCAGGGCAATAAGGGAAAATTCGACGGCGACGAAGAAGCCGGTGCCGGCGATCAGCAGGAGGCCTGCCGCGAGGAGTAACCATTCCATTCAGCAGCCCGCCCGGTGATGCTGGGGCGGGGTGATGGTGCAGGTCCGTGTTCCAGGCTGGATCCGGGGAAGTCTGCCCGGCGGAGGATGGTCCGCCGAAGCGGACGCTGTCTCCTTGAAGGCTCCGGAGGCGTGGAACGACGGAGTGTGATGGGCGCGTGTTCGGGGTTTGCCGGCTCGGCGGGTCGGCTGCGCGTTGCTGTACTTCATGCTCCGCTGACAGCCCCCAGGCCGGCACCTAGATTTACTGTCCATAAGAATTTCAGTCTACAGGAGCAAATCCCGGCATCCTGAAGCGTCCCCTGGGATAGCCCTCCCTGAGCGTCGGGCAGGGACCGGCGGCGCCATATTTGCCAATCTACGCGTCACTTCATGATTTGGGTCACCCTTATTGGCAGTTAATACAGAATGCTCATTAGACTGGCAAAGGTCTGGGTTCAGAGGACGCAGAGACTGGTTCGGATGTTGTGCTGAGGCACCGTGGCGGCCAGAGAGAAATCAAACTCATGGAAGAGGCGTATTTCAAGTGCCAGAGCAGCCTAGCCACCGTCTACCAGAGGAATTTGGCGGAAACGAGTGGCTCGTTGACGAACTGTACGAGCAGTATCAGCAGGACAAAAACGCGGTGGATGCCAAGTGGTGGCCCCTGTTCGAATCCTTCGACTCGGGCAGCGGTTCTTCCTCCAACGGAAATTCGGCCCTCGCGGTTGCTCATCCCGCAACCCGCGAAATGCCCGTCGTAGCCCAGGCGCAGGCCCCCGCAGCTCCGGCACCGTCGCCGGCAGCACAGCCGGCCGCGCCTGCCCCCGCTGCAGCTGCGCCTCCTGCTCCCCCGGCACCGGCGCCGGTTAAGAAGGCACCGGCCACCGTGGCGCGTGACGGCGCGAAGAAGACCGAGCCGGGCTCCGGATCACAGCCGATCCCCGCCCAGCTTCCCAAGAACGTCAAGGCACCTACGGCGCCTGAGGAAGACGTCGTCTCCATCCTTCGTGGCCCGGCCAAGGCCATCGCCACGAACATGGTGACTAGCCTTGAGGTTCCCACCGCTACCAGCGTCCGTGCGATCCCGGCCAAGTTGCTGATCGACAACCGCGTGGTCATCAACTCCAACCTGGCTCGGGCCCGCGGTGGCAAGGTCTCCTTCACCCACCTGATCGGCTACGCCGTCATTCGGGCCCTGTCCCAGTTCCCGTCCATGAACGTGTACTACGACGAGGTGGACGGCAAGCCCGTCGCCGTCCAGCCGGCCCACGTGAACTTCGGCATCGCCATCGATATGCCCAAGCCCGATGGAACCCGCCTCCTGATGGTTCCCAACATCAAGAAGGCGGAGACCCTCAACTTCTCCGAGTTCTGGCACACGTATGAAGACCTCATCAAGCGGGCCCGCAGCGGCAAGCTGACCGCCGACGACCACCAGGGCACCACTGTTTCCCTGACGAACCCCGGTGGCATTGGCACCGTCCACTCGGTGCCCCGCCTTTCCAAGGGCCAGGCCGCCATCATCGGCGTGGGCGCGCTGGACTACCCGGCCGAGTTCCAGGGCGCGAGCGAAAAGATCATCGCGCACAACGCGATCAGCAAGGTCCTGACGCTTACCTCCACCTATGACCACCGCGTCATTCAGGGAGCCGGCAGCGGCGAGTTCCTGAAGCTCGTCCACCAGCTCCTGCTGGGGGCCCAGAACTTCTACGACGAAATCTTTGAGTCCCTCCGCATCCCGTACGAGCCCGTGCGCTGGAGCCCGGACCTGCAGGTTGACCCGTCCGACCAGATCAACAAGGTCGCCCGGATCCAGCAGCTGATCCACTCCTACCGCGTGCGCGGCCACCTTATGGCGGACACCGACCCACTGGAGTACGTCCAGCGTAAGCACCCCGACCTCGACGTCCTGACGTATGGACTGACCCTGTGGGACCTGGACCGCGAGTGGCCCACCGGCGGCTTCGGCGGCAAGCCCATGCTGAAGTTCCGCGACATCCTGGCGGTGCTGCGTGACGCCTACTGCCGGACTACGGGCATCGAATACATGCACATCCAGGAGCCGGAGGAACGCAAGTGGTTCCAGGACCAGCTGGAGCACCCCTACTCCAAGCCCACCCGTGAAGAACAGCTGCGCATTGTTTCCAAGCTGAACGCCGCGGAGGCCTTTGAGACGTTCCTGCAGACCAAGTTCGTCGGCCAGAAGCGTTTCTCCCTTGAGGGCGGCGAGTCCCTGATCCCGCTCCTTGACGCGATCATGTCAGACGCCGCCGATGACGGCCTGGACGAAGTCGCCATTGGCATGGCCCACCGCGGCCGCCTCAACGTGCTGACCAACATCGCCGGCAAGACCTACGCCCAGGTCTTCCGCGAATTCGAGGGCACCCAGGATCCGCGCTCCGTCCAGGGCTCGGGTGACGTCAAGTACCACCTTGGCACCGAGGGCACCTTCACGTCGGACAATGGCAACGAAACCAAGGTTTACCTCGCTGCCAACCCGTCGCACCTTGAAGCCGTGGACTCCGTGCTCGAAGGCATCGTCCGCGCCAAGCAGGACCGCCTGGACCAGGGCGAGGCCTTCCCCGTCCTGCCCATCATGGTGCACGGCGACGCCGCCTTCGCCGGCCAGGGCGTGGTGGCAGAAACCTTGAACCTGTCCCAGCTCCGTGGCTACCGGACCGGTGGCACCATCCACGTTGTGGTCAACAACCAGGTCGGCTTCACCACAGCTCCATCGTCCTCACGCTCATCCACGTACTCCACGGATGTTGCCAAGATGATCCAGGCTCCGGTGTTCCACGTGAACGGTGACGATCCGGAGGCAGTGGTCCGCATCGGCCAGCTCGCCTACGAGTTCCGCCAGCGCTTCCACAAGGACGTTGTGATCGACATGGTCTGCTACCGCCGGCGTGGCCACAACGAGGGCGACGACCCCTCGATGACCCAGCCGCTGATGTACAACCTGATCGAAGCCAAGCGCTCCGTCCGCAAGCTGTACACCGAATCGCTGATTGGCCGTGGCGACATCACCGAAGATGAAGCAGAGCAGCTGCTCCGCGACTACCAGGAGCGCCTGGAGCGGGTCTTCGCCGAGACCCACGCCGCCCAGACTTCCCCGATCCCGATCATCACGGCGGACTCCGCAGCGGTTTCGGACATCGAACGTCCCATCGCCCAGCAGTCCGATTTCGGCACCAACGCTCCCGCATCCACGGCCATCTCCCCGGAGACCCTGGCCCGGATCGGCAAGGCACACGTCGAAATCCCCGAGGGCTTCACCGTCCACTCCAAGCTCAAGCAGCTCCTCGAGAAGCGCGAGCAGATGTCCCGTGAAGGCGGCATCGACTGGGGCTTCGGCGAGATCGCAGCCTTCGGTTCGCTCATCATGGAAGGCGTTCCCGTCCGCCTCGCAGGTCAGGATTCGCGCCGTGGAACCTTCGTGCAGCGCCACGCCGTGTTCCACGACCGCTCCAATGGCAACGAGTGGCTTCCCTTGGGCAACCTCTCAGACAACCAGGCAAAGCTGTGGATCTACGACTCCCTGCTGTCCGAATACGCGGCCATGGGCTTCGAATACGGCTACTCAGTGGAGCGCCCTGACGCGCTCGTGCTGTGGGAGGCGCAGTTCGGCGATTTCGTCAACGGCGCGCAGACCATCATCGACGAGTTCATCTCCTCCGCCGAGCAGAAGTGGGGCCAGCGTTCATCGCTCGTGCTGATGCTGCCGCACGGTTACGAGGGCCAGGGCCCGGACCACTCCTCGGCACGTATCGAGCGCTTCCTGCAGATGTGCGCGGAAGAGAACATGATCGTTGCCAATCCCACGACAGCCGCGTCGCACTTCCACCTGCTGCGTCGCCAGGCGTACAGCAGGCCGCGCAAGCCGCTGATCATCTTCACGCCAAAGCAGCTGCTCCGCCTCAAGGGAGCCGCATCCTCGGTCGAAGACTTCACCACTGGCAGCTTCCGCCCGGTCATCGGTGAGCACGAGCAGCTGGCGGCTGACGCCGTCGAACGCGTGTTGCTCGTATCCGGTCGCCTGTACTACGACCTCCTGTCCACCCGGCAGAAGACCGAGGACAAGACGACGGCGATCGTCCGTGTCGAGCAGCTCTATCCGCTGCCCGCGGCGGAAATTGCGGCGGAGCTCGCCAAGTACCCGAACGCGGAGGTTGTCTGGGCACAGGATGAGCCCGCCAACCAGGGACCGTGGCCGTTTATGGGCCTGAACCTTCCCGACGCGCTTGACCGCAGGGTCCGGCTCGTGTCCCGTCCGGCGTCGGCATCCACTGCCGCCGGCTCCATGAAGCGGCACGCAGCCGAGCAGGACACACTCCTGAAGCAGGCTTTCGCCCGTAAGTAACCACGGGGGCTGCCCGGCCGGACGTCGAAATACCAGACTCCGGCCGGGCAGTTCTGTTTAATGGGTTGCGAGGGTACCAACGGGCAGAGTCTGTCCGGCCCGTCCCGCGCTGCCGGCATGGGGCGCCATTCAGTACGGAAGTAAAGAGGAACTTGTGGAAGACAGGAAGCTGCGCATCGCAGCTGTTGGAGATGAACTGCTGGCCGGACTGGGCGATCCCAGGGCCCTCGGCTGGCTGGGCCGCGTCCTGGCCCGCACTCCGCAGGATGGCATGGCACTTGAGAGTTATGCCCTCCCCTGCCCACAGGAAGGAACGGAAGGACTGGCCGCACGCTGGCTGGAGGAAGCCGGCCGGCGTTTCAGCGACCTCCACGAAAACCGGCTGGTCATCGGGCTCTCCGGCCGCGATATTGAGTTTGGCCTCTCCACCGCCCGCAGCCGCCTTAACCTGGCCAACATCCTGGACTCCGCCTCGCAGAACCGGATCGAAGTCTTTGTGGTTGGCCCGCCACCTACGCTGGATCCCACCCAGAACCGCCGGCTGGGAGAGCTCAACACGGCCTTCGCCGATGTAACCACCAGGCGCAAGCACCTGTATGTTGACACCTTCTCACCCCTGCTGAACCACGAGCAGTGGCGCCAGGACCTCGCGGCGAACGGCGGGACACCCGGCCAGTCTGGCTACGGCCTGATGGCCTGGCTGGTCCTGCACCGGGGTTGGTTCCAGTGGCTGGGCATGGACGCCCCTGAGTAATCCACACGCTGCCAATCGCGATATATCTTGACCCGTCCGCCGAGGCGTTATACCGTGGGGTATCAGTCACGATATATCGCGATCTTGGAGGATCCATGGCAGAGAGCAGCTGGGCCGTCACCGAGCCCCGCATTATCGACGTCGACGGTGTCACGTCGCTGAAGCTGGGAATGGTTCGCGGGCGGTTCGACATTGTCACCCACACGGACACCGTAGCGCGCGTTGAGGTTTCCGAAGTCCAGGGCGATCCCGTAGCCATCAGCCTGGTGGACGGCAGGTTGGAGGTTCGGCACCAGCTCCACGGGCCGCAGGGGTGGTTCAAGAACCTCATGGGGACCGTCAACCACAACAGCAACAATTCGGCTGTCATCAGCATCGCCTTGCCCGAGGGCGTTGACGTGGAAGCCGGAACGGTCAGCGGTGATGGCCTGGTGTCGGGTATCGGCGGGCACATACGGCTCAACACGGTGTCTGGCTCGGTGATGGCGGATGGAACCGCCGGTGACCTCCACGTCAACACGGTCAGCGGCGAGGTGATCGCACGCAACCACGACGGCGTCCTGACCGCCAAGAGCATCTCCGGTGAAGTCACCGCCTCTGGAAGGTTCAGCCACATCCGGGCCAACACTGTCAGCGGCGACATGAGCTTCGACCTCCTGGGCTTCACCCAGGATTTTGGCGCCAATTCAGTTTCGGGCGACCTGACCATCCGCCTTCCGCACGACGTCGGCGTGGACATCGTGGCCAAGTCGGCCAGTGGCACGCTGGTCATCGACAACCAGCAGTACTCCCAGCCCGGCGGCAAGGTGGAAACAATCGCCGGCCCGGACGGCAAGCTGATGATTGTCCGGACCAACTCCGTCTCCGGCAAGACCTCCATCTTCCATGGCCAGACAGCCGGGGCCCCGGAAACAGAGTACTGATGCCTCCTGTCTTCGCCCACGGCGCCCTAAGGCTCTACCTCCTTGCCCTCCTCGAGTCCGGGCCCAAGCACGGCTACGAGCTCATCAAGGCCCTCAATGAACGGTTCGGCGGCACGTACTCCCCCAGCGCGGGCACCATTTACCCGCGGTTGGGGAAGCTGGAAGAGGAAGGGCTCGTCGCCACGGAATCCGCAGGCCGCCGTACCAACTACCACATCACGCCTGCAGGCCTGGCTGAACTGAACACCCGCCGGGACGAGCTTGCCGGCGTCGAAAACGACATTTCCGCCTCCGTCCGGCGGTTGGCGGATAGCCTCCGCGACGATATCCGGACCAACATGCGTGGCCTGAGGGCAGATCTCGCAGCAACGGCCGAGGCAGCAAGGGCCTCGGTCCGGAACGGTGACTTCAGTTCGGCCGGACCCCGGCAGTCACCCGAAGGACAACGCACGCTCAAGGAAGCCGAGATGCTCCTCCAGGCGTTCCGCGACGACCTCCGAGTCGAGCTGAGGCTGCAGGCTAACAGGGAGCCGCTGAGCCCCATGGTGCTCGAAACCGTCCGGACGGTACTGGACCAGGCCCGCATTTCCATCCGGAATTCCCTGCCGGGCTGAGCGGCCGCTTCACAGGCGGGCCTGGTTCGCGGCCCGTGCCATCATGTGGGAGACTTGAGGGCAGCTCTTTTGAGTACCAACATTAAGGAGGCCAGCTATGAGCAAGCGTGCACGTAAACGTCGTGACCGTAAGCGTGGCGGCGCGAACCACGGCAAGCGCCCCAACACCTAAGCAAAAGCTTGGTATGACGGTTCAAACGAAGAACCCCGGAAGTCACATGGCTTCCGGGGTTCTTCGTCTCTTACGGTGTGTGGCCGGTTCGGTGCCCTCAGGCCTCGACGGGACGGATTGAATGGATCCGGTCCAGGATGGCGTTCTTCAGGTTCTCCGGTGCCGCTTCCGTGCAGGAGCGTTTGACCATGTTGCGGATGACGCATTCGAGGTCATACTGCTGGGTGCATTCCGGGCAGTCATCGAGGTGGTGCTTGATGTCCGTGATGTCTTCCCGGGTCAGTGCCCCGTCAAGATATTCGTAGATGCGTTGCATCCGGGCGTCGTCGCAGTCGCCCAATCCCTGGCAGTCGCTCATTTCCTGTTCTCCTGTTGTGTGCTTCCGGCCGTTTCCTGAGGATCGACGGCGGTTTTGAATCCCCGCTCGGCGGCATATTCCGCCAACATGTCCCGCAACATTTTCCGGCCGCGGTGGAGCCGGGACATCACAGTGCCGATGGGCGTGTTCATGATGTCTGAAATTTCTTTGTACGCGAAGCCTTCTACGTCGGCGAAATACACCGCGAGCCGGAACTCTTCGGGAATGGCCTGCAGCGCCCTCTTGACGTCGGTGTCAGGCAGGTGGTCCAAGGCCTCTGCTTCGGCCGACCTTAACCCGCTGGACGTGTGGGACTCTGCCCTGGCGAGTTGCCAATCCTCAATGGTGTCCGAGTTGGACTGCAGCGGTTCGCGCTGCCGCTTGCGGTACAAATTGATGTAGGTATTGGTCAGGATGCGGTACAGCCACGCCTTGAGGTTGGTACCGGGCTTGTACTGGTGAAAGGCCGAAAATGCCTTGGTGTAGGCCTCCTGCACAAGGTCCTCGGCATCAGCGGGGTTCCGCGCCATCCGCATGGCCGCTGAATAGAGCTGGTCCACGTACTGCATGGCATCGCGCTCAAAACGAATCCGGCGCTCCTCCGTGCTTTCCGTGGCAAGGTCAACTGCCGGGGCTTCGGGTTCTGTGGCCGCCGTGTCCGGCAACAGCGCGGCATCAGGCGTTCCGCCTGACTTCGCGGCGTCCGGTGAGACATCCGCGGTCTTGGCTTCGCGCCCGGAGGCCTCATACATGGCCTCGAGGGCCGGATCCAGGGTGCTCATCGCCCCCAAGTCTACTGTGACGCTCCGGGCACGCGGCGACCCGTACTCCGGGGCACCGGTTTCCAAAGCCTCCATCGCCACGGGGCCTGCCACGTCCATGCCGTCCTTCACCAACCCCAAAGGCCAACTCCATTTCCCTGTACCGTTCGATGCGCCCGGACCTGCAGCCCGCAACCCAACCGCCATGGCGCAGTGTGCGCCGTGATTCGTCCGGCACTGCCGGACCCGCAATCCATAACCTTTAGTGGCGGGCAAATATTCCCCAAAAGTGCAAGACTAGAACCGACTCCGCCGCATTCGACGCGGTTCGTCCAGCCAGGAGGAAATCCATGTCCTTTGTCCGTACCCTCGCCCGGCCCATGCTGGCATCCAGCTTCGTACTCGCAGGACTGGATAAGCTCAAGAACGCGGATGACACTGCCCAGCAGCTGTCGCCGCTTCTGCGCAAAGCCACGGCCTCACTGCCTTTCCGTACGGAAGACAAGACACTGGCCCGGGTCATCGGCGGGGTGCAGGTGGGCGCCGGAGTGCTGTTTGGCCTGGGCAAGTTCGCGCGGTTCTCTGCGACGCTGCTCACGGTCATCTCTGCCCTTAACACATTCGTCGAATGGCGCAGCGCCGACATCAGCACCAAGGAGGCCCGTGTGGCACGCCGCAACCAGCTCCTGAAGAACCTGTCCCTGAGCGGCGGGGCCCTGCTGGCTTCGGTGGATACTGCCGGTAAGCCAGGGTTGGCCTGGCGGGCGGAACACCTCGCTGCCGACGCCAGGAAGGGCGCTTCGCACCTGGCAGCTGACGCCCGCAAGAGCACTGGGAAGAAACTCCACAAGGCCGACAAGGCCGTGCGTCGTGTGGTGGACCAGGCAACGGGGGCATAAGGACGCATGACCGGATCCACTACCGCCCTTTCGCAGCCTGACGCTGCCGAAGCTCTTCCGCTCTGGCCCGCACCGTTCGCCACCAGGCCCATCAATGCCACCGTGACCGTGCCGGGTTCGAAATCCCTGACCAACCGGTTCCTGGTCCTGGCGGCGCTGGCTGACGGACCGTCCCGGCTCCGCGCTCCGCTGCACTCCAGGGACTCCGCCCTGATGATTGAGGCCCTGCGGCAGTTGGGGGCTTCCATCACGGAAGTTCCCGGCGACGGAGCCTTCGGCCCGGACCTTGAGGTCGTTCCCCTCAGCCAGGACGCGCCGTCGTCGCTGGCCCGGATCGACTGCGGACTGGCCGGCACCGTCATGCGCTTTGTTCCTCCGCTCGCTGCACTGCGGAACGGCGTCAGCGTGTTCGACGGCGATCCGCACGCCAGGAACCGCCCCATGGGGACCATCATCGAAGCCCTGAAGGCGCTCGGTGTGGCCGTGACGGCAGAGGACGGCGGGACACCGGCGTCCCTGCCCTTTGACGTGGCCGGAACCGGGGAAGTCCGGGGCGGACATCTGGTGATCGACGCCAGTGCCTCGTCCCAGTTTGTTTCTGCATTACTGCTGGTGGGTGCACGCTTTACAGAGGGGCTGCACCTGGAGCATGTCGGTAAGCCGGTTCCGAGCCTGGACCACATCAACATGACAGTGGCAGTCCTTCGCGGCGTGGGCGTGTCCGTGGATGATTCCGTCCCCAATCACTGGGTCGTGGCGCCAGGAACCATCCGGGCGTTTGACCAGCGCATTGAGCAGGACCTTTCCAACGCCGGCCCTTTCTTGGCCGCCGCATTGGCCACCAGCGGCACGGTCCGGATCCCCAACTGGCCCACTGGAACCACGCAGGTGGGTGATCTCTGGCGCAGTATCCTTGCGGACATGGGCGCCACGGTCAGCCTGGCCGACGGCGTCCTCACGGTCACCGGCGGAGCTCAGATCAAGGGCGCCGACTTTGATGAAACCAGTGAGCTTGCCCCCACTGTCGCGGCGCTCTGCGCGCTTGCCAGCGGCCCCTCCCGGCTCAGCGGCATCGCACACCTCCGCGGCCATGAGACTGACCGGCTCGCCGCCCTGGTCGCCGAGATCAACCGGCTGGGCGGCGACGCCGAGGAAACCAGCGACGGGCTGGTGATCCGCCCAGCCAAGCTGCATTCCGGCGTCGTCCACAGCTATGCGGACCATCGAATGGCAACTGCAGGGGCGATACTGGGCCTCGCAGTGGAGGGCATAGAAGTAGAAGACATCGCCACCACGGCCAAGACCATGCCCGATTTCCCGCGGCTGTGGGAAAACATGATCGCGCAGGGCCAGGAACCTGGTACGCCGGGACCCGCTGGTAACGCATAGTGGCACGCAGCACTGACTCCTGGGACGAATCCGACGTCCGGATCCGCCCCAGCAAGAAGGGTTCCCGACCCCGCACGAAGGACCGCCCCAGCCACGATGATGCCGTGACAGGACGGATCATTACCGTGGACCGCGGCCGATACACAGCGGTGGTCGGCGAAGATTCAGGGGAAGAACGCACCATCATCGCCGCACGGGCACGGGAACTCCGCCGGTCCCCCGTGGTCGCTGGCGACTTCGTTTCATTGGTGGGAGATGTCTCCGGGGAACCGGACACGCTGGCCCGGCTGGTCCGGATCCAGGACCGCAGGACGCTCCTGCGGCGCAGCGCCGATGATACCGACCCCGTTGAACGGGCAGTCGTGGCCAACGCCGACCAGCTCGTTGTTGTGGTGGCGGCGGCCAATCCCGAACCACGCACCGGCTTCATTGACCGTGCACTCGTCGCCGCCTACGACGCCGGCATCGAGCCGATCCTGCTGGTCACGAAAGCCGATGTCAAAGACCCTGCCGAACTTCTGTCGAACTACGAGCACCTGGACTTCCCGGTCATCATCAGCCGGACGGCCGACGCCGCTGCATCCGGCATCGATGCCCGCTCCGACGACGGGCTCTCGGCGCGCCTCGACAGCGATGCCGTCGCCCAGCTTCGGGCCTACCTCGATGGCAAGGTCACGGTGATGCTGGGGCACTCAGGCGTAGGCAAGTCCACCATGGTGAACGCCCTGACCGGAGCCGAGCGAGCCACTGGCGGAGTCAACGCCGTGACAGGCCGCGGACGCCACACGTCCTCCTCGGCCCTGGCCCTTAAGCTGGCCGACGCCCCTGCTGGAAGCTGGATCATCGACACCCCCGGCATCCGGTCCTTCGGACTGGCGCATGTCGACGCAGACCGCATCCTCCGCTCCTTTCCGGACCTGGAACCGGGCACGGATGCGTGCGAGCGCGGCTGCAAACACAATGCCAGCGCAGTCAATTGCGGCCTGGACTCCTGGGTTGCCGAAGGCCATGCGGGCCCAACCGGACCCGCCAGGCTCGCGTCCCTCCGTCGCCTGCTCGGCACCGATCCCCGCATGGAGGGGCAGGAAACCAAGGAATTGGGCAGCGTCAACTGACCCGCCCGGCCGGCTGGGAGCAGCGCCCAGGCTGTTCAGGACGCCGCCCGAAGCCGGGGTCCCCAACCACACGGCGCTTTGACGGTAGTTTGGAACCATGATCCAACCCGCTTCGAGCTACAACGACGACCTGCGCCTGGCCCACGTGCTGGCCGATTCCGTGGACGACCAGACCATGAGCCGCTTCAAGGCACTGGACCTCCACGTCGAGACCAAGCCGGACCTGACCCCGGTCACTGATGCCGATAAGGCCGCCGAAGAAGCCATCCGTGGCCAGCTTTCCCGTTCCCGCCCCCGCGATGCGGTCTTGGGCGAGGAATTCGGCAGTTCAGGCCATGGCTCCCGGCGTTGGATCATCGACCCCATCGACGGCACCAAGAACTTTGTCCGTGGCGTACCGGTGTGGGCAACACTGATTGCGCTTGTGGACGAAGGAGAGCCCGTCGTCGGCGTCGTCAGTGCCCCTGCCCTGGGCAAGCGTTGGTGGGCTGCCAAGGGCGCAGGCGCCTACATGGGCCGGTCACTCGCTGCGGCCACCCGGCTGAAGGTCTCGGACGTGTCGAAACTCTCGGACGCTTCCCTGTCCTACTCCAGCCTGAGCGGCTGGAAGGACCGCGGGAACCTGCATGACTTCCTTGGGCTCACCGAAGACGTCTGGCGCACGCGTGCCTACGGCGACTTCTGGTCCTACTGCATGGTGGCCGAAGGCTCCGTGGACATCGCGTGTGAGCCGGAGCTGAATCTCTACGACATGGCGGCACTGGTCCCGATCGTGGTGGAGGCCGGCGGCCGCTTCACCTCCCTCGAGGGTGAAGACGGTCCGTTTGGCGGCAACGCGCTGGCGACGAACTCCATCCTGCATTCGGAAGTCCTCAAACGGCTCAACCCCGACCTGGACGACCTCCTCTAGCAGCCCAAGTGCCGAATTATCAACGGCGGACGCCTCCTGATGGGGGCGTCCGCCGTCGTATCTTCGGATAACCATGGGTATTTCCATCCGCGCGTAACAAAAGCCTTAACATTCGGACGGGCTTCCTGCCCGCCCCGCCCATGTTCTACGCTCTTAACAGGTCACGAGTGCCAGCGCGAAACCCCGGTTTGCTGGCCGGCAACCCTCCATTCGCGGTGGGGTGCCCCGGGTGACGACCAGGCCGGTCCGGAACGGACCCGGCAAGCGCGGATTCCCGGGACAGGGAGTCCCTCTAAAGTGAGGTCTCTGTGACAACAGCCACCGTCTCCCCCAACTCCGCCGTCCGTACCCTGGCCGCAAACGACACCGCAGCCCTGTTCAGCGAACGGCTCGCCGTTGCCGGACGGCCGCTTTCCGCCGTCACCGGCGCCGAAATCCAGGCCCCGCTGATCCAGGGCGGCCACGTGCGTTACGCCAACCTGGACTACGGCGCCTCCGCCCCGGCCCTCTCGGTTGTCTCCGCCTACCTCAACGAGATCCTGCCGTTCTACGCAAGCGTCCACCGCGGCGCCGGCTACGCATCCCAGATCAGCACGTCCGTCTACGAGAACGCCCGGAACATCGTGCGTGACTTCGTGGGAGGCCGGCTCGGTGACTCCGTCATCTTCACCAGGAACACCACGGACTCCCTGAACCTCCTCGCCGGGTGCCTTCCGTCCGCGGACGGCCGCCCCACGGGGGAGGTTTTGTACCTCGACATCGAGCACCACGCCAACCTCCTGCCGTGGCAGGGCGTCCCGCACCGCAGCGTCGTTGCGGCCGACACCGTGGCCGGCACCATCGAGGCCCTCGGTGCCGAACTGGAACAGGGCGGAATCAGCCTGCTCGCCGTCACGGGCGCCTCCAACGTCACCGGCGAAATCCTGCCCATCCGTGCCCTCGCCGCCCTTGCCCACCAGCACGGCGCCCGGATTGTCGTCGATGCCGCGCAGCTCGCGCCGCATCGCCGGATCAACATCAGCGCCGACGACGTCGACTACCTCGCTTTCTCGGGCCACAAGCTCTACGCGCCCTTCGGCGCAGGCGTCCTCGTGGGGCGGTCGGACTGGCTCGACGCGGGCACGCCGCATCTTGCCGGTGGCGGCGCGGTGCGGGAGGCCAGGCTCGACGGCGTCAGCTGGGCCACCGGCCCAGCCCGGCACGAGGGCGGTTCGCCCAATGTCCTGGGCGCCGCCACACTGGCTCGCGCCACCCAGGTCATCGCATCGCTGGATCAGGACCGGTGGCACGCCCACGAGTCGGCTATCCGGTCGTTCCTGGTGGAGGGTCTGCAGAAGATCGAAGGCGTGACGGTACACCAGATCTTCAAGGACACCGATCCGGACACCGACACCATCGGCGTAGTGAACTTCTCGGTGGAAGGCTACGACGCCGGCCTGGTGGCTGCCTACCTGTCAGCAGAACACGGCGTAGGCCTCCGCGACGGCCGGTTCTGTGCCCACCCCCTGCTGAAGCGCCTGGGCCTCCCGTCCGGCTCCCTGCGGGCAAGCTTCGGCGTTGGGTCCCGCCTCGAAGACGCCCAGCGTCTGCTGGCTGGCATCGAGGAACTCCGCCGAACCGGCCTGGGCTGGGACTATGTGGTTGACTCGGGCCGCTGGGTTCCGGCTAACGACACCCGCAAATACCCGGACTGGGCACCCAATACGCCTGGCACGGCAGGCGCTGCCCCCTGCATCGACGACTGACCCGGGTTACCCGGCTCATGCGGTAAATTCGAAGGATACCCAAGGGCATCTGGCGAAGGAGGCTGCACGTGGCACGGGGTGGCCCCAAACTTGACGACGTACGCCGTCAGGAGCTTGGTCAGAGCTTCCAGGACGGAGGCGAACACTACGAACGCGTGCGCCCCGGTTACCCCGGCGATTCGGCCGACTGGCTTATTCCGGCGGGGGCCCGGGATGCCCTGGACGTGGGAGCCGGCACCGGAAAATTCACGGTCCTGCTGCTCGACCGCGGATTGTCCGTTTCCGCCGTGGACCCCTCCGCAGACATGCTCGACCAGTTGCGGATCCTGCACCCCGGTGTTGCGGCCAGTGTGGGCACTGCCGAGGCGACGGGATTCGCGGAGTCCTCATTCGACGTCGTCAGCGTGGCGCAGGCATGGCACTGGTGCGATCCACTGGCCGCCAGTACGGAGCTTTCACGGGTTCTCCGCGCCGGCGGAAGGTTGGGGCTGATCTGGAACCAGTTGGACACTTCAGTCCCTTGGGTTCACCGGCTTTCCCGCATCATGCACGCCGGGGATGTCTACCGGCCGCACTTCCAGCCGCCCTTGGGACCGGAATTCGTGGAGCTGGAAAGCCATGTCACCCGCTGGGAAGACGCGCTCACCACGACAGAGATCATGGAGCTTGCCAAGTCGCGGAGCTACTACCTCCGTTCCGGCGATACCACCCGCGCCAAGGTCCTCGCGAACCTGGACTGGTACCTCCACGACCATCTGGGACACTCCCCCGGGGCGGGCCTGGGACTGCCCTACCTCACCCTGACATGGCGGGCCGCAAAAGCGTGACGCCCTCCGCGCAACGGGTAGGCTTGGTGTCGTGAAGACCAGCGCGCCCTCCTCCTCCATCGAGGACTACGTCAAGGTCATCTACTCCTTCACGGAGTGGCAGGACAAACCCATTACCTCCTCCCAACTTGCGCAACGGCTGGGTGTGGCAAACTCCTCCGTGTCCGAGATGGTCCGCAAGCTCAAGGACCAGGGCCTGGTGGACCACAAGCCGTACAGCGCAATCACCCTCACCGACGCCGGCGTGAGGCTTGCGCTCTCCATGGTCAGGCGGCACCGGCTGATCGAAACCTATCTGGTCCAACAACTTGGCTACAGCTGGGATGAGGTCCATGATGAGGCCGAGCATCTCGAACACGCCGTCTCGGACACATTTATAGAGCGGATGGCGGCGAAACTGGGAAATCCACTTCGGGATCCCCACGGCGACCCCATCCCCGGCGCCGATGGCACGGTCCGGATGCCGCACGCCCACCTGATGAATGAATTGGATCAGGGACACACCGGCCGGATCACCCGAATCAGCGATGAGAACCCTGACTTGCTCCGGTACTTGTCTGCCGAGGAAATCGACCTCGACGCCGAGGTGGAGGTAGTGGGCCGCAAGCCATTCGGCGGGGCACTTGTAGTGCGAATCAGCTCCGCGGGGAAGACTCGGGAGTATGACCTCGCTGATGAAATCACCTCGGCCTTGTGGGTGCACAGCGACGCGCCGCACGCCGGCTGCGTCCTCGGAAACGGCTGAATGGCCGGCACTGGGGCACCTGGCTGGCGTGCATGGCTGGCGGTGGCCGGCGGCGGACTCCTCGGGACCGAACTCCGGTACGGCCTGGGCCTGGCCTTCCCTGATGCCGCGGGAATGATGCCCTGGACCACGCTGGGCATCAACGTGGCCGGGAGCTTTGTCCTGGCCGCCCTGACTACGTTCTGGATCGCAAGGCCCCGCACGGCTTTCTGGCTCCGGGCGGGGCTCGGGCCCGGTCTGCTGGGATCCTTCACGACGTTTTCCGCAGTGGTGTTCGCGGTGGATCAGTTCTCCCGTGCCAACCTCCACTTGGTGTGGATTGCGTACCTCGGCCTTTCACTTCTGCTGGGGTTCGGCGCCGCGGCCGCTGGCTGGAGGACGGGCAAAGTGCTGGCCGACCGCTCCGGAGCCCCTGCGTGATCGCCGCCATGCTGGTAGGAGTCTTCGGCGTGGCCGGTGCTCTGCTGCGCTTCGCCGTGGACAGCTGGTTCGCTCATCGGCCCGCCGCTACCTCCACGGGACCGCGCACCAAGGACGCCGCCGATCGGACGCCGCAGCACTGGCCGTGGGCCACCCTGGTGGTCAACGTAGCCGGGTGCCTGATCATAGGGCTCTCCGTTGGAATGACAGGACGGCTGGGACTGCCCGAAGACCTCCATGCCGCTGTGGCAACTGGCCTCGCCGGCGCCCTGACTACTTTTAGTTCGTGGACAACCGCCACCATCAGGCTGCTGGCTGAATCCCGGATTGCCGCGGCAGCCTGGAACGTGGCGGCCAATCTACTCGCGGGATTCGCCGCTGCTGCTGTGGGCATCGCCCTTGCGTCCTAGCTGAATCAGCGCACTCTGTGCTTCCGGTTGCCTGGTGGGCGGCGGCGGCCTCTAACGCAGTCCCGTATCGTTGACTGTGATGATTAGCAGACGTGACGCGGCAATTGCCCTCGATGTACCCCTGGAGATGGCCCAACGCCATGGCATCCCAAAATGGCTGACGGAAGCCGACCTCGGCGAAATCCTGGACAACCCGCCGCCCTGGCTTGTCCAATCGAGGGCAAACCGCACCGGGAAGCGTCCTGTGTGGGTTCATCTGGAATGTGCCGTGTGCGGCTACGAGGAAGCGGCGCGGCCCAAGAAATGGTGGCCCGAGTTTACCTATGTCAGCTGCGGTCACCATGCTCCCAGTGAGCTGCCGCCCCCACGTCCGGGCTTTGTCCGCAGCGAGTTCGACGGCGTTGGGACCCGGTTTGTGGGCATCGCGGACGTCGCCGTCCCGGACTGAATCCGGGCATTTCCTTAAGGGCGAATCAGGCGTAATTTACGAGATGGGACGTACGCCGTCCCGCCTAATAAGGGAGCACGCCATGCCTGACAAGACACCTCACCAGAATCTGTCCAAGAAGCCGGTCAAGACCATCAAAGAGAAACGCGCCGAAAAGAAGGCCAAGAGCCCCATTGACGGCCCGCAGGATCCGGTCGCGCACCTGAAGAAGCGCCGGTAGCGGCCACTACCCGTTAGCCGCCATTTCTTCGGGCACGGCAACAAGGTCAGTTTCTTTGCCGTCCCTCAGCACCGCAATCCGCAGGGGCTGGCCGATAGCATCGGCGAACAGCAGCTTCTGCAGGCTTTCAGCGTTGCTGACGGGACGGCCGCCTGCTGTCAGGATGATGTCACCCGCCGCCAGGCCTGCCCGGTCCGCGGGCGAACCTGCCAGGACCTCCACCACGCGCAGCCCGTCCCGCTGCCCTGTCCGGACCACGGCACTGGCATTTAGGCGGATGGGCGTGCTGACGACACCAAGGTAGGCCCGGCGAACGCGCCCGTCAGCCAGCAACGCCGCGATGATCCTTCGCGTGGTTGCATTGATGGGCACCGCCAGCCCCAGCCCGGCACCGGCCACCGCTGTATTGATGCCGACAATCCGCCCGTGGGTGTCCGCCAGCGCACCGCCGGAACTCCCGGCGTTCAGGGCCGCATCCGTTTGGATAACGTCCTCGATCACCCTCCGGTTGCCTCCTGCCCAGACTGGGATGGCCCTGCCCAGGCCGCTGACGACGCCAGCAGTCACGGATCCGGCCAGCCCCAGCGGGTTCCCCACCGCAACGACGAGCTGCCCCACCCGCAGGGTTTCCGCGTCGCCGAACTCGGCGGGAGGGACTTTGGGCGCGCGGCCGCGCACAACGGCAAGATCGGACAATGGATCGGCGCCCACCAGCTCCAGGTCGGTGCGGGCACCGTCCGCGAAAACAGCGTTGCCTTGGCGGGTGCCGGCCACTACGTGGGAGTTTGTCAGCAAGTAACCGTCCTCCGTGAACAGCACCGCCGATCCGGCGCCCACACGAAAGCGTCCATTACGGCGGTTTCCCGTCATTTCAATGGCGGCAACGTGTGGGGTGACTGTCTCGGCCACGCGCATGACCGTCTCCGAGTACGAGTCCAGAGGCCCGTCGTCGGACGCTGGTGAACCGGGCTTCCGCACCTGGTCCATGGCCCACCTCCTGGAGTTATGGCAGCCGATTGGTCCGGACTGGCTGCTGGTCCTATTTGTCTCAACCATTCGGCCTGCCGTCCTACTCCCTGCGTGTCTACGCCGTGGGTGAACGGGGGGAAATGACAGCGTCAGCTGCTGCATTGCGCTTAACGCAGAACGGCCCGGACCAAGGTCCGGGCCGTTCTGCGTGCCTTGCGGCATCGCAAAATGTGGAGATGGGGGGAATTGAACCCCCGTCCGATGTCGTGTTGTCAGGGCTTCTCCGGGCGCAGTTTGCGTCGGATTTTCTCGGCCCCAGCCATGCTGCAAACAGCTGGCTGATCCGGGCCCAGTCATCTAAGAGTCCCGTTTGCCCCGATGACGGAGGCAAACAGCAGTGGCTATCTAAATGACGCCAGGTTCCGGGGCAATAGCAACCTCGGGCTGACGGACTGTCTTACTGCTTAGGCAGCAAGAGCGAAGTCAGTGCGCTTAGATTCGGCACTTATTGGTTTGCAGACAGCGTTTACGAGATAATTCTGCATCCTCGGCCCGCTTCACCTGTCGCGACTAACATCGTCGAAACCGATCATCCCCGTATTTTGTTATCAAACCCGGCAGGTCAGGTCTTGCGTCCCAATGCCTGCCGGACTACCAATCATAACGCACAGCCGGTGGAAATCATTCCACCCCGCGGCGCGCTACCTCCGGTTGCGTTCCCGGATCTCGCGCAGTGCCTCACGGTTGTCCTGCTGCTCACGCAGGCTCTGTCGCTTGTCGTATTCCCGCTTACCGCGGGCGACCCCGATCTCCACCTTGGCACGGCCGTCGACGAAGTACAGCTGGAGCGGGACGATGGTGAACCCGGACTCCCTGATCTTGTGCGAAATCTTGATCAGTTCCTCGCGGTGGAGGAGCAGCTTCCGGCGCCTGCGGGCAGCATGGTTGGTCCAGCTTCCCTGGTTATATTCCGGGATGTGGATGCCCTCCATCCACAACTCGTCGTTGTAGAAGGTGCAGAAGCCATCGACCATGGACGCGTGGCCCTCGCGAAGCGACTTGACCTCTGTTCCCATGAGGGCTATTCCCGCCTCATAGGTGTCCAGCACGTGGTAGTCATGCCGGGCCTTGCGGTTGGTGGCCACCACTTTACGGCCACTTTCTTTGGGCACGGTGGAACTCCTCGGTTCTTGGATCGTCAGTGGCTCCGGCCGTTCCGGCGCGAAGTCATACCAGTGTACGGCAGCTGCGGAGCGGCGTTACAGCAGCCGCATCGGATCGACCGCTGCGCCGTTCAGCCAGGTCTCGAAGTGTGCATGGCAGCCTGTGGAGTTCCCTGTGTTGCCCGAGTAGGCAATGAGCTGGCCTTGGGAGACCCTCTGGCCGTTGGAGACGGCGATGCTGCTGTTGTGGTAGTAGATGGTGGTCAGGGAGTTGCCTTCCATCACACCGTGGGAAAGCTTTACCCGCCATCCGCCGCCGTCGGCTGAGTTCCAGCCGGAGGAAAAGACCTCACCGGCCGCGGCCGCATAGACCGGGGTGCCGCACGCTGCTCCGAAGTCTATGCCGGTGTGCATGTAACCGCCGGTGCCGTAGAAGTCGATGGTTCCCGGCGGAGTGGCCCGCCAACCGAAGCCGGACGTGATGGGCACGGAGCCGGCGAAGGGGTGCCGCAGGCCAAACGCCGACGGCGACCCGGTCACCGGAGCGTAGGGCGCCTGCGGCGGGGCAGCTTGGCCCGCTGCAGCGGCCGCTGCCGCGGCGGCTGCTGCCGCCGCCTCAGCACGGCGACGTTGTTCTGCTTCCCAGGCTTCCCGCAGCCTGCGGTCACGCTCGGCAATCTCGTTGGCGACTGCGTTCTGGCTGGCCTCGACGGCTGCCAGTTGGCTCTGAATGCCTGGCCGTGCGGCCTGGAGTTCGGCATCCAGCCGGGTGGTGTCGGCGATCAGCTGGTCAACCTGCGCCTTCTTGGCGGCGGCTTCGTCGCGGGCCGCCTTTTCCCGCTCGAGCGCCGCGTCGGCCTTGGCTTTCAGGTCCTGGATCTCCGCTTCAACTGCCGCAAGCCGAGCCTGGGAATTGACGTTGGTGGCGTTCTGCTGGGACAGCTTGTCCATGGCCGAGTTTTGGCTGCGCATGGCCTGGTCGGCGAGGTCCATCGTATCGGTCAGGCTCCCGCCTGCGTTGGATCCGAAGAAGAGCGTGAGGTTGGAGGGAACCCCGCCGGACTTGTACGCCTGCGTAGCAATCTGGCCGATCAGCTTCTTTGTGTCCGCTATCTTCTGCTTGTCTGTCTCCAGCTGTTGCGTGATCTTGGCCTTGTTCTGCTGTGCCAGGTCCACCCGCGCTGAGAGCGCCTCGACTTCCTTGACGGCGCTGGCAACCCTGCCCTGGGCTTCAAGAAGTGCCTGTTGGGCGCCGGGAAGCTGGCCCTGGTAGATCACAAGGTCGCCCGCGGCTTTGGCTATCCGCGAGTCAACAAATTCAAGGGACTGCTGAACCCGGGCGGCCTCGGCTTCGAGGGCGGCCTGCTTGTCTTCCAGTTCGTCGGCGAAAGCTGCCGGCGTTGAAGCGCCCAGGCTTGCCGCCAGGACAAGCGCCAGGACACCGCTGATGATGCCGGCGCGGCGCGGCTGGCGGTTGCCGGTTTTGCCGGGCGCGCGGGAAGTACGATTCATGCCAGTCATAAGCTTTCCTTGGTCGGTTTGCACAGCCTAAACCCTCAAATATCTGCGCAAGGTCAAGAGAGACGAAATTCCTGCCAAGGATCCGCCAAGGATCAGCAAGGCGGGCGCAAGGATGAGTGTCTGCGCCGGCGAGATGAAGGCCGTGTCCGGGTACTGCTTGGACAGGTACTCCCCCAGGAAGAAGTGCGCCACGGCCCACAGCGTTCCGGACGCCAGCGCAGCGCCGATCACGGCAGCAATGACACCTTCGAGGATGAACGGCAGCTGGATGACTGTTTTGGAGGCGCCCACGAGGCGCATGATGCCCGTTTCGCGGCGTCGGCTGAACGCCGAGAGACGGATAGTGGTAGCGATCAGGAGGATGGCACAGACAATCATGACGCCCGCGACGCTGACAGCCACGAGGGAAGCGGCATTCATGGCGGAGAAGAGCCGTTCCAGCAACTGGCGCTGGTCAATAACAGTCTCGACGCCGGGCTGGGACGAAAAGGTCTCGCTGATGATCTGGTACTTTTCCGGATCCTTCATGTTGATCCGGAAGGAGGCCGGAAGCTGGTCAGGCGTGACAGAGTCAACAATTGGGGAATTGGAGAACTGGTCCTTGAAGTGCTTGTACGCCTCTTCCTTGGACTCAAACTGGAAATCGTTGATGTACTGAGCCACCGCCGGTGACTCCAGGAGGCTTTGCAGGTTGTCCTGCTGCTCTGGAGTGACCGGGCCGGCGGCGCACCCGGCGGCCGTCGAACCGTCACTGCAAAGGAAGATCGCTACCTGGACCTTGTCGTACCAGTAGCCCTTCATCTGGTTGATCTGCAGCTGGAGCATCCCGGCTGCGCCAACGAAGGTCAGGGAAACAAAGGTCACCAGGATGACGGAAACGACCATGGTCACGTTCCGCCGCAGGCCGCTGCCGATCTCGCCGAGGATAAAAGCGAGCCTCATCGCTGTCCCTCCCCTGAGCCATCGCGTTGTCCTTCAGGGCTGGCAGGCGGTGGCTCCTCCCGGCCGCTGGCGTCCTTAAGCCGCCGCGACTGGCCAACCACCGGGATCATGGAAGTGTAGAGGGCCTTCGCTTCATCGCGGATGACTACGCCGTTCTTCAACTCCACTACGCGCTTGCGCATCTCATTGACGATGTCGTCATCGTGCGTGGCCATTACTACTGTGGTGCCATTTTGGTTGATCTTGTCCAGCACCCCCATGATGCCCATTGACGTCGTGGGATCCAGGTTTCCCGTCGGCTCGTCCGCCAGGAGGATGCCCGGCCGGTTAACCACCGCACGGGCAATGGCCACGCGCTGCTGCTCGCCGCCGGAGAGTTCGTGCGGGAGCCGGTTTTCCTTACCTTCGAGCCCCACTGTCTTGAGTACCTCGGGCACCGTGTCCCGGATGACGCTGCGACTCTTGCCGATGACCTGCATTGCGAAGGCGACGTTGGCGAAGACGTTTTTCTGCGGCAGGAGGCGGAAGTCCTGGAAGACGACGCCGATGCCGCGGCGGAGACGGGGCACCCGCCAGCTTGAGATCTTGGCAACGTTCTGCCCCGCCACGTAGACGGCCCCGGACGAGGCGCGGTCCTCTTTCAACACCAGCCGCAGGAAGGTGGATTTTCCGGATCCGGAAGCGCCTACGAGGAAGGCGAACTCGCCACGGTCGATCTCAAGGTTGACAGAATCCAGCGCGGGCCGTGCCTGCTGGTCGTAGACCTTGGTGACATTTTCGAATCGGATCATGACCCTAAGTACCCTGCAGGCACGGCTGATCGTTACGCAGCCCAGATCTGCAGCCGGTGCGCGGGCTTCTGTTTGGGGGAAGTAGAGCTCCGGCTCCTCGACTATACGCAGCCCGGACGCCGTATTTAGGGGCTTCCGGGGGCGTGTCGCGCGATCAGTGCCGTGAGGACCGCCGGACAGTTACTTCTCGGCGTTGCGGTTGTCAGTACGCCACCGGATGCCGGCGTCGATGAAGTCATCGATCTCGCCGTCGAAAACCGCTGACGTGTTGCCGACTTCGTGGTCGGTCCGCAGGTCCTTGACCATCTGGTACGGATTCAGGACGTACGAGCGCATCTGGTCGCCCCAGGATGCCTTGACATCCCCGGCAAACGCCTTCTTTTCGGCGTCCTCCTGCTCCTTCTTCAGGAGCAGGAGCCTTGACTGGAGGACCCGCATCGCAGCCGCGCGGTTCTGTAGCTGGGACTTTTCATTCTGCATCGACACCACCGTGCCGGTGGGGATGTGGGTCAGGCGGACAGCAGAGTCCGTGGTGTTGACCGACTGTCCGCCGGGGCCCGAGGACCGGAATACGTCGACGCGGATCTCGTTGTCGGGAATGTCGATGGAGTCAGTTTGTTCGATGAGGGGGATCACTTCGACCGCGGCAAAGGAGGTCTGGCGCCGGCCTTGGTTGTCGAAGGGGCTGATCCGTACCAGGCGATGGGTGCCGGCCTCCACGCTCAGCGTTCCGAAGGCGTAAGGTGCTTTGACCTCAAAAGTGGCGGACTTCAGCCCGGCTTCCTCGGCGTATGAAGTGTCCATAACGGTGGTCGGGTAACCGTGCCGCTCCGCCCAGCGCAGGTACATCCGCATCAGCATCTCGGCGAAATCGGCTGCATCAACCCCGCCGGCTCCGGCACGGATGGACACTACCGCTTCACGTTCGTCGTATTCGCCGGAGAGCAGCGTGACGATTTCGAGCTCCTTCAGTGCCTTCCTGATGGACTCGAGTTCCGCGGCCGCTTCGCCCATGGAATCAGCGTCGTCCTCGTCCTGACCGAGCTCCACGAGGACTTCGAGGTCGTCAATCCGCGAGGCCAGGGTGTTGAGCCGCTCCAGTTCCGACTGGCGGTGGGAGAGCCGGGACGTGATTTTCTGGGCAGCAGCAGGGTCATCCCACAGGTTCGGCTCGCCGGCCCGCTCGCTGAGTTCAGCGATGTCTTCCTTCAGTGCCTCAACATCGCTGACTCGCTCGATGGAGGTGTAGGTGGCGCGAAGGGCGCGGATTTCTGCGGAAAAATCAATATTGGCCATGGTTGTTTAAGCCTACGCTATCCGGCCGGAGGCCCCGACTCCCCGCCGCCGATCACCGCGTAAGGCGGGAACGGGCCGTGGAGGAAGCTTCGATCCTGATTCCGTCGGGCATGAGGAAATTCACCACTGGCGGATGGACGGCAGAGGTGAGGACAACGACGGCGGTGGAGCCCTCGGGACTGCCTGTCGCCGGGGCGACGTCCAAGCGGTCGAAACGCGCCGCGGCTGGATTTCTGCCGATGAAGTCGCGGGCAACGTTCCTGACGCGTTCGGAACCGAGGACAGTGGAGGGACCGCCGTCGTCGGATCCCACATCACCCAGGGTGAAGCTGTCGGCCGCGGCCAGGGACGCTCCGTCGGCCAGGGACAGGAGACGCTTATGCTCCAGGTAGACACTGGAGATGCCGACGACGACAGTGGTCACCAAGAGTGCCAGCAGGACATATCCGATGATGAGGACAATCATCTGGCCGTCCTCCCCGGCATTCTTTGCCTTCACCGGAACCTGCCAACCAGTTGGGTCGAAGATGCTTCGACGTTGCTGGCGTTGAGCCTGAACTCGTCACTGAACGGCACAAACGGCAGAGGCACCATCAAACTGACGGTCACGGTCACCGCCGTTCCGGCCGCCTGGCAGGCAGACGGGTCACAACTCGTGGTTACTTGGGCGTTGTCGGCAGGATGACCGTAATCTGCGAGGGCAACCAGGGCCGCCTGCTCGGCCGCGCGCTGCGCCGAGGCAGCGTCAGGCTGGGCGACATACACTTTTGCGGCCTGGTCGGCCGCCCCAACGACGGCAAAGGATCCGCCCTGTATTTGGCCCATAGTAATGATGAAGTACACGAGCGGAACCATCAGAAGCAGCGCGAGGAACGTAAATTCCACCACTGCACTCCCCTGTTCCCGGATGGCCCTGGTGTCGTCCGGTGGCGGAGCGGTCGTGGCCGGGAGGCCACACGCGAACCTCAGCCTTCGGACTACGGCCGAATGGATGGCTTCAGGGCTGGACAGCGGCATGGCCCTTGACTTCCAACATGTCCCGGGGCCCGATCAATCCGATAACCGGCATGGGGGCCTTGATGGTCACTTCCAGCGTCCGGAGGCCTTGGAAGGTCACTTCGGAGGTGCTGATATCGCGGGCGAACTCCTCGTTAAGTGCCATTCCAACCAGCGCCCCGGCGCGCTCCTGGGCATCGGCGGCGCCCCTGTCTGCCAAGGTGCCGTAACGGGCGCCTGATGCCGCGGCGTCGATCAGGGTATTTCGGACGTGGAGGACCAAGGTGAGTTGGATGATGGCCAGGAAAAACATGCTGAGCAGGCCACCCACCAGGACGAAGTCCACCACGGCCGAACCGCGTTCGCCCGTTGACGCACCCCTGAAACGGCCTTGTACTGCAACGGGACTGCCACCGCGGAGACGGTCCCGCCCAAGGCGTCGGGGCATGGTCAGTTTCCGACCCTGTCCATGGCCTGGTTGAACATCGACTCCAAAGCCGGACCCGCCAAAGCCAGCAACGCTGCCACGAGGACCGCCGACATCAGTGTGATCATTACCCAGCCAGGGACGTCGCCACGCTCAGGGTGTTCGGAGGCTGCGCTGCTTCGCCCGGCGGGCAGCGCCCCGTACGGCTGCAGGCTTATCCGAGCTAAGCACCAGATGCCGGCCACGATGCCCAAAAGCTGCAATCCGCTGCGCAATCCCAAGTTTTTCATCTTTCGTCCTATTCAGTAGTCGCGTTCTCAAAGCCGGCAGCCCGGCTGGTTATGGTTGCCCAGCGAGGCCGCTTATAAGCCAAGGCTGATGGCTGCAATGCCGGGGTAAACAGCGAAGATCACGGTCAAGGGCAGGACACCGAAAACGAGCGGCACCATCATCCCAATCTCTTTTCTACCGGCCGACTCCATAAGGTTCCGTTTGGCCGTATCCCGGACATCCTGGGCTTGGGCCCGGAGTACGTCCGCCAACGGGGTCCCCCGTTCCACGGCCACGATAATGCCGTCAACGAACCGGATCAGCGGACCCAGGTCGGTTCGGGCGGAAAACCCTTGCATGGCCTCCACGAGTGGTCTGCCGGCCCGGGTTTCGGCCAGGATCCGGGAGAACTCCTTGGCCAGTTCCCCGTGCGCGCTGCGGCAGACGCGGTCCAGCGCGCCGGTGGCGCTTTCGCCGGCACCGACCGCGAGCGCCATCAACTCGGCCAGGCTGGGGAACTCAGCCATCATCCGGGCTTCCCGGTTCCTGATCTGGATCCCAAGCCAATAGTCGCGGAACAGAAACCCGCCGAACCCGCTCCCAACGACCGCGAGGACCGCCAGCAATGGACTGAAACGGCCCGCTAGGGCACCGAGGACCACCAACGACAGCGAGAGGCTGAAGGCTGCCGCAGCCCAGAGCAGTTGCTCAGCCCGGAAGTCGAGCGGAGGTTTGTTGATGCCTGCCTGGGCGAGCCGTCGTGCAAGGCCCTTGGATCCCAGGTTCAGCCCGCCCAGGGCCGCGAAGCCGTCGCGGATCAGGGGCCTCATAATGCGTTCCAGCGGGCCGAAGGGTGTGACGTTCTGGTCCCCCGCTGCGCGCAGCAGCCTTGACTCAAGGTTTTGTGACTTCAGCTGCGGTTCAATGCGTTCGGCCAGTGTAGTGGCGCGCATCATCGGCAATCGGACGAAGACCAGCCACAGTCCCACTCCGAGGACGATTCCGCAGATGGTGGCCGCGGCCTGAGAGCCCGTCATCTGAGAACCCTTTCGTCCGGTGGGAGGGCGCCAATCCTCAGCATCAGCGAATAGCAGACAAGGGACACAACAAGGCCGCCGAGCAAAACAGCGACACCCACCGGCGTGTTGTACGCCTGGACCGCCTCTGGCCTCGTGGCCAGAAGCAGCATAACGATCCAGGGAGCAGCAACCGCCAGCCTGGCTGCGTTGATGGTCCACGACTGGCGGGCCTCAAGCTCACTTCGTGTGCGGGCGTTTTCCCGCAGGAACTCCGCAAGCGTGCTGAGCAGTTTCCCCAGGTCCGCGCCTCCGACTTCGCGCGTCAGCCTCAGTGCTTCCACGATCCGGTCAGCCACGGGATCGGCCAGCCGGTCCTTGAGTTTGTTCAGCGAGGCATCAAACTGGCCTCCGGCGCGGTAGTCCGAGCCGAAGTCCCTGAAGACGTACCGCAGTTCCTCGGGACCCTTCTCCCCGAGCTGGATGAGGGCCTCCGGCAGTGACAGTCCCGCCCGGATAGCGGATCTGAGGTGGTCCACGACGTCCGGCCACAACTGACGGAGCAGCGCCGTTCTCTTCCTGGCACGCCAGCGGATCACGCTGACCGGAAGCCAGGCACCGAAGAGGCCGAAGCACGCCGCCATCGGCCACGAGCGGCTGACGGCGAAGAATACGAGCGCCACAAAAAGGCCCAGTCCAAGGCAACTGGCCATCAAACCGGCCGCCGAGACTCTCTCAATACCGGCGGACGCCAGAAGGTCTTCCAGCCGGTTTGATCTGGCCGGCCGGGCGGCCGGTTGCGGATTCTCCCAACACGACCACCAAATAAGAAAGAACCCAGCGCCGGCAACTACCCCCATGAGCGGTGCCATCAGTGCGGTTCCAGCAGCGCCGCGACGTCGTAGCCGGCGCGCGCAAATTTCTCAGCTGCCGGCATGGAGTTGGCCCGTGGCTGGAGCATCCCATCGTCCATACCGAAAACCATCGACGACTCGATAACGCCGTTTTCGACTCTTCTCCCCAGCGACAGTACTTCGGTGACCTGGCGGCGCCCGTTGGCCTGGCGGCTGCAATGCACTACCAGGTCAATGCATGATGCGACCGTGGGTACAACAAACGCCGACGAGATGTTCTCACCGGCAAGCAGCGGGAGGGTACAGATCTTGGTCACTGCGTCATGGGCCGAGTTCGCATGGACAGTGCACATCCCGGGAAGTCCGGAATTCAAGGCAATCAACATGTCCAGGCTCTCAGCCTCCCGGACCTCCCCCACCACCAGGCGGTCCGGACGCATCCGCAGCGCTTCTTTCACCAGCCGGCGCAGCGGTATCTCGCCCTGGCCTTCCAGGTTGGGCTGACGGCACTGCAGGCCCACGACATCACGTAGCGGAAATTGAAGTTCAAAGATCTCCTCTACGGTGACCACCCGCTCCCTGCTACCGATGCTCGCGGCCAGGCAGTTCAGCATGGTGGTTTTTCCGGCCTGGGTAGCGCCGGACACAAGGATGTTCAGCCCACTTGCGACGGCCGCCCCCAGGAACCGTGCCGACTGCGGCGTCAGCGTGCCGAGCTCAACCAGGTGCTCGAGCCTGCTCGCCTTCACGACAAACTTCCGGATATTCACTGCCCAGTGCCGGCGCGTTACATCCGGTATGACTACGTGCAGCCTTGATCCATCCGGAAGGGCGGCATCCACGAATGGCGACGACATGTCCAGGCGGCGGCCAGAGCTCTTCAGCATCCGTTCCACCAGGTCGCGGACCTGTTGGTCTGAAAGGCTCAGGGATGTCAGCTCGGATTCACCATTCCGTGCCACATAGATTTCGTTCGGGGAAAAGATTCGATATACGTTTCTTCCCATGAGTAGCACGATCAAGCACAAGTCAGTAGCTTTTGAACGAGGAACCTACGGTGCCCAAGGCGAGCAGAAGGGCTACGCCGCTAGCTGCGAGACTTGCGGAGCTGTCACGTTCGGCGGGTTCCGAACAAAGACGGACGCGAAAGCCGCATTGCTGCACCACGAGGTAACCGAAAACAGTTAACCGCTCTGCCATAATCACAGCAACGGGCTTCGATTGGTCTCTACCTGTTGCAGGGTCTCACAACTGAAAACTTTCCAGGGGGAAAATCATGGGGGAATCATTTGCCCCGAGCCGGCCTATCATTCGTCGCCGTATGCCCGATGGCATGGCAGCAGCAACAGACGGCGTGAACATCTACGTCGATGACAGGCTGAACGCTATTCAGTTGAAGTGCGCCGTTCTCCACGAAGAAATCCACATCGAACAAGGCCACAGCACACACCAAACGGAAGCTATCGAAATGATGGTTCGCTACGAGGTGGCGCGGAGGCTGCTCCCAGACATGCTCCAAGGGTGCAGCGGTGGCTCCATCAAGGAAGCGGCTGTGAGCTTGGGCGTGACACGTCAGGTACTCATGGATCGTGCGGCAACGTTGACTGATGAGCAGGCGCGTGAGGCTGGTTGCTCAAACTGCCGCCTGTGCCCGTCTATGCAGTTCCGATTCGCTCCTACTGCCCTGGTTTCGTAGGTGCAGGCATCTCTGCTCTACCGTTCCCCTGTTGACCACGTTAAGCTTTGCGCCATGACCGCGGAAGAAAAGTTCGAAGCATTCATTAATCAGTACGAGTCCGATGCGCGCGCGAATGGCTACGCGCACTTCAACATCGAACATTTGGAAGATCTAGAGGAAAGCCGTGCTGAAGCTAAACAACCAACACGTGCTAGGGGATGGGGCGGCTGTACCTCTGCTCCACTAGCCCGTTCCTGATGTTGTAGGCGTGAGCACGACGGCGTGCCTGGTCGCTTCCAATATGAGTAGGCCGCGCCTTCAGGGCCACATCTACACGGTGCATAGTCCGGATCGCGTCCAAGTCAGCGAGGGTAAAGCGCACTTGGACACCGAATTTCGAGTGCGGCCAGCGTTCCTTCCGCAGGAGCGTGCGAACGGTGCTCGGGGCCACACAGAGCATTTCTGCCACGTCGTCAACTGTGAAGTATAGATACTCCACGGGCAGCCTGGCGTTCCGGCTCTGGGTGTCTTCGTTAGTGTGTTCTGCTTCCATGGCCACGAGTTTAATCTGTTAGTGACACCGGCAGTTGCACCAGGGTGCCGGCATGTACTCGTAATCGGGTTCTAGTTCCTCGTATGGTGAGCGCTCGACCGGGGCCAGCAGGTCATCGAGCATCTTGCCTACCGCTTCAACATCTATCTTCACCACATGGCTGAGGCTAGCTTGGGGCTACGACAAGATTTGCCCTACGCCCGGTAGCCTTCTGGAACAAAAGAATCGCGAAGGCGAGGAGCATAGTGGATCATCAAGCTTCTAGGTCACCGATGCTGCCAGTGGCCCTAGAGGGCTTCCGGCAGGCCAGGGCAAGGCATACGGATCCCTCCGCGATTTCTGATCCAACACTTTTGTTCCTCTCCGCAACCGAGGCTGTCTTCTGGGCGGCGATCTTGGACGATCAGCTGAGGAACCAAGGTCGGTACGTTAATTTTCTTAGAACGGACCCGATCGGCCACATACTGCCCGGAGTGCGTTACATCCGCAATCTCAAAACACACAGTCTCACCATGACGCTGAGAAGAATTCCAGGAAAGGTCTTCCCAATCGTTTTCCCCTTAACCGGGTACGAGGTGCTCTGGCTCCCTTTTGAGTCGCTACCGCCACCGCAGAAGACCAACAGCAGGACTCCGGACCAAGCGGCGTCCTATCGCCAGCACATGGCTGAGAAGCCTACCAGGCAGACTCTGTCCGACCTTGACGAGGGTTTCTCTCGTCTGGAGAGCCTATCCAACTCGCCCCTGCGCGGCATCCTTCCGAGTTGGGACCTGGAAACTGTCCAAGAGGATCCGCATTAGGGCGTCTTGGTGACTTCCCTGACCGGCACGCCAAGGTCCCTGCATGTTTGAGCCAGCGAATCCTTGATGGAGTAAGACTTTGTCTTGGACAGTTTCGATATTTCAGGACTCTCGGTGACGCCGTTGCGTATGCTCTCGGTTTTGGCTAGGACAGCTTTCTCGCCGACGCCCCAAAGGATCAGACCCATAGCCTCCGTTGTGTCAACGGATTTGTCTCGAGCACGGTCCAGACGATGGCAGGCTTCTTGTCCTTCTGGGTCAGTTTCCTTCAAAGACTGAGAGCAGCCTGTCAGTAGGAATATTGCAATTACCAGAAGTGTCAAAAGCTTGCGCATTATTCCCCCAGATGGATAGCCGTTCACTGACAGTACGCATTTCCGAAGAGGTACGGAACCCCTGTCAGTAGATGCTGACAGGGGTTCCGTTGTGTTTTGAATGTACCGGCCCGGCTACGTGACCGCAGCGTCGCTCTTCGGGTTAACGAAAAGCCCCAAAAGGCCCGTCAGTCCAGCCCCGTCGCCAAGGTGAAAAGGGTGCCGGGTCAGCGGGTGCGGCCAGGACGCATGTACGGTGAATTGGCGTCGAACCTAGTGACGGCTGCGGCAGCGCGGTGGTCAACCTTTGCCAACAGGTATTCGCCCGTAAAGGGGTTCTCTACATAGATGTCTGGTATAGCACTCGGTGAACCGGCTGACGACGCAGCCGGGGAATATCCGAGTTCACGCGCCGAGTACTCACGGGATGGCTGCCCGCCATTCGCGTAACCAGGCATCTTCGGGAAGGTGCCCGCGTTGATCGCTGCAAGTTCGCGGTTGTACCTATCTGAAGACCGCCCGTTGATGATCCACTCGCCAGCGTCCACCCTCGCCAGTGGAACGCCCGCAGATGAGATCCCAAGGAACCCGTCAGTGGTGTCCGTTCCTGGGCCCGTCGTTGGAAGCTTCCCGCCCGCTGCGTAACCAACCTCAGCCAGACTCGGAATCCTGCCACCTGTCGCCCGGGTCAGATCCAGACCCGGGATCCGCCCGCCGGTAGCGCGGCCAGGATCAAGCGCCGTCAACGACACATCATCCCCGAGCCCGGCATTACCTCCGCGGACCTGCGTTTCGAGGATCTTGATATTGTGCTCAACCGTGGTGATCTTGACTTGCTTGCCATCCAAATTGTCGGCCTTGGTTTTGAGCGCGTCGAGCTTGGCTGTGGCGTTGTCGTTCACCCACGTGTCAATCGGGACTTCCTTGGGGATACCCAGGGCTTTGCGCGCCATGGTGTCCGCTTCGTCGCCCGTGATACCCAACTGGCCGGCAGCCCTAACAAGGTCGTCATAACTCGTCCGCAACGATGCCTGAAGTTGAGCCTGTGCCGCAGCCGAACCCTGGGTAGCCAGGGTCTCAGCAGCCGTAGCCTCAGCCGCAGTCATAGCGGAACTGGCGATACCGTTGAACGCAGCCTGGTTTGCCCGTCCCTGTTCAGTGTTGATATCCAGGGTCGTGCCATTCTTGATAACCGACTCAGTCATTGCGTCAATAGCAGCCTGATACGCGATAGACGCATCAGAAGCCGAAAGATGAATCAGCCCAGCTGCGAACAACGAAGCGGCGAACTTATCGATATCTGTCACGGAACCGTCCGCCGCGAGGCCTACATCCTCCAGCGCCTTCTGGACTTCCTCACTTGCCTCTGCTGCCGCTTTCAGAGCCTCCGCGGCCACGTCCGTAGCTTTGCCGCCTTCGAGCATCGACTTGGACAGGTCGTCCTGAGTAACGTTCGTTTCCCCGGCAGCGTTCTTAGCTTCGAGTAGCTTGTCCCGGTACTGGGGGAACATGTCCACCAGCTTCTCCAGCGGAACGCCCTGCTCCTCCGCCGCGTTTTTGATGGCTTGGAATCCCTTGGCAGCTTCCTCGCCCTTGCCTTCCGCCACAAGGCCGGAGAGGGCCCCGTCCACGCCTGCCAGGTTGTCCCGAAGCGTGTTCAGCTTTGACCCTGACGTAGATACGTCACCCAGCCAAATACTGAACTCGTCAAACATCGACTTCTCGCTCATGCGCTTGATGGCGTCCCCGACGCCGTCAATGCTGGTGCCGAGCCCGCCATCCTTGAACAGCGCGTCGAGCTTCTCAGTGTTCTCGCCTACTGACAGGAGTCCTTGCGCGAACTGTGCTGAGGAGACCTCTGCTTTGCCGAATATTTTGTTGCCAATTGAGGCCGCAGCGGTGAGTGCGAGTATCCCGGCGGTTGCGATGCCTGCGTTCTTGGCGACCTTACCCAGTCCGCGTGAGCTGCCGTCCGCCCTCGTGTTTAGGGTCGTGAACGCCTGCACCGAATCCAGGATCTTAGGCGTCAAGGTCAGGAACGCACCAGCGCCCAAGGCGGCAACGCCGGCGACACTACCGAGGACAGTCAGAACACCCTTCACGGGCTCTGGGAGGGCCCCGAATGTTTGCGCGAGCCCTGCGGCGCCTTCAGCAATCCCGGCGATTACAGGAAGCAGTACAGCGCCCGCTTCAATCGCAGCGTCCTTGATGTTGTTCCAAGCGACCTTGACCTTGGACTCGGTCGTCTCGTAACGCTTAGCCGCTTCCTCGGCCAGTGCCGAGTTCGACTGCCACGCGGAGTCTCCAAGCTTCAACGAGTCTGTGAGGATGTCGCCGGCACCAGCGAGGCGCAGGATAACGCCCGTCTCCTCAGTGCCCTTAATGCCAAGGTCTGACATCGTGTCGATGACGTTGCCGCCCTCGTCCTTGATCCGCCCGAAGCCCTTGACCATCATGTCAACAGCACGGACAGGGTCAGTTTCGAAAGCTGTAGCGAACTCCTTAGCCGAAACCCCAGCGACCTCCGCCAGCCGGTCAAGCCCTTCGCCGCCAGCTTTCACATCGCCATACATGCGCTGCATCACACGGGAGATAACACCGCCGCCGAGCTGCGCCTCAATACCAAGAGAAGCCATCGCGTTAGACAGTGCCAGCACGTCAGACTCAGAAGCCCCAACAAGCTTCGCGGCACCCGCGATCCGCTTAGCCATCTCCAGGATCTCAGCCTCAGTCGAAGCACCAGCATTACCCAGAGCAACCAGTGTCGCGCCGAAACGCTCAACACCCTTAGACCCCTCACGCTCCATCGTGCCCATGACGTTAGAAATCTGGGCGATAGACGTAGCAGCCTCGTCAGCGGAAAGGTTCGTCGTTTCGCCAAGGTCCACCATCGTCTTCGTGAACCCGACAACATCCTCACGCTTCACACCAAGCTGACCCGCAGCCTCAGCAACAGCCGCGATCTCCTCATGCGTAGACGGCAGAGTCTTCGCCAAGTTACGCAGAGAACCCTCAAGCTCATCCATCTGCGCCGGCGTACCATCAACAGTCTTCGTAACGCCAGCCCACGCGGACTCCCAGTCCATCGCAGCCTTACCAGCCAGCGCCAGCCCACCAACCGCGGCAGTACCAAAGCCGAGGAGCGCTGCGCCCGAAAGCTCCCACGCTTCACGGTTCTTGTGCGCCGAACGAACCAGGTTAGCCAAGTAGCCGTCCGCCGCGTTCGAGGAATCCTCGGACGCCTGCTGCGTCTTCTTAGTGGCCTGCGCCGCCTCCTCCATTGCACGCTTGAAATTCTGGATCTCGGCGCTGAAAATCACCTTCACACGGCGGTCTGCCATGTCTACCTACTCTCTTTTGGGTACAAAAAAGCCCGCACTGTGGCGGGCTAAACGGGAACTGCTAATTGGTTATGAGTTCGAAGGGGACTAAATAATGTGTTTGACTTCATCCCAAGGCTGGTCGGGCACCATACCGTCCCAGTCGGGAAGGTCATCTTCCCCACCTGGCAGGTTCGCCAGGGCCCACGACCGGCGAGCCTCATCCCAGGCCCTCCACTGCTGGAACTCAGAGCGGCCCGGCCAATCAGCCGAAACGAAGGCGCCCAGCGGTTCCGGGACAATCGACTGGGTAGATAGGCGCTGCCGACGCCTCACCGGATACTCGAAACTGCCCGCACTCCCACGCGCTGCTGCCTTGTTCGGCTGGGGGCCTCATCCTCTTCCATGGGGATCCGCATAGAAGCAACGAGCTTGGCGAGCGTTACGCGCTGCTGCCGCGCCTCCACAAGTGCCGGGTGAGCCCTCACGCCCTGCGGGGATGTGTTGGTCACTCCTTCGTCCCTGACGATCTTTTCCAACGCGTCTAGGGCGTCAACTGTGCGGGAAGCCTCCAAGAGGATGCTTAATTCGTGCTCTCCAAGCTCAAATTCGTCTGTTACAGAGCGCCATAATTTACGCCCGCCGGCCTTCAAACCCGCGGGAAGTCGGTGATTCATTGCCTTTGTCCTTTCATTAGGTCGATTCATCCAGATCCTCAGAGAGAGATCACGCCTATACCCTGCGGGGTTTCTCAGAGGGGCCTAGGGGGTCCCCGGGGTGGGGGCCTTGAGGTCAGGGTTTGCGTTACCCTCGCGGGTGTTGTGAGCGGGTCAATCCGGTGCGGTGTCTTAGCATTCAGTCATGACCATCAGAGTGGATTCGAGCGGCGCTAAGTATTCGGACGTGTACTGCTTACGTTGTGATCAAGAGGGTCCTCATTGGGAGGCCGGTGAGTCTACAGATGGGCGCCCGTACTTCCAGTGTCATCGGTGCATGAGCCCCGTCAGCGATGCCAACGAGGGGCCGTTGCCTTCTTCGTGGTTGCCCACTCCTGGCCGTTAGCCCCTGTCGCTTAGCTATGGTTGTCGGGTGACTGATGATGCTGCGCCGAAGCGCCCTAGGTTCTTGACTGTTGAGCAGGTGGCTGAGGAGTTGGCTGTTGGTTTGCCGTTGGTGCGTTCCTTGTTGAAGTCGGGTGAGTTGCGCGGGATCCAGGTTGGTGCCCGTGGTCTTTGGCGTGTGGCTGCCAAGGATCTTGAGGACTACATCGCCCAGGCGTACAGGGTTACTGCTGAACGGATAACGGCTGGCGAAGTATTGGACGAGCCTTCCGAGGCTTGACCCAAATACGCGGATAGAGTGACCCAGTGAAACTCGAATCCCCTGAAATCAATAAGACTCCTCGCTCGCTTGCTTGGAGACATACCCTGGTTCTCTCCTTAGTCGGCCTTGTGGTCTTCGCCTCAGCATTGATGCCTAATGAAACTTGGTCCCCGGCATGGGGCAACTTCTTTGGTGCAGCGTTTGTAGCCATCGGCGGTCTACTTGCAACTCTCAACTCTCTTCGCGTCAGCGAGAAAGAAACTGCCGCTTGGTCTTGGTCCTTTATTGTGGTGGGCGGCTTTGCTATTGCTGGCGCATCGCTTCAGATGGCACTGGCGAGTTAGCCCACGCAAGTTGTGCCCGTAGCCGTGGTTATGTAGCTACGGGCCCAGCGTCGCGCCCTGCAAGCCTCAGTGAAGGGTGCTGATTTGGAAAGTAAGCAGGCTGTCTATATCGTTGGTGAGTCACTTCACATGTCCCCCAATTCATGTGAAAGAGGCTTAGAGAGACCCCGCAATGCCTGACTCGTGCTGCGGGGTCTCTCACTTTCCGCTTAAGGACAGTTCCGCTCGAAACTAGACCTTCTGGCAGCGGACTTCCGCGAACTCTGCATAGCCGGTGGAGCTGCTGTCGGTCTGCTCGAAGCTGAGCCGCAGCGTGACAGTGTCGGCGGGCATGGTAACGCGGTGGGCGGCGAGTCCCCACCCGTTGACCATGCGGTCTCGTGCGACGTAGACCTGCCCGATAGCAACGCTGGATGCGTTGCGGAACCGGGCGATGAGGATACCCTCGGTTGTCCCTGTCGAGCGGATCAGGCAGGAGATGTCGTAGGTTTCGCCCGCCGTCACTGTGATTGGGAAGTAGTCATTCGGCGCTGCTGCGCTTCCGTCCAGGGGCATGGAACGGTAGATGCGGCCACGGATGCCCGCCTCAGTCACGGTTACCGGCCCGATCTTGTGCGCGGTGGTGGAACCGGAAACCAGCCCGGTGGGGTACTGCGAGGTGTCCACGCCTGACATGTCCGTGCCGGCGGCAATGCTGCCATCGTCTACGAACGATGTGGTCACTGAACTGTTCAAGTAGGTGATGAACTTCCAGGCCGTGTCCGATGGTCCCTTGCGGTACACGTTGTAGCCGCGTGAGCCGGACACCGTGCCGTTGGTGACGGTGATCTTGCCCGTTGCAGACAGGACCACGCTTCGCTCTGCCGAGGGCAGAGATTCGCCCCAGAAGGTCCGGGATGTGTACTTGTAGGAGTAGGTGCCTGCGGGCAGGGTGCCGCTGGCAGTGTCGGCAGTGCCAGCGGTGAGGCTCGGCGGTGCCTGCACCGCGGTAAGTGTGGTGAAAAAGCCGTTAGCGAGTGCATCGGCACCGTTGGTTACGGCGCGGCGGACTACGGGTGGGCCTACCTTTGGCTCTACCGACTGCCAGCCCAGTTTGCCGATGACGGCGTAGGAGTCCAGCAGTGTGGGGTGGAGCAAGTCGCTGGACCAGCCCGCGGGCCAGCCGCCCGTGGCAGGGTCAGCGAGGGTATCCCACGGGATCACCTGAACGTTGTTCGCCGCCGCCCACGCATACAGTTCGTTGTTCCATGTGCGGGCCGTGGGTGCGTGAGCGGAGCTATCGTCAGAAGAGGGCCAAATAGCGCCGACGATGAGGTCAGCACCGATGGCCTTGACCTTTTCGTAGTAGGCCAGCAGGTCGGCCTTCCAGAGTGCCATGGAGCGGCCCTGGCGTATGTCGTTCGTGCCCGCCGTCAGCAGCACCACATCCGGGTCCTGTGGTGCAACGAAGGCATCGAATCGGGCGAGGAGCTGGTCGATGCGGTAGCCGGCGACGGCGGCGTTGTAGACGTAGTTGATGCGCCCCATGGAGAGCCGCGCCAGTTCGGATGTCCATGTGCGGGAACGGTCTTGGTTGCCGTACAGGGCACTGATGCCGTTGATGGTGATCGAGTCACCGTCGAACACCCATCGTGGACCGTAGACGGCGCGGCGGGCGATGGCAGCGGGTGCGTAAGTGGCGTCAAGTGCCGCCGGCTGAAGGTTGGCGGGGAGGTTTGTGAGGACGTGCTCGCCTACGGTTGCTTCCGTGACGAGTCGCTTACTAGTTGGCTGCATTGGGGTTGTTCCTTGTCTGGTTTTTGGGTATGAAAAAACCCGCCATAAGCGGGCTGCATAGGGTGTATGGCAGGGTGCGCTGCACCCCTTTAGTTCTGCCTATAATTTCCGGATGGCATCCGAACCTGAACCGTCCCGTATCTTCCTCAGCCACGCGACCGAAGATAAGCCTCGGGTCCTGCAGGTCTATGCGCAGATTTTGTTGAAGTACCCGGAAATATCCTCATGGATAGACATGTTCGAGATCCTCGCCGGCGACAGCCTCATCGACAAGATCGCAGAGGGCATGGACCGGGCCGACAGGTTCTTTATCTTCCTGTCGCCCATCTCAATCACCAAACCGTGGGTGCAGGCAGAACTGAAACGCGCACTCAACCACGAAATAAATGGCATCAAGCCTCGCTTTGTCGTGCCCGTGAAGTTCGGCGGGCTGGACCACGTACCGCCATTCCTCGAAGACAAGAAATACATTGACCTCGACAAGCTGACGTTGGACGAGTGGCTGACTGAGGTAAAGGCTTCAATTGATGGAACTGTCACCAATAAGAACGTTGCTGCGGCTCCAAACCTTCTAATTTCTGCTGTAGTTAATCCCCAACCTGGCATGAGCCACGAGGGCCAAGTCGCTTTTGCGGTTCGGTCTTGGGCTGAGGAAATTTCCTTCGCCGTAGACATAACTACTCCTGTGGCACATTTGGGCGCGTCCTGGGAAGGACCAGGGGCTTTCCGTGGGGCACACACCTTCTCTGAGATGCTCTCGCCGACCCGCGTTGGTTACGCAATGCCGGGGCGACGCCTGAGCCCAGGGCAGCTGTTTCGCCTCACCTTGCGGTTCCCAGAGGGAACCAGTTTCACCGAAAATATTCGTACCCCGAGCCTGTGGGACGGTAACGGGCACACCACGAGCGGCATGCGCTTTTAGTAGAGGGACCCAGCCACCCGTAAGGCCCCGAAAGCTGAGGATCGATACTCAGCCAAGGGGCCTTCAGGTTTAACCGCGGTTGCGGCTGTGCGGGTTCTATCCCCAGCCGAGTTCCGCGGGCCTCTGAAGGTGCAGGATGAGCCCTTTCTCCATAGTCTCCCGGCTTGAGAAGATCCCCGACGGTGTCTGGAGGGAGAGCAATTCTTTCAGCTTCTCCCCATACTGGGGGTGCTTTCCGCCGTAGCTGTCGGCTACGTCAGTCCATGAGAGTTCGATAGCGCGCTGCATGATGGCTTTGACCATCACCGCGTCACCGGAGAGTTCGGCCTGGTCAAGGAGCTTGAGCGCCTTCTTCTGGTCGAATTGTCCGAGGGAACCGACGCGGTCCTGTGCGTCGCGGAAGCTTATTGCCGTCTGCGCGTCAGTTGCTGCGCTGCCGAACAGGTCACGCCGCAGGACATGGGTTCGCAAGATCTTGGCGGTATTGAAGGATTCCTTGATTGCGTTGAGTGAGCCGGCGGCGCGGTTGTACTCGGCGGCGATCTGCTCCTTCTTCCCCTCTGAAGTGAGGTTTTTGTCAGATCGGATGCGCTCGAGGGCCTTGGCATAGTTTGTGTGGATCTGGTCGGCTTGGCGGCCTTCGGGGGTTTCGCTGAAACTCATGGTTCTTGTCCTTATGCTGCTTGGGCCGCTTTTGCTGCGGCGAAGTGTTGGATGTCTTCACGGGCGATTCGGTAGCGCCCGTTTACTTGTGTGGCGGGCAGGCGTTTTTCGCTTATTGCGAGGCGTACTGCCCTGTCTGTGATGTAGAGGATGTCAGCGGCTTGTGTCGTGCTAACCCATTCATTTAAGTCTGCGGTTGCTTCCGGTTTTGCCGCTACAGGGCTTCCGGTTGCGGAAGCCCGCCATGTGAGAGCAGCTAGGCGGAGGGCCACAAGGACGGCATCCACTTCCGCGTCGGCGCCGCGGTTCTCTACGCGGACCTCATTTAGTCGGGCGTGCCGTTCAAGCCACGCACAGACTCTCGCGGGGACCACAACGACCGGGGCACCCACTCCGTGAACGTAGGCCTCTGGCGGGCGTCTGGGGGCTGTCATAGCCGCCCGCCGGTCACCGCTTGCCGCCTGTCCGGTGCTCGTCCAGCGAGTCGATGATGGCGTTGCACAGGGCGATGGCGTGGTCTTCACTGAGGACATAGCGGGGGTGGTAGCCGGTGAGGATCGCTACCCCTGGCTCTTTCCCGTTGGGGCCTTCGAGAATCGCCGCCCGTGCGCGGAGGCTTTCTCCTTCGCGGAGGTTGCGGGCGTAGTAGGTGTCGTTGCTGACGAACATTTAGCTGTGTCCTTCGGTCTGGTACTCGGCTTCAATGCTGGAAAGGATGATGAGGGCGCGCTCGTTGGTGCCGCCAGCGATGTTGAGCAGTGCCCCGATGATGCGGATCAGTGAGCGGGTAATGTCGAGCTGGTGCTGTAACGGATCCGCCGCGCCCATCGCCGCCTCCATGAGCAAAGAGTCCGTGATAGTGCCCGGGGCCTCTAGGATCTGCCGCACAAGGGCTAGCGCGGTTAATTCCGGGCTCACAACGCGGGCTCCTTGTCGGACACCTGCATCTCGGCGCCATTCTTAGTGGCCTCGGATAGGCGCTTGTAAAAGGCTGCTCGTTCGGCCTGATGAAGGGCCCGCTGCTGCCACAGAGCGCATTGTGCCTCCCAGCTCCAAGAATCCGTGACAGCAGTGGAATAGGGATCGTAAGCCAATGTCAGTTCCTTCTTTCGCGGTCGATTTTGCGTGCTACTTCGTTGCCCACGGGGTCTCGGTGAAGTCCGCGGTCCCTGTGTCGTTCGGGCTGGTTCTTGGTGGCCATGAGTTGGTGATGGAGTCTGAGGCTCAGATCCCGATAGTGGCGGAGCTGGTTCTGTAGGTACTCGATACGGTCAGCGTCGGTGAACTGTTCACTCATTCGGTGGGCTCGTATATCGCGAGGCGCTGTTCGGCTTCCTGGGCGCGTTGCTGCCATCTGCGGCGCTCCATCTGCTCATGAAGGGCTTTGGCCTTCAGAGCGTCACAGAGCGTCTCGAGGTCGGCTTTGGTGAGCTTCATGCGGCCTCCCTTATGTCGTACAGGGCGAGCCTTGCGTTACTCGCGGCTAGTGAAGCTTTGAGAGTCGCGATCTCGGTCTCAGCCCGGAGAAGCTTCTTCTCAAGTTTGGAGATGATGCCCTGGCGTATCGCCGCTCGGTGCTGCCATTTTTCGGCTTCCGTGTACGTCATGCTGCGCACTCCTGGTGGTGTCCGTTCTCATCGTCATTCAGCAGGTCTCCACAGATGCCGCATATCTCAGAGTTCCTATAGGGGGTAACGTCTGTGTAGGACGTAAGAACTCTAGGAAGACTAGGAATACTCAGAGATTCAGCTTCAGAGTTCCTAGTGTTCTCAGAGTTCCTAGTCTCCTGAGATAGGCCTAGAGGGTAGGAAGTCTGGCTGAGCGTGTATATCCACGGCTGTCCGGGTCCTGTGGGGGCTGAAGATCCCAGCGCCTTCATGGCCTTTTCCGCGGCTGTCTTCCCGTAGCCTTCCTGGCGGAGGTGTTCCTTCACGTCCGCAGCGGGTGCCGTGCCGTCCGTCTCAGCCATGAACGCCTTCACAGTCGCCTCAGCTTCTTCGGCCTTGGATGGCGTGCGTTCGGCCTCCGTCTCAGCTCGTTTCCATTCGTGGATGAGCTGAGCGATTGGCATGGCAGCAGATGCCGGCGCTGCGAGTAGTGCCGTCGTTCCCGGGTCGTCGTCAGTCTGGCTTCGCACCTGCTCTACCCGTACTTGGAACTTCACTGCGTCTACAATTCCCGTGGTGTTGGCTTTATCAGGGCCCACCCACAAGAACTGCCCAGAGTCGTCCTGCCCAGGCTGACGGGCGGCGAATAGCACCATGCGGGCCTTTTGCCGTAGCGCTGCTGTCCCACCCATAAGGTCGCGGGTGTTGGTGGTGTCCATCCGGTTTGTGTGCGTTACTAGCAGAACTGCGAGGTCGTGCCGCGTAGCCAGGTCCTTCCAAGGGTGCAGCGCAAGCCTTGCCTGCTGGGTGTCCCTGATATTCAGGTTTCCGGCTACGGTATCGAGCCAAGCGTCTACAACCAGGAATGCGGGCTTTTCGTCCATTTGTTCAAGAAGGCCGTGGAGGAGGAGCATGTCGCCGTTGTTCCCGCCTGAGAAGACCGGGCTACCTGTCCCGTCATCCTCTGCGCAGAAGAAGTGGATCCGGCTTATGTCGGCGCCGGCTGTCCTAAGCCTCGCTTCAACTTCGCTTGCGGAGTCTTCGGTGACGATGACAACTACATCTGCGGGTTTGCGGGCTGCCCAGTTGAACATGGGGAATGATCTGCCTGTTGTCACCAGCATGGCCATGAGTACCCACAGGAGGCTTTTGCCGATGCCTTCCGCGCCTACCAGGACCGTTATTTCCCGGCGCGGCAACCAGCCGCGTCCAAGCCATTTAGTGTGAGGTGGAAGTTTGAGTTCAGTTGCCCGGCGAAGCTTCAGCCCTGAGCCCTTTAGTGTTTGGGCTTCATGCAATGCGATTTGGCGGGCTTCCCATTCCTCGGGAGTCGTGTTCACGCAGCGACCTCGTTACCGTAGGTGCCGTGAGTCCCTGGGGTTTCGGTAGCTTCTACATGGCGTTTGATCTCCCATGACTGGTAGTCGGCGACCGATACCACGGGCGTTGCATTGCCGAGCAGGGAACCGATAGTTCGACGCTGCTGCGGCGTTGGTGCCGGCCAGTCCTTGAGGAGGGCTTCGATGTATGCGGCCCGCTTGGCGGTTTGACTAGCCTGCGCCGGGGCGTGTATCTTGGTGGTATCTTCGGAACCGTATGAGCGCGGATCCGGGGTAGCGTGAACCAACAAATGACTCCTTAATAGTCATGCAGCACCATGAGCGGTGCATTTTTACTTTGGTTGGCCGAACGCGATGAACCCGCAACTCCTGCGAAGAGTGGCGGGTTCTTTTTGTATCCCCTCCGGCCTCAATTCCAGTTTGGCAGACAAACCACTGAATTAACAGACCTCGAGGGTTGACCGGCTGTGGATTGCCTGTGTATGGTTAAGGGTTCTTTGTGCACAGGCTGTGGATTATGAAATGTCCCCGCTCGCGTCATCCCTATGTTCTCGCGGATTTTGGTCCATTTAACGTCTCCCCAGTCTGTGGATATCCGCGAATCGTGGTCCACGAAAATTTCCTTCGTCCACAGGCATGGCCCTACATGATTTCTTCTTTGGGCTCTATTCGTACTTGGTCCTCTGAGAACCTGACACCTGGGCCGCTGGGCAGGATCGTAATCTTCATGAGGCTACGGATGATCGTCCGCTTCCGCTCTATCGACGTTGCTGCCCATGCCGCGGGTGCTCCGGGGCCGGTCAGGCCTTCCAGGATTCGCGTGGGCTGCAACCGTTGAATGTCCCGCTCCGCAGTAGTGAGCTGGGCCTGTAATTGCTCGTTGATGCGGACCATCTGCCGCGCAGTGACCTCTCCCCTTGCGAAGCTGTCAGCAACCGTATCCATTCGGGCCAGCACGGCATCTCGGGCATCCAACGCCGAACCCAACGCCGTAGGCGACTCCCCCGCGGTGGATCGTAGATCGAACTTAGTCAGGTAGCCCACCATGAAGTCATTAACCACACTATCTACAGGCCCCATCTGCCTCGTGAGCTTCATGCACTCTGGGCAGGCATAGCCGGGGCCCCGCTGCTTACCGTCTGGCCGTGGCTTATGGATATTCGGGCGCAGGGCAGCACCACAACCAGGACGGCCACAGAGAGCAATCCCCGACAGCAGATACTTTGGCTCGAGCCCGCGGCTGTGGCGGCGTCCCGGCGTGCTGAGGATGGCTAAGGCCTGGTCGTAGGTGTCTTGGCTGACGATAGGTTCCCAGTCGCCTTTACTTACTATCTGCTTTTCATGGGTCCGGTGGCCCGCGTAGCGAGGCCTGCGGAGCATGTTGCCCACGACGTTCCCAGCGAACGCGTTACCCCTGCCTGTCTTGAACCCAGCGTCGTTGAGGTACTTCGCGATGCTCCGCAGGGTCTCCCCCGCAATAACCATTCGGTACAGTTCGCGGATCGCGTCAGCCTGTGCGGGGTCGATGACTTCCCGGTAGCCGGCGTCCCTCCCCTGATCGTCGATGATCCTTTCGCGCCGGTATCCGAACGGGGTTACACCATGGGCTTTGCCTTCGGTCGCGTTCTGCTGAAATTTCCGCTTGAGACGCCGCGACATCTGCTCTACCTCGTGGCGGGCTACGCTGCCTTTGATACGGGCTGTAAGGCGCCCCTGGGGCGTTGCTAGGTCCACTTCCCCACCGACTGACGCTAGGGCAACGTGGTGGCGGTCTGCGAGGTCGATAAATCGCTCAAGCTCGGCAGGTGTCCTGGTAAGCCTGTCCACGTCATAGACAACCAGGGCGTCAACGGCGCCACTTTCGATAGCGGCAAGCAGCCGTTCATATTCGGGCCGGCGCTTGGCTTTCGTCGCGCTTACGTCGTTGTCAGTGAAGACCTCGGATAGCGGCCACCCACGGCGCTTGGCTTCTTTAGTGCAGTCTTCAATCTGCCTGCCCACGCCCAGGGCTGTTCCGTCGTCGGAAGATATACGGGCGTAGATGCCGCAGGCCTGCACAGTTGAACTCATGAATTAAAGCTACGTGGTAAGCAACCTAAATGGAATCTTGACAGGGGCGTTGAGCCAAATTTCCTCGATGGTGGGATCATCCAGCAGAGGCTGAAGGACCCCGAACCCTGCAACGGCATCGAAAACAAACTTGCGCGCCGTCTCAAGCGGACCGATCGGAGGAAGTGGCCCCACGAGAGCCCGTTCGTCGTAGTCGGTGACAGCAGCCTCAACCAGCCGACGGACCTCTCCGGCCTGCCGCGATGGGTCCAGGCCACGACGTCGGATCAGCTCGCGGACTTCGTCCTCCACGATTTGCACAGCGTCCATATGATTCCCCCATACAACTGCCGCCCCCAGCGGAGCAGTGTAACTGAGGTACAGCCTAGGCACCCTACACCATACGACCAAGTCATATTGTGAAGATGTGGAAAACCCGGTCAGGCCCAGCGCTGACCATGCCGTGGGCTCCGGCAAAGTAGGCTAGGCCGAGGAAGTGCGGGCCTGACTGGCCCCGGTCCGCCGTGTGCGGAGAATCTGAACGAAGAGGAAATACAGCATTGAGACCACTCTCGATCCGGTCCTTCGCCATGACGGCCGCGTTGGCAGCCTCCCTGGCAGGTTGCGCGGTGCCGCAATCCGAGGCCCCCGTGCGCGGCGCACTGACCGCAATCGGAACGCCTGCCCAGGGCGCGCCGATCTCGGCATGGCGCAGCGGCTGGATGAAGGAATTTCCCGAGACTTCGCTCAACTACTCACCCGATGGTCCGCGCGTTGGAGTGGACGCGCTCATCACCGGCCAGGCCTACTTCGCTGCCACCGACACCCCGCTGACCAGCGAGGATGTGGAGAAATCTAGGGACGCCTGCGGGCCTGACGGCGCATTCTCGGTCCCCGTAGCCGTCATCCCGATCGGCGTGATGTTCAACCTTCCCAGTGTCAAAAACCTGAAACTGAACTCCGAGACGCTGTCTGGAATCTTCAGCGGGCGGATCACCAACTGGGAAGACCCGGAGATTGCAAGGCTCAACCCGGAGTCAGAGTTTCCCGACCAGGACATCGTTCCCATCAGGGCGGAAGAAGCGTCCCCGTTGACGGCTGCTGTCACTGACTATTTGACTCCGGCTGGATGGCCTGCCCGGGCCGACCGGAGCTGGCCGGAGCCGGCCGGAGACGTAACGGTCAAGAAGTACGACGCAGTACCCCGGAAAGTCGACGACACGGCAGGCTCCATAGCCTTCGTCGACCGGGCAGGAATCGGGTCCGGTTTCGACACTGCACTGCTCGACTTCGGAACAGGATTCGTCAGAATGAGCGACGACAGCCTCGGCAAGTCCATCGCAGCGGGAACCACCGGCACCGGTCCGGGGGAAAGCGTCACATTCGCCGTCGACAACACCGCCGCTTCCGGTTATGGCCTCGCAACAGTGACCTACCAGGCCTACTGCAGCAGTTACGCGAATCCTTCCCTGACCACGCTTGTGAAATCCTGGGGCAACTATGTCCTCAGCGGAGGCGGACAAGGCAACTCCGCCCGGTTCGCCGGCGTTTCCACCCTTAGCGAGAAGGCACTGACCATGGCCAAGTCCCGCGTCGACGACATCACCTCCGTCGAATGAGCGCACAACTCAGGCCGGGCATGACGCCCCACGGTCCGTCCTCAGGCAAGGCAGGCATGACACACATCGTCCCGGGAACACCCGCTGATCAAACCACCCGCACGAGACCAGCGGCCAAGACCTTTTTCCGGGTTTTCGCGCTGTTGTCAGGGCTGATGGTGCTTTGGGCACTGGCCACTCCCCTCATGGCCTACCCCGACGAGCCGGTGCACACCATCAAAGCCGCCGCCGTCGCGCGCGGACAGATCGCGCCGGAGGCGGGGAAGTCCTTCGGTCACGGCCTCCATGTACAAGTGCCCTCCTACATTGCTAACCTCCAGGCGCAGACCTGCTTTGCGTTCCACCGTGACCGGTCAGCCGGGTGCGCCCCTGGGGTCCCTGCCGATGACAATTACTTGACGATCGGCGTGACATCCGCAGGCCTGTACAACCCGATGTACTACTGGCTCGTGGGGCTCCCCAGCCTGTTCATGTCCGGAGCGCCTGCGGTTTTCGCCATGCGCATTCTGAGTGCGCTGCTCTCCGCCGCGTTCTACGCAGCAGGCTTCACCGCCCTCAGCCGGCTGCGGCATCCAAAGTGGCCCATGGCGGCCGCGGCAGTGGCAACGACACCCATGGTTCTCTTCCTGGCGAGCGGCATCAACCCCAATTCCCTGGAAGTGGCTGCGACCATGGCCGCCTTCTGCGGCTTCCTCGTGGTTTTGGAGAACTCAAGCCAACTGAGAGTCGTGCGTCCAGCGGTGATTACCGTCGCGGTGTCAATCATCGCCTTGGCCAATACCAGGGCGGTGTCGCTCGTTTGGCTGCTGTGCGCCGTCGTCGTCGCTTGTGTTTTTTACCGTTGGAAAGACTTTCTCGTGTTATTCCGCAACAGGGTGGTTCTCATGGCCGTGGGTGTGGCAGCAGTCGGGGTGGCCCTGGGCATGGCCTGGAACCTGTTGATCCTCAACGCACCGCCCTCAGCGGGAGAGGCGCCGCCGGGAATTTCAAATGTCACCGGTGACGATGTCCGGCCGTACAACGCCTTCCTCACCATGCTTGACCGGTCCTTCGACTACGTCATCCAGTACGTCGGCGTTGTGGGCTGGCTTGACACCCCCATGCCCCAGGCTGTCCTGATGTTCTGGAACATGCTGCTGATGCTCGCGATCCTGATGGTCTTCCTGGTCAGGCACTGGCGCCTGCGCCTGGGGTTCCTTGCCGCCCTGGCAGCATTGCTGCTGGTTCCGTCCGTGATGCAGGCCGGACTCGTGGCAAGCGTGGGATTCATCTGGCAGGGCCGCTATAGCTTGCCTCTGTTCCTGATAGCGGTCATCGCGGCGGGCATGGCGTTCCGGTTCCGGCACTTTCCACAAAGCCGGCCTTCCCAGGCGATGACACGGCTCCTGCTCCTCGCTGGTGCCATCGCGCACGTCTACGGGTTCCTGTTTGTGCTGCGCCGGTACGTTGTAGGTCTGCCGGATAAGGGGAACTGGCAGACGATGATCACTGTTCCGGGATGGCAGCCACCCTTCACCTGGGAGGTCCTGACCCTCGTTTACGCCGTCACGGTCCTGATTGGTGCGGGCATGCTGTTCGGCTACCTTCACCCGGGCGGCACCCTGCTGTCGATGCCAGGGTCGCTGGCCCGGCTTTCGTTCCGGCAGAAGGGCCCCCAGTCTGCGAACGGCCAGGCGGTTGCGCGGGCAGACTCCACAAAACCCTGACAACACCCTAAAGAGCTCTGGACCTCCGTAATCCTGCGGAAGTCCAGAGTTCTTTATTGCCTTGCCGGTCTTAGCCCCGCAGGTATTCCTGCAGCCGGTCTCCGGCCTTGGCAGGAAAGAACCCGGCGGCCTTGATTTTGGAGAGATCCAGCACGCTGTTCAACGGGCGGGCAGATACGGACTTGCCCTTGAAGTACTCCTCGGTGCTGACGCCGGCCACGTCGTCCCGGGAGGCTCCGCTAAGCTCGTAAACATCAGCGGCGATGTCTGCCCAGGACTGCGGCTCGCCGTCATTGCTGAGGTTGTAGACCCCGTACGCTGCGCCGGATTCAAGCAAGTGCCTGATACCGGCGGCGATGTCCTGGGTAAAGCTGAGCCGTCCGATCTGGTCGTTAACCACCGACGGTGCAATCCCACGGCCTGCAAGGGATGACATGGTCCTGACGAAGTTGTTCCCTTCGCCGATAACCCAGCTCGTGCGGACGATGTAGTGGCGCGGCACCACGGATACAACTGCGTCGCCGGCAGCCTTCGACTGGCCATAGACGCCAAGCGGCGAGAACGCCTCGCCCTCATGGTGGTCAGCTTCGGAGCCGTCAAAAACGTAGTCCGAGGAGACCTGGACCAGGGTCAGGTCATGCTCGACGGCGGTGCGGGCCAGGTGGGCAACAGCCTCCACATTGATCTTCCACGCCGCGGCCCGGCCTTCAGGGGTCTCCGCCTGGTCAACTGCGGTGTACGCGGCAGCATTGATAACGGCCGAGTAGTTCTTCCAATTCTTCCGGGCATACGCGTCCGCGCTGGTGATGTCGAAGTCGGCGCGGCCGGCGAACTCGACTGATGTGTCGCCGTCGTAAAGTTCCCGCAGTGCTTTGCCCAGCTGACCATCTGCGCCAAGGATCAGTGTCTTCTTCGGCGGCATCGGGACTACCTCGCCGAGCCTGGGATGCGCCTTGTCCTTGTCCGAGAGTTCGGCCTCCGCCAGCGGCACCGGCCATTCGATGGCGGCAGTCTCGTCAGCCAGGTTCAGGAAGGTGTATTGGCCTTGCGCGTCGGCTGACCAGTGGTCGTTGACGAGGTAGGTGTAGGCAGTATTGTCCTCCAGGGTCTGGAAAGCGTTACCCACTCCCCTGGGGATGAAAATGGCTTGGCTGGGGTCCATGACGGCGGTGAATACCGCCCCAAAGGAAGGCCCCTCGCGCAGGTCCACCCACGCACCGAAGATTTTCCCGGTGGCAACAGAAATGAACTTGTCCCACGGCTCAGCGTGGATACCGCGGGTGGTTCCGGCCTTCTCATTGAAGGAGATGTTGTTCTGCACTGGACGGAAATCGGGCAGCCCCAAGGCCACCATTTTCTCCCGCTGCCAGTTTTCCTTGAACCAGCCACGGTTGTCGCCATGGACCGGAAGGTCGTACAGGACGACGCCGGGGATCGGCGTTTCGTGTGTGGTCAGCTTTTTCGAGAACTCGATGGTCATCGTTTACTGGCCCTGTTCCTTGTACTTGGCTTCGGTCTGGGCTTTCTGCGGCCGCCACCAGTCCTCGTTGTCCCGGTACCACGCGATGGTGTCCTCGATGCCGGCGTCGAAGTTTGAAAACTGGGGTTCCCAGCCCAGTTCGTCGCGGAGCTTGGTGGAGTCGATCGCGTAGCGCAGGTCATGCCCGGGCCGGTCGACGACGTGGTCGTAGGCGTCCGGGGACTGGCCCATGTGCTTGAGGATCAGTTCCACGACGTCTTTGTTGTTCTTCTCCCCGTCGGCACCAATCAGGTAGGTCTCGCCGATCTTGCCCTTGGCGATAATGGCCAGCACCGCCGAGGAGTGGTCGTTGGCGTGAATCCAGTCCCGCACATTCTCACCCTTGCCGTACAGCTTGGGGCGGATTCCGTCGATCACATTGGTGATCTGGCGCGGGATGAACTTCTCCACGTGCTGGTAGGGGCCATAGTTGTTCGAGCAGTTGCTGATGGTGGCCTGCAGCCCAAAGGAACGCACCCAGGCGCGGACCAGCAGGTCTGAGCCGGCCTTCGTGGATGAGTAGGGGCTGGACGGGTTGTACGGTGTCTGCTCCGTGAAGCGCTCCGGGTCATCGAGTTCGAGGTCGCCGTAGACCTCGTCGGTGGAGATGTGGTGGAAACGCTTGTTGTGCTTTCGGGCCGCCTCAATCAGCGTGTACGTGCCGATGATGTTCGTGTCCAGGAACGGCCGGGGGTCATGCAGGGAGTTGTCGTTGTGTGACTCGGCAGCGTAATGCACCACCACATCGGTGTCGGCCACGAGCCCGTCCACCAGGCCGCCGTCGGCAATATCACCTTCCACAAAGGCGAAGCGGTCCGACGGGAGGTTCCGCAGCGATTCCAGGTTTCCCGCGTACGTGAGCTTGTCCAGAACGGTGACGTGGCTGTCCGTATTGGCGATGACGTAGTGAACAAAGTTGGAACCGATGAAGCCGGCGCCGCCGGTAACGAGGAGTTTCTGCATGGTGCCCAGCTTACCGGCTGAGGCGTGGCCGGCCGATTTCAGAGAAAGCCACAAATTCTTCACTCCTCCACCACTGGTCACACCAGTAACGGTTGGGTACTCTCGGTAGGACGTCGGTGGAAGTTCTCCCCGCGCAAGATATAACCGGGAGCAACCGTGACCATGCTGAATTCCCGCCGGACGGCCCTGATAACCGCCGCGCTCGTTTTTCCACTCATTCTGAACGGAACGTCAGCCGTGGCACTGACTCCGGCACCGACTCCGCCGCCCACGACGGCGGTACTTCCGGAGCCTTCGCCGTCCGAATCAGCCCCTGGACAGACCGCACGTGCCTTGCAGCCGACGTCGACCCCTCCGGCCGCCGCTTCCGAAGGGTCGCCGACGCCCTCGCCATCGCCCACGCCTGACGCCATCGAAACAGCGGCGGCAGCGCAAGCTCCGTCCCTCGAAGCAGGACAGGCCGCGATGGGCAGGGCTGGGATGAATGGACCGGAGGCGGAGGGCCAGGTTCCCCAAGCCAAGGCACTGAGCGCGGAGTCAGCGCAGCCATCGGTCCCCGAGCAGCCTGCCAGCACGGTGGGCCAGCCACTGGGCCTGGATGTCAGCTCGTGGCAGGGGTCGGTCAACTGGGCCGCGGTCAAGAGCAACGGCGCACGGTTCGCCTATGTTAAGGCGACCGAAGGAACCACCTACAAGAACCCGTACTTCGGCGCCCAGATCGGCGGTGCCACCTCCGTGGGGCTGATCAGGGGCGCCTACCACTTCGCAGCACCAAGTGCATCCGATGGAGCGACTCAGGCATTCTACTTCGTCAACAATGGTGGTGGCTGGTCAGCCGACGGAATCACCATGCCACCAACGCTGGACATTGAGGACAACCCGTACGGCGGGACCAACAAGTGCTATGGCATGTCTCCGTCCCAGCTCACCACCTGGGTCCGGGACTTTACCTCCACGATCTACCGGCTGACCAACAAACAGGCCATGATCTACACGGGCTATTGGTTCTGGCGCGACTGCCTGGGAAACACCACCGAATTCAGCAGCACCAATCCCCTTTGGCTCGCCTCGTATTACACCAACAGCCCCGCCATTCCCGGGGGCTGGTCGACCTACACAATCTGGCAGTACGCCAACGACTATGCCGACGCCTCACAGACCGTCAAGGCAACGTTCCCCGGGGACCAGAATGTGTTCAACGGCACAATGGACCAGCTGCGGAGACTCGCAGGGACGCCGGATTTCACTACGATGGCCCCGCCCGCAAACTCGACGCCAATCTCTGGCAAATGGTACGGGGCAGGGCGTTGGCTGGTGGGGTGGATGCTTGATGGCTTCTGGTGCCTGCAGAACCCCAATGGCGTTCCTCTCTGCTTCTCGTTTGGAACTGCGGGCGATATTCCCGTAACTGGGGATTGGAATGGTGACGGAATAACCACCATTGGTATCGTGCGCAACGGCCACTGGTACCTCACCAATAGTCTGACAGGACCCGCGATTGATTCGGTGGCATCGTTCGGGCTGCCCACGGACATCCCTGTTACCGGCGACTGGTCGGCTACTGGACGGACGGGTATTGGTATTTTTCGCAATGGAGTTTGGGCTCTGAGCAACGGAAGCGCGGGGGCAGCCAGCATCACTCACGTAGTTAGCTTTGGTCAGGCCGGCGACGCTCCCCTCGCCGGTGATTGGGACGCCAACGGAACAACAACCATCGGTATCTTCAGAAACAACGTATTTGCTCTCGGCAATAGCAACCGGAGCTCATCCGTCGCTTCAGCTTTTCCGTTTGGCAATCCGGGCGACCGTCCCCTAGCCGGCGACTGGAATGGGAATTGGTCAACAACAGTGGGCCTACGGCGCACTACGGTCCATTTCCTAAGTAACACCATCCCGGCCCAAACCGTTGACGCAGTCGTGTATTAGTTCTGACATGAGCCGTTTCGCCGGGACGCGACCACTGCCAGCTGGCTCATCGGGGCCGCGGCTTCTTCCCTGACCGCAGGCGCCGCCGCGCCTCGACCATTAGCCTGAGTAGGACCACTCTCGCGGCGACGATCACGCTCAAGGACCTCCAGCCCCTGGGCGTGGCGTTCTCGTCGTGCAGTCGGCGCAGCAGTGTCGGGCGGTCGACATGCATGATGGATCCTGCCGTGTTGCCCAGGATGGCGAGCCAAAGATCGTGGGATTCGCGGAGGTAGCGGGGCACCGGGGCAAAGTCGTGCAGAACGTCGCGCCGGAAGGCCATCCCACAGCCGTAGTAGGCACGGTAACCGATCAGAATCCCTAAAAGATTCGCACGGTGGCGTCCGCTGTCGGCGCTTCGAAGCAGCGGAATGCCGGGGCGACGGCCGCCGCCCAGGACGTCGAAGTTGCTGGCCACGACGTCCGCCGTTTCCAGCCCGGCCAGCAAGGTATCCAGGCGACCCTCAATCCAGACATCGTCCTGGTCGGCCAGGAGAATGGCAGCGCCCTTGCTCGCAAGCACCGCCTGTTCGAAGGACCTGACGTATCCCTGGTTCCGCTCGGCCTGGATCAACTTAATCCTGGGATCATGAAATCTGCGGATGTGTTCAACAGTGTCATCGGGCGAAGCGTCGTCCACGATGACAAGCTCGTCGTTTTCTGCGAGCTGATCCAGGATCGATGTGAGCTGCTCGTCGATGTACCTGGCACCTTTGTAAGTGGCCATACAAATGCTCGCTCGTACGGGCGCCGTCTCAGGCTGGGTTGGGGCGTTCATGGCCTCACGTCTCGCTCGACTTCAAGGGCAAAACAACGGCAGTAAGGGTCCCACCGGTTGCCCGCCCCATCCTATGCGACCCCAAGCTAGGCCAAGGAATCACGTAAGATCGTTCAGGACTGCCAGCGAACCAAGGACAAACCACCGTATGAAAACCGTATTGCTTCGCCTGTCCGGCTTCACGGTTCTGCCCTTGCTTTCCCTTATCACGCCACTTCTCCTCATCCCCATCGTCTCGGGGATCGTAGGTGGGGAGGGCATTTCCAGCATCATCTCAGGCCAGGCGATCGGCACCTTCGCCGCGACGGTACTGATGTGGGGATGGAATGTTGAAGGGCCCGTAGCCGTGGCCCGGTCGGCGGATCCGGCAGCCCGGGCGCACGTCTACCTGCAAAGCATCCGAACCCGACTCGTTCTGCTGGTTCTCGTCTTTCCCTTGGCAGGAGCAGCGGCGGCGGTAGTCGCCGTGCCCCAATTCAGAAGCGAAGCCATGGCCATGGCTTTCGCTGTCGCCCTCGCAGGACTGTCGCCCGCATGGTTCTGCATCGGTATGGGGCAACCCAAACTGCTGGCTGTATACGACACTGTTCCGCGCTTCATCGCGACCGCCGCAGCGGCTCCGCTATTGCTCACCACCGGACAGCTGTGGTTTTACCCGGGCCTTGCCGCGCTGGCCACGGTCATTTCGCTGACGGCGTTCCAAACGCGGTATGCCAAGGGGGGCCGCTGGTTCCCCAGCGACCTTCCTGCGGCCGTGCGTGACCTCTCCGCCCAGCGGCGCACTGCCGGCATCAGCCTTGCCGCAAACGCATATGCTTCCACTCCAGCACCGATCGCCACCGCCACGACTGCTCCGGCCGCGTCCGGCAGCCTTGCAACCGCCGACACGCTATACCGCTTCGGTCTCTTCACAGTGGTAGCCCTGGGTAACGCGTTCCAGGGATGGACCCTCGAACACGGAGCGGAGAACCGCCGGAAACGGCACCTGGCCGCCATTTGGGCTCACGTGGGCCTGGGCGCGGTCGGCGCGGTGATCCTCACTCTTGCCGGCCCCTTTGCCAGCAGCCTCCTCTTCGCTGGAAAAGCCCAAGCCACCACCGAATTGTGCTTCTACTACGGTCTCGCCTTCGCGTTCCTTAGTGCCAGCACGCCGTTTATCCGAAACCTGCTGATTCCGGCAGGTAAGGACCGACTCGTTCTTCGCTGGACTCTTGTTTCTGCCGCTTTCGGGCTAGCCGTCATGGTTTGGGCGGGTGTGCTGGGTAACGCCCCGGGAGTTGCGCTGGGCATGGCCCTGAGCGAAGCTCTCCTGTTCATTACCCTCATGCTCCCTGCACGGAAGCTCCTGACCAACGAGAGATTGGACCGTGTTGACGCCTAGTAACCCTCCCCCGAGTGTCGTGGCTGTTATCGCTGCCTACCGGCCCGGCCCTGCCCTGCGCGAAAACATCGCAGGCATCGCCCGGCAGGTCAGCCGTGTTGTAGTCGTCGACGACGGCTCTCCAGCAGGGTCCGAGGAGCTCTTTGCCGAGCTTAGGGCCGAAGGTGTTACGGTCGTGACGCAGCCGTCCAACAAGGGAATAGCCGCCGCCCTCAACGCAGGTATCGCTCACGCCCGGGAGGAATCTGAACCGGATTACTTCCTGACGTTCGACCAGGATTCCCTTCCCGGCCCCGGATACGTTGCTGCGGCGGTGGACACGTGCAGGAGGGCGCAGCTTGCCGGACTGCGGGTTGGCTTCATTTCCGCTTCTTCCTACAGCGGCCACCCCATTCCCGTTCGCGGTTCTGCAGCCGGATTTGTCAGGGCCTTCGACCCCATGCAGTCCGGCTTCCTGATTCCCCGCGCAACACTGGACGAGATTGGCCTTTTTGACGAAGGCCTGTTCATTGACGGCGTTGACTCCGAGTACACGATGCGCACGCGCTCGGCCGGCCTTGAAGTCCTGGTCGGCGATGGCTGTGAAATCCAGCATGATCTCGGACAACGGGAGCCCGCTGTCCTGCTGGGACGGCCGGTACGGATCATGGGCAGGGACATCTCGTACAACTACCATTCACCGGGCCGCGTCTACTACATCTGCCGCAACGGAACAGCGCTTTCCTTGCGCTACGTCCGCAAGGATCCCCAATGGGTGTTTCGTCGCCTCATCGAGGAGGCCAAAGCCCATACGCTGAGGCTGGCGTTCAGTCGCGGCCGCGGCAAACTCGTCAGGGCCGCGGTGTCTGGCTTCCGTGACGCCGTGTGCGGCGGAACGGGTCCGATTCCCCCGGCATTGGGCGAGAAACTGAACCGATAGCCGGAACAGCCGGGCCCGTGCTGGCCGCCGGCTCCCGATGTGCCCTCCCGCAATTGATATAGTTTGGACAACATGGAACCCAATCCCAATCCGCGCGTCCTGGTGATCATGCCTGCCTGGAATGAAGCCGAAGCTGTCGGTAACACCGTGCGGGAGGTTCTCACCACCAATACCCGATACGACGTTTTGGTCGTCAATGACGGCTCCACCGATGCCACCGCCGAGGAAGCCGCAGCCGCAGGGGCGACTGTCCTGAACCTTCCGTTCAACCTCGGTGTGGGCGGGGCGATGCGCGCCGGATTCAAGTACGCCCAGCGGCTTGGCTACCGTCAGGTGATCCAGGTGGATTCCGACGGACAGCACGACCCCCGCAGCATTGATGAAGTCCTGGCCGGGCTAGCCCACGCCGATATCTCCATCGGAGCACGCTTTGCCGAACGCGGTGACTACAAAGTAACCGGACCCCGCAAGTGGGCCATGCAGTTCCTCGCGAAGGTCATCTCCGGCCTGGCAAAAACCCGCCTCACGGACGTTACCAGCGGATTCCGCGCCGCCAACGAGCGTGCGGTCACACAATACCTGGACCACTACCCGGCCGAGTATCTCGGTGACACCATCGACTCCCTCGTAGTGGCCATCAGGTCCGGCTGCAAAGTCACGCAGGTCCCGGTGGAGATGCGCCCGCGCCAAGGCGGCAAGCCCAGCCACAACCCGCTCAAAGCCGCGATTTACCTGGGACGATCAGTGTTCGCACTCCTCTTCGCCCTGACCAGAAAGCCTACAAAATTGACAAAACCGGCTGTTGAATCCGTGGTGGCCTAGGGAATGGGAAATCTTGCTGCCTTCCTTCTCGCCCTGGCGATCGTGGCCTTGGTCTTCGAGATGCTTCGCCGAAAGAAGCTCAGGGAGAAGTACGCCGCCCTATGGCTGATCGTCGGCGTCGCAACACTCGTGCTCGCGGCGTTTCCCCAACTGCTCAACATCGTGGCCGCGCTGGTGGGTGTGCAGGTTCCATCGAACCTGCTGTTTGCGATGAGCATCCTCATGCTGCTCGGTGTGTGCCTGCATCTGTCGTGGGAAATTTCGGTCGTCGAGGACGAAACCAGAACGCTGGCCGAAGAAGTCGCCATCCTCAGAACCCAGATTGAGTCAATCCAGGAAGACCGGGCTTCCGTTCCGACAGCCGGCATCCACTCTGCAACCAACGACACGGCGCATCCCCAAGCCTCTGCCCAGGTCTACGACCGCCCGAGCGAAAGCCAAGACTCCTAAATGCCTCTCGATATTTTTGTGCCGTACTGGGGCGACCCCGGATACATGAAAGAAGCTGTCAACAGCGTCCTCTCCCAGAGCAACGGCGACTGGCTGTTGACCGTCGTCGACGACGCCTATCCGGGCGAAGAGATTGAAGCCTTCATGGCGGGCATTGATGATCCACGCGTGCGCTACATCCGCAAGGAGGTGAACGCCGGCATCACCGCGAACTACCGCACCTGTGTTTCCATGGCAACGCAGGAAGTCATGGTGATCCTCGGCTGCGACGATGTCCTGTTGCCCAACTACGTGGACGTCATCCTCAAGGCACACGAACGCTACCCCGACGCCGCCATCATCCAGCCGGGCGTGGAAGTCATCGACGAGAACGGCCAGGTCGTTTCCACCCTGGTCGACAGCGTCAAGCAGAAGCTCATCAAGCCGCGGGGCGGCGGCCGCCAGATCATTGCCGGCGAAGCCATCGCCACCAATCTGATGCATGGCGACTGGCTCTACTGGCCGTCGCTTGCCTTCCGCACCGACAAGATCCGCCGGGTTGATTTTCGTGACGGGTTCCCCATCATCCAGGATCTTGCCCTGATCATGGACATGGTGTACAACGGGGACCAACTCCTTATCGACCCGGCCGTCTGCTTCCGTTACCGCAGGCACTCCAACAGTGCTTCCTCCACGAAACTGATCGACGGATCCAGATTCGCCGGTGAACGTGATTACTTTGCTGTCTCAGCTGCCCAAGCCGAGGAACTCGGCTGGACCCGGGCTGCCCGCTCCGCCCGCCTCCGGCTGACGTCGCGCGCCCACGCCATGGCGCTCCTCCCCAAGGCAATCATCAGCCGCAATGCGACAGCGGCAAAGGCCCTCATCCGCCATTCATTCGGCAATTAAGCCAGAAACGAAAGGTCACCAGTGACTTCTCCTGCAACTCCTGCCCGCCCGGGCGGTACCGTTCTCGTCACCGGCGGCGCCGGATTCATTGGCTGCGCTATCTCCGATTCTTTGATGGAGGCCTTCGACCGCGTCGTTGTGGTGGACAACCTGCACCCCCAGATCCACGCCTCCGGCGCCAGGCCTGCAGAGCTCAATGCGGCCGCTGAACTGATCATTGCGGACGTGGCGGAGTCCAGCACTTGGGATCGTGTGCTTGAGCAGGTGACCCCGGATGTGGTCATCCACCTCGCGGCTGAAACCGGTACGGGCCAGTCCCTTGATGAAGCAACCCGACACACGCACGTGAACGTCGTCGGCACGTCACAGCTGCTCGACGGGCTCAACCGTCACCAGAAACTGCCGCGACGGATCGTCCTGTCCTCCAGCCGTGCCGTCTACGGTGAGGGTGCCTGGCAGGACGGCGACGGCACCACCTTCTACCCCGGGCAGCGGACCAGCGAAACGCTTGACAAGGCGCAATGGGATTTTCCCAACGCCGTTCCGGTGGCCATGAAGGCTTCCGAAACGTTCCCGGCCCCCGTCAGCGTCTACGGTGCGACGAAACTCGCCCAGGAGCATGTGCTTCAGGCCTGGGCCAAGTCCTTCGGTGTAGAGACGGTGATCCTTCGGCTCCAGAATGTGTACGGACCGGGGCAGTCCCTGATCAACCCGTACACCGGAATCATGAGCCTGTTCTGCCGGATGGCCATGGGCGGCAAGTCAATCCCCCTTTACGAAGACGGTGAAGTCCGCCGCGACTTCATCCTGATCGACGACGTCGCGTCAGCGATCGTGGCCGGGGCGGTCTCCCCCAGGGTTCAGGGCGAGCCCATGGACATCGGCTCCGGCGAATTCCAGACGATCGGCACAGCCGCCAAGCTGATCGCCGAGCACTACAAGGCGCCGGCACCGCACGTCACAGGCCAGTACCGCCAGGGCGATGTCCGCCATGCCTGGGCCGACGTCACGGCAGCCGAGCGTGTGCTCGGGTGGACTCCGCAGTTCAACCTCTCCCAGGGCATCGACCGCTTGGCTACATGGATTGACGCACAGCCTGACGTCAAGCCTGCCTAACAGGAAACGCCTCGATGACCACCACCCGGACCTGCGCCGTCGTCTCACTGTTTAACCCCGACGACGGCGTATTGGCCAACGCGGCTGCCCTGCTATCACAGGTGGACAATGTCGTGCTGGTCGACGACGGGAGCACCGAGGACCCGAGCAGGATCCTGGCAAAGCTCTCGGCTGCGGGCTGCACCGTGGAACGTCTCAGCGAGAACTCGGGAATTGCGGCAGCCCTGAACCGCGGCATAGAGCTTGCAGTTTCACGAGCGGATAAGCCGGACTACGTCCTCACCATGGACCAGGACTCCCTGCTGGAGGACGGCTACGTCCAGTCCCTTGTCGAGGCAGCGACGGCCGCGGAGGTTCAGGGCATCCCGGTGGGCCTTGTGGCCCCCGGCACGGTTCGTGGTCTGCCTGTACGACGGCGGGGCACGAAGCTGGGCGTTCAGCTCGGCGGGGAACCAATCCAGTCCGGCCTCTTGATTCCGGTAAAAGTCCTTGAGCAGCTGGGGCTCTTCAAGGCCGAACTCTTCATCGACGGGGTGGACACCGAGTACTACCTACGTTGCCGCAACGCCGGCCTGGAAACGGTTCTGGCACCCGGGGCCGCGTTGAATCATTCCCTTGGCAGCAGCACACCGGCGCAGATCATGGGCAGGACGTTCTCGCTGTGGGGCAGGAAAGTGAATATCAGGACGGCCGCAACGTGGCGGTATTACTACATTTTCCGCAACCGGATCCTGCTCGCCAAAATCTACGGCCGGCGCCACCCCGGCTGGGCTGCGAAGGGCTTCCTGGCTGATTTCAGGCATCTGGCCCTAGTCAGCATCTTTGCGCCCGGACGAATCCAACGAATAGTAAGTGCCCGTGCCGGCATGTCAGACGGATTCAAAGGAACGAGCGGGCGTAAATAACAGCCCTCGACGGCGTCCCCGCCGACAGCTGTAGGTCATCCTTCATTCGCGGGCACTACGGTGCTAGTGCCGGCCTCAGCAGTGGCGCCAACTCCTCCGAGGCAAGGGCACTAATGTGGTTGATGTCGGCGTACATGGCTGTGCTTCCGACAAAGGCCGGGCATCTTGAGTTCACGCAGAACCACTCCTTTGTGGGGACGAACGTTGCGTTGATACCGACATCGGCGATTGCACGGGCTTCCACTTCGCTTTGCCCATCAAATATCGTGCTGCGCTCCGTTATGCAGTCACTGGGCACACTAAACCTTGTTATGCATTGGCTTGGCTCGGCCTTAGCGGGAGCAGGTGCCTCCAGAAGAACATATCGAGCGCCCTGCCCGACAACGTAACGCCCCATGTCAGTGACGTACTTCTGCCACTCGGCATCCGCTTCGCGCCCAACTGCACCGCTCGACAACTGACCGTCATTGCGCAAGAACGAGGACGCGACAACATCGGGATTGAGACGTCCAATCTGATCTTGAACCCAGAGCTTGAATCGCTTGCATTCGTCTGCCGATGCGTCGTTTCGGCCTGGTATTAGCACCGGCGAACAGGCTGCCACCGTGTATATGTGCACCTGCCAGTCCTGCCCTTCCAAGGCTTTCCGGATGCCAGGGACAAAACTCATCGTCGTCGAATCTCCGAAGATTACCAATGAACGAGTTGCGTTCTCAGGGCCATATACGCACCGCAAGGCGTTGGCAGTCACGTCCTTGTCATGAGCCAACGGCGATAGCTCACCACCTAAGCAGCCGTCCTTTATCCACTCGTCGGGTTTAGCGAGTGCTCCGTCCGGCCCCATTTCCGCCGGATTCGGCCGGAGGGCTGGCCACTCAGAAGACGCTAGGGCCGCCCGCAACTGCTCCTGCCTCTGGTCCGCAGTCATGGCCGTCACCGGAGTCCCGGGATCAGCAGAACTTCCGGCCCCAAGGTCTGAAGCATCGCGCTGACCTATAGTGGCGAAAGCAATAAGTGGAAATGCCAGAACCAACGCTGCGAATGCGGCAAGGCCCTGGACCTCCCGCCGTCGCACCGGTCGTGGCCGTTGGCCGGTCTTTAGCGAGGGCTTGGCACCGAGGCGGCTACGCCGTATCGGATCCTCAACCCACTTGAACGACGCCACCGATAGAACGGTCATGAGCGTGACTGCTACGAGATAGAACCACAGGGTGTCTGGCTCCACGAATGCGCCGAGAAGAATGATCACGGGGAAATGCCAAAGATACAGAGAGTAAGAAATTTTGCCGACGTACCGGGAAGCTGGGTTAGTCAGAATCCACGCCAGCCGATTGTATGACGGCCCGGTGCCCCCGCAACCCGCAAGGATAACCAGGCAGGTGCCCAAGACTGGAAAAATGGCGAATGGTGCAGGGAATGGTGTCTCTGGCGTTATCAGGATGAGTGAGGCACCAATGAGCAACAGGCCAAATGAAAGAAGGCCGATCTGCAATTTTTGAGGGAATCCGCTGAATCTCGCCGTCAATACCGCTAACAGCGCTCCGGCGCCCAGCTCCCATCCCCGAGAGAAAGTCGAGAAGTAGGCCACCGTATGGTTGGAATTCGTTTCCCATAGGGCAAATGCAAACGAAAGAAGAATGGGCACAGCAACAAAGAAGCCCAAGACTACGGCAGTTCCGCGAGGGTTACACTTCAATCGACGCGCGAGAAACAGTGCCCCTATAATCACCCAGGGCCAAAAAATGTAAAACTGCTCCTCAACGCCGAGGGACCAATAATGCTGGATCGGCGATACGGACGAACCTGAATTCATATAGTCGGTCCCGAGGAGGGCAAACCGCCAGTTCGCCGAAAAGACCAAAGCCCAGAAGGCATCTGTCGCAATTGATGAGGCACGGCCCGCGTAAAAAATAACGTACGCCGCCGTGACTGTTACAGATAATACGAGCGCAGCGGCGGGAAGAATTCGCTTGAAGCGACGCAGGTAGAACTCTCGGAACGAGATTCTTCCTCGAGTTGTCGCCTCACGAAGCAGGATTCCGGAAATGAGGTACCCGGAGATAACGAAAAACATGTCTACGCCGATGAACCCGCCGCCCGGCCAGTGAATCAAGTGATCGAAAACGACCGCAAGAACGGCAACGGCGCGAAGACCCTCGATATCCAGTCGACGCCTGTGCCCCTGAGGTGGCGTTTGCGCTCGGGACTGAAGCCCGAGGGCGGGTGCTGACGACATAGGTATTTCCACTACTTTCGAGACAGGGGGTCTTTAGATACTACCAAGGTCATCGATTAGGTCACTCTGCACTGGTTTGCTGTGAGGGCTTCATTGATAGAGGATTGGGACCATGCGTGGAATTATCTTGGCCGGCGGGACCGGATCCCGGCTACACCCGATCACCCTCGGCATCAGCAAGCAGCTGGTTCCCGTCTACGACAAGCCGATGATCTATTACCCGCTGTCGACGCTCATCCTTGCGGGCATCCGGGACATCCTCATCATCACCACTCCCCACGACGCGGAGCAGTTCCAGAGGCTGCTCGGTGACGGCAGCCAGTTTGGCGTCAATCTTACGTACGTCCAGCAGCCTTCACCGGATGGACTCGCCCAGGCATTTATCCTGGGTGCTGAGCACATCGGCAACGAGACGGTTGCGCTCGTCCTGGGTGACAACATCTTCTACGGTCAGGGAATGGGTACCCAGCTCCGCAAACACTCTGACATCGACGGCGGCGCTGTCTTCGGCTATTGGGTCAAAGACCCCAAGGCGTATGGTGTGGTGGAGTTCGATGACGAGGGCAAGGCCCTCTCCTTGGAGGAGAAGCCGGAAAAGCCCCGGAGCCATTACGCGGTGCCCGGTCTCTACTTCTACGACAATGACGTCATCGACATCGCCCGCAACCTCAGGCCTTCGCCGCGGGGGGAACTTGAGATTACTGACGTCAACCGTGCCTACCTTGAGAAGGGAAAGCTCCAGGTGGAGATCCTCCCCCGGGGAACGGCCTGGCTGGATACCGGTACCTTCAACGATCTCAGCGACGCATCGAATTTCATTCGAACGGTCGAAAACCGTCAGGGACTCAAGATCGGTGCGCCCGAGGAAATCTCCTGGCGCCTCGGATTCCTCAGCGACGATGAGCTTCGCCAGCGTGCAGAGCCCCTGGTGAAGAGTGGTTACGGAGCATATCTGCTCGGCTTGCTCGAGCCGTAGCAAGCCAGATGTGGTTGCCTGTCCTTCCGCAAATTTTCATTGCCGCACTCCTGCTCCTGGCCCCGGGCTTCATAGTTTCCCTTGCCCTGAGGTTTAGGTCATTCAACGCGCTCTCGCTTGCGCCGGCTTTGTCGGTGGGAGTCATCGTTTTGACTGCCACCGCCACCCCGTTCCTTGGGGTGAAGTTTGGGGTGCTGCCTGTCGGCGTCGCCACGGCTTTGCTGGCCTCCCTTGGATTTTTCCTGGGCCGTCTCAGCCCCCAACAACAGCACGCTGGCCAAGGAAGGTCAACGTTGGCCAAGTTGGCGCCGTTCATTGCGGTTACTGTTGCCGCGGTGCTGCTGGGTTGGCGGACTTTTCAGGTCTTGGGGTCCCCGGGATCCATATCCCAGACTTATGACGCTGTATTTCACCTTAACTCCGTCCGGTTCGCCTTAGATACCGGCCAGGCTTCCTCCCTCACCATTGGCGCGATGACCGGAGGCGGGTTCTACCCGGCCGGGTGGAACGCGGTAGCGGCTTTTGTGGCCTCAACGACAGGCGCTGCCGTACCCGTGGCCGTCAACATCACCAGCATTGTCCTGGCGGCGGTCTTTTGGCCGTTGAGCTGCCTCCTGATGACAACCTGGGTTGCGGGACGCCAGACGGCAGCAACGATTGCAACCGGCATAGCATGTGCCTCTCTCGGGGCCTTCCCGCTGCTGATGATGGACTTCGGTGTCCTGTATCCGAACCTGCTGGCAATCAGCATCCTGCCGGCAAGCATCGCCTTGGCGGCCCGCATCACGGGAGCGGCGCCGACTACGCAAATACCGGCTCTGCCTGCAATCCTTGCATTGCTCTTGAGCCTTGCAGGCCTGATCGTGGCCCACCCGACAACGTTTATGGCCTGGCTTGTCTGGACGCTTCCCATGGTGGCTTTCTCCGCCTACAGGTCGGCTTCCGGGCTGTGGAGAGACCGGGCCGCCAACCGGCGTCGTTTCAACCTTCAGGCGGCCGGCCTCGTCGCGTACTGCCTTATTTTCCTCGCTCTGTGGATCTTCTTGAGGCCACCCGAGGAGGCGTCATTCTGGGGTCCGTATCACACGGTCCCCCAGGCGTTGGGTGAGGCCCTCTTCCTCGCACCCATGGGGCTCGCCCCCGCCTGGCTGGTGGCACCCTTGGCACTCGTTGGACTATGGGCCTGCTTCAGGACGAACAAAAACCTCGCCTGGGCCGGAATTGCTTTCCTGATTTTCTCTGCCATTTTCGTTGTTGTTTCCGGCTTCCCGATCTCGCCCATCAGGAACTTCCTGGCCGGCGTCTGGTACAACGACAGCTACCGCCTTGCGGCCCTTCTTCCCGTAGCCGCCGTACTCTTGGTGGCCATCGGCGTGAACTGGGCAGAAGCAAAACTCAGCACAGGGCAGCGGCCGAGTCCGGCCCTGACAATATTCCAACGGGCTGCTGGCTCCGAGGGCAGGGGGCGACTGCTCCGAATCGCTGCCGTTGGTGTGCTTTCCGTGGGTGCGGTTGCGCTGGGACAACAGGGTGGAGTGCAGCACGAGGCGGCTCAGGCGTCGACGCGTTATGCCATCAGCAATGACTCCCCGCTGGTATCAGCGGATGAACTCGAACTCATGGACCGGCTCCCGGAGACTGTGCCGGCAGACTCGGTCCTGTTGGGAAATCCCTACACCGGCGCCGCGCTGGCCTACGCGATCGGAGATCGGAAGGCTGCGCAGATGCATATCCTCAGCTACGTGTCCCCTGAACTGCAGGAGATTTATAACGACCTCGGCTCCGTGGAGAGCGACCCGAACGTCTGCAGCGCGGTCAGGAATGAAAATGCGTTCTATGTCCTCGACTTTGGGTCCAAGGAAGTCCATGGCGGAAGCCATACTCCGGCCGGGCTCAGAAACCTTGACCGGAATCCGGGCGTACAGCTGGTAGACAGCCAAGGCGAGGCCAGGCTTTATCACATCACGGCCTGCCTGAACTGACCGGGGCACGCCCCGGTCAGTTCGGTCAGGCGGGTTGTCAGGCGGCCGTGCGGCTCCGAAGCTCAGCCACAACCTCATGCACTTCGCCGTCCATGATGACCTCGCCGTGTTCGAGGAGGATACCCCGCTCGCACACAGTGGAAACCAGATCCAGGTCGTGGCTGACTACAAAGAGGGTTTTGCCCTTGTCCGACAGTTCCTTGATCTTGGCAATGCACTTGCGCTGGAACGGCTCGTCCCCCACCGCAAGGATTTCATCGATAAGGAAAACCTCAGGGTCGGTGTGCACGGCAATGGAGAAGGCCAGCCGCAGGTACATCCCGGAAGAGTAGAACTTGACCTCGGTGTCGATGAACTCGCCGATCTCCGAGAATTCAACGATTGAATCGAACATGTCATCGATCTGCTTCTCGGTCATGCCGAGGATCGCACCGTTCAAATAGACGTTGTCGCGCCCGCTCAAGTCGTGGTGGAAGCCTGCTCCAACCTCGATAAGGCCCGCAACCCGTCCGCGGGTGTGGACGGTGCCGCCGTCGGGCTGAAGAACGCCAGAGATCAGCTTCAACAGCGTGGACTTTCCGGAACCGTTGAGCCCAAGCAAGGCCACCGTCTCACCCTGCTGCACTTCAAGGGACACGTCCGTGAGCGCCATGAACTTTTTGGAGAGGTCGCCCTTCCGTCCCTTAACCAGCCAGACCACGGCCTCTTTCATGGACCGGGTATGGCGCAACACGAACTGCTTGCGCAGCTTCTTGCAGCTGATTGCTATCTCGCCTCGTGCTGTCACGTTAGAGCTCCTGTGCAAAATGGACGGCCGAGCGCCGGAAAGCCAATTGGCCCACAAACAGCACTGCGATGGAAATCAGGAAAGCCACCGGAAGCCAAACCGTCATAAGGTCCGGCGGCATCGCAGCGAGCTCCAGCTGGTCCTCTTTCAAAGTGGGGAACCAGAAGGCCCAGTGGAAGATTTCCACAGCGACGGTCATGGGATTGAGCTGGTACAGCCAGTACCAGGACCCCATCACGTCCCTCACCATCGTCCAGACGTAGAGCACCGGCGAAGCCCACGTCACCACCATGAGGATCATGTCAACGATGTTTTCCGAATCACGGAAGTAGACGTTTGCGGCGCTGAACAGCAGGCCCAGTCCGGTCGCGAGGACTGAGACCAGCACAAAAGCCAGGATTGCGGCGGCCAGCTGAAGGACTGTCGGCGTCCACCCCGCAATGAGGCAGGCACCGATGAGCACCACCATTTGAGGCAGGAAATGTGCTGCTGAAACCCACACGGTTGCCACCGGAAACAGCTCACGGGGCAGATAGATCTTCCGGATGAGGTCGCGGTTGTCCACGATGGACCTTGTGGCGTTGCCCAAGGACTCCGTAAAGAAGTTCACTAAGACAATGCCTGCGAACAGGTAGATGGCGTAGTTCGGTGTTCCGCGCTGGAGGTTCAGGAAGATTCCCAATGCCACGAAATAGATGAGGAACTGCATCAATGGCTTGACGTAGGACCACAGGAGACCCAGGATCGATCCGCGGTAACGGACCTTGATCTCCTTCCGCACCAATAGCTTGAGCAGGAACCGATGGTCATAGACGTCAAGGAGTCCCCGCCCCTGGCCTGGGCGGATCATTCCTTCAGTGCTGCCGGCCATCTACTTCGAATCCTCCGAAGCGGCGTCAAAGGTCTTCTTCCAGGACTCCATTGAGCTGACCTCCGCAACGGCATTGCGGTACTGCTCGGCCAGTCTGTCCCACTCACGGAAAAGCCGGACGTGCAGGCGGGTTGCCTCTGTCAGCATCGACTTCAGCTTCCGGGGGTCGCGCTGGTACCAGGAGGCGCCCGTTCCTTCGGCGTTGGAGACCACCACGCTGTCGTAGTGGGCGACCCGGTACCAGCGGTTGTCCCGGTGGGCGAGATACCCTTGGGGGCGCTCGGCGCTTTCCGGTCCGGGCGCCTTGATCAGCTGCCGGGCAACAGTCTTGATGCCCCAGGGAATCAGTTCCTTCTTGCTGGGCATGCCAACGACGGTGCCCCCCATCGGACCACGGCCCAGTTTCGGGGCGGGGAAGTCGTCGACGTCATCCTTCAATTGGGCGTCCGGGTAGGACGCCTTCAGGGCGTTGATTTCAGGCAACTTGGTGCCGAGCACGCGGTGGAGGTCTTCCGGCCCCTTGAAAAGGTCCTTCAAGGCCTCGATCCGGCCATGTTCGGTGAAGTACTGCATCGATACCAGGTGCTTGACGTCGGATTGCACGGATTCGCGCAGAACCCGTCCGCCCTTCGGGTAGGGGCTGTGGATCAAGGTGGTAATCAAGCGGTTGCGTTCGTGGAAGTACGCCTGCCATCCCACGAGGTCGTCCTTATCGATCCAGGAAACATGCCACACTGCGGCGCCAGGCAAGGATACTGTGGCGAATCCGGCTTCGCGGGCGCGAAGGCCGTATTCGGCGTCGTCCCATTTAATGAATAGGGGCAGCGATAGGCCGATTTCCCTGATGACCTCGGTGGGGATCAGGCACATCCACCAGCCGTTGTAGTCCACGTCCACGCGCCGGTGCAGCCACGCGGTCTGGCGGAGGTTTGCAATGCTGAAGTCATGCCGTACTTCCATGTCCGCGTGCGGGAGTGCCGGGACGATCCGGAACGGGTCAACAACCTCGCCAAAGGTGTGGAGCACGCTGCGGTTATAGAGGTCAAACATGTGCCCGCCAACGATGGTTGGCTTCTTGCAGTGGTCAGCGAATGTCAGCAGCCTAACGATGCTTTCCGGCTCCACCACGATGTCATCGTCAAGGAGCAGCACGTAGTCACTGCCATTCTCCACCGACTCGTACATCCCACGCGCGAACCCACCGGACCCGCCCAGGTTCGCTTGGTTGATGACCCTGAGCTTTCCGCCCAATGATTCCTTGACTGCGGCGAAGCCATCTTCGGCTTCGACCTTTTGCGTCCCCTGGTCCACGATCAGGATCTCTTTGACGTTCTCGAGGACGTCTTGATTCCCTGCCAGGATTCGGGCGTTATTCAGGCAGAAGTCGGGCTTGTTCATCGTGGTGATTTGAAGGGTGACCTGGCCCTTGGAATCGCGGCTGCTCTCGGCCTGCCATTCGCCGTTCTCCAACAGCAGTTCGCCTGAACTTGCGGCCAGGTCAAACCAGTACCAGCCGCCGTCGCCAAACGGCTTCAAGGTGAGGTCAAAGACTGAGGTGGCAGCGCCGTCGACGTGCTTACCGTCAACCCGCTGAACCGACCCGCGTGCGTTGGACTTGTACACGGTGACAGTTCCGGTGCCGCTCGTCCGTACCACCAAGCGAACGTCCCGGACAGAGGTCCAGCGTTTCCAATAACTGGCAGGAAAGGCGTTGAAGTAGGTGCCAAATGACATCTGCTCACCCGAGCGGACGCGCATCGAGTGCCTAGTCAGCAGGTCTTCGAAATGCGCTTCACGGCTGCCGGAGCTGAACATCTGCAGCTTCTGTTCAGGCAGCTTGGGAGTGCGCGCCAGCTCGTCATTCTCCCGAAGGCGGATGCCGCTGGCCGTACCGGCGTCAACGTAAAGTGACACCGTGTCCATCTGGTCTGCGGATGGAAGGATCACCCTCTGCAACGTTGACCACGTCTTCGAGTCTGTCGTCTCGCTCATGCGTCCACTCCTCCACTTTCAAGCTTGGCGCCGTCTTCGAAATGCGGCCGGATCTTGTTGTCAAACATGCTCAGGGCAGAGCCAATAGCCATATGCATATCCAGGTACTTGTACGTTCCAAGGCGCCCTCCGAACAGCACGCTCTGCTCTGCCGCGGCAAGGTCGCGGTATTTGAGCAGTCTTTCCCTGTCCGCAGCAGTGTTGATCGGGTAGTAAGGCTCATCGCCCTTTTCGGCAGCCCGGGAAAACTCACGCATGATGACTGTTTTGTCGGTCTGGTAATCCCGCTCCGGGTGGAAATGGCGCGGCTCGATGATCCGGGTATAGGCCACGTCGGCGTCGTTGTAGTTCATCACGGACGTGCCTTGGAAGTCCCCAACTTCCAATACTTCTTCTTCGAAGTCGATGGTGCGCCAGGAAAGGTCACCTTCAGCGAAGTCGAAATAGCGGTCGATCGGACCCGTGTAAATCACCGGGATATTGCCGACAACCTTGTTCTTGCTGTACTCCTGCGTTTCATCGAAGAAGTCCGTGTTGAGGCGCACCTCGATGTTCGGATGCTCCGCCATCTTCTCGATCCAAGCGGTATAGCCGTTGGTGGGCAGGCCCTCGTACGTGTCGTTGAAGTAGCGGTTGTCGTAGTTGTACCGCACCGGTAGCCGGGAGATGATTCCGGCAGGCAGGTCCTTGGGATCCGTTTGCCACTGCTTGCCGGTGTAGTGCTTGATGAACGCTTCATACAGCGGCCGGCCAATGAGCTGGATGCCTTTGTCGTTGAGGTTCTGCGGATCAGTCCCGGCGAGCTCTCCGGCCTGCTCCTGGATCAGGGCCTGTGCCTGGCCCGGCGTCAGGTTGGCGCGGAAGAACTGGTTAATGGTGGCCAGGTTGATGGGGAGCGAATAGACCTCGCCCTTGTGCACGCCATAGACCTTGTGGACGTAATTGGTGAAAGTCGTGAACCGGTTGACGTACTCCCACACCCGTTCATTGGACGTATGGAAAAGGTGGGCACCGTAGCGGTGCACCTCGATCCCGGTCTGCTCTTCTTTTTCGCTGTAGGCGTTCCCACCGATGTGGTGTCGACGGTCGATGACGACCACCTTCAAGCCCAACTCAGTCGCGGCCTGTTCTGCGATTGTCAGGCCAAAAAAGCCCGACCCTACAATGACGAGGTCAGCAGTCACAAAATCTCCAGTTTCGAATACGGGCAGCGCAATGTTGTGCAAAGTCTGCTGTTCTAGCCTACCCGAGACGCTGCAGCGGCTGGCCAAACCCGGCGGGAGGCCTGCCTCGGATGTTACAGTCCGCCGGCCCGCGGAACACGCCATCACCCACCGAACACGGCGCTTATCCACATGGGACACTCCAAGCGGGACAGCATGCTCACCGTGTTACTAGCGTGGACGCGTAGACCGGCCCCACCGTTAGGAATTCACCATCATGCCGCTCGAGTGCACTCTGGTTCGCAGCCCCGGCACGGGGAAAGCCCAACCACCATTGGAACTCACGGTGGACGCCACCGTGGGAACGTGTGGTGCGGAAATTCAGGCAGCGCTGGAAACCGGATTCGGCACTGGTGCCCTGTCCGTGGACGGCGCGCAACTCTCCTCCCTGACAGTCGGCGAGCCGCCGCTGGTGAACGGGGCGGTAATAGTCGACGGCGGCACGCGGAGCCCCGCCCTCAGGCCACGGCGAGTCGACAGCTTGCCGGCACCGCTCGCTTTGGCAGTCCATAGCGGCGCCGGCGCCGGGACGGTAGTACCCCTGGGGCGCGGAAGCTACACGATCGGGCGAAGCAACGCGGACATAGTCGTGCCCGATCCTGACCTGTCCAGGCAGCATGCCCGTTTGTTGGTTTCCGACACCGCCATCACCATCGAGGACCTTGACAGTGCCAACGGGACGAAGGTCGACGGCGAGTATGTGCGAAATACGGTGATAGCAACCGGCTCAGTCATCCGCTGCGGCAACTCCTCGATGTCGCTGGTCTTTATGGATCCTGAGGGCCCGAAATTGGGAGCCGCAGGTACAGGCGTGCAGGAACCGCTGGTGATCAACCGGCGGGTGGAATCCGGAAACCGCACCGCCCTTGTGCTGACGGCCGGGCTCCCACTGGCCATTGGGGTAGGGCTGGCGGTCGTCACAGGCATGTGGATGTTCCTCGCTTTCACGGCTGTGTCTGCCGTGTCCGTTCTGGTACCGGTCCTCTCCGGAAGACGCCAGCGCAAGGAATTGTCCACAGCGGTTGCGAACGTTCTCCGCCAGGACCAGGACCGCCGTCGACGCGCCGGTCCGCCCCTTTCCGAACTGGTTCTCGCCAGTGGCGTGCCATCCGGCACTTCTGGTGAGCAAAGTTCCGGCCAACAAGGGATCTGGCTACGCCTCGGGCTGGCAGTCCAACCGGCCAATATCCGGTTCGAGCCGGCCGCACCGGATCTGAAAATTCCGTCGGCCGGAGTACAGCCGCTGACCCTTGATCCGGCCCGCCGCGTCACCGTCGTCAACGGCCCACACGAGTCCGTGGAAGGTCTCATGCGGTCACTCATCATGCAATTGGCTGGTTATCCGAGGGCCGCACACATCCGCGTTGCAGTGCATGGGCCAGCCGCGCAGCTTCCACTCAGCGCCCGTTTTCTGTCGGATGTCATGCTGACAGCCACAGCTGCCGCGGCAACTGCCGTGCTGGCACCGGAGGGCGCTTCCCCAAAAACACCCGGTGTGCTTTTGGTCGTCGACGCCGGAGACTCGGACGAGGTCGACGTCATCGCGCTCGCGATCGAAAACCACTGGCAAGTCATCCATTTCCGCTCCCGGCCCGCCATGATGGCGCTGGCCGATATTGAACTGTCATACCGTGCAGGCCAGCTGCAGGGACCGGGGGGCCCAACGCGCTTCATACCGGACCTCGCTCCCCGTGACGTCTTCAACCGCTTTTGTCGGCTGCACGCCCGCGACGCCGCCCCGCTGGACAGACTCGTGCCGCAATCCTGCCTTCTAGGCGACCTGCTCAACCCCGGCAGCGCTGAAACGTCGGCCCGGTGGGTAGAGTCCCGCCACCGGCCCGGACTGGCCGTGCCAATCGGTCAGTCCGCCGACGGCGAACGCGTGCTGGATCTCCAAGGGGACGGACCCCATTTGCTGGTAGCAGGGACCACCGGGTCGGGAAAATCCGAACTCCTGCGCAGCATGACCATCGCGTTAGCCCTCTCTTACCCGCCGGACCGCATTAATTTCCTGTTTGTGGACTTCAAAGGCGGCTCGGGCCTGGGACCGCTCCTGGGCCTTCCGCACTGTGTGGGAATGCTGACTGACCTGGCACAACACGAGCTTGAGCGGTCGCTGATATCACTTCGGGCCGAGATCCGGCTCCGTGAGGAATTACTGGCATCCGCGCAGGCACCCGATTTGGCTTCGTATCGCGCTGCCCGGACAGATGGGGATCCAGTGTTAGCCCACCTCGTTGTAGTCATTGATGAGTTCCGGATGCTTGTTGATCAGGCGCCCGCGGCCCTGACGGAACTCATGAGGATCGCCGCTATCGGGCGCTCCCTGGGCATCCATCTGATCATGGCGACACAGCGCCCGCAGGGGGCTTTGACAGCAGATATTCGCGCCAACGTGACGACGAGCATCGCCCTGCGCGTCCAATCCGATCTGGAGTCGCTGGACATCATCAATTCCAACGCCGCGTCAAACATCAGCCTGAGGACACCAGGAAGGGCCTTCCTTGTCCGCGGCACGGAAGATCCGATCGAATTTCAGGCAGCGTCCTTGCAGGATCCGGCACAAGCGAGCCTCCCGGAGGGGGTCCGTGTTCGTCTTTCGTCTGATGTGCTCAAGGACCCAGACATCGAACGCACTCAGGTTGCCGACAACAAGGACCTGACCCCCGCGCTGGCTGCCGCGCCCCTGGTTAGCACGATGTCCAGCCTGTGGGAGGTCCTGGAGGGCCAGCCGGCAAGGCCACCGGTCGCTCCGCCACTCCCGTCCATTCTGGAACCACCGCTGGCGTCAGCTGTCCAAGACATTTGCCCTGCCCCAGGGTCCCGGAATGGCGCACCGCAGGCGTGGGCCGTTCGCCTTGGCCTCATGGATCTTCCGGACGAGCAACGGACAGCACCGCTCGACTGGCTTCCCGCCGAACACGGACATCTGGGGCTCGTTGGAGCACCTGCGTCAGGCCTGCCCGAGGCTCTGGCGGTGGCCGTCAGCGCCCTCGCATCGCATGCGTCCGAGGCTCATTTCTACGTCCTTGACGCGGACGCTTCCCTGGACGGCATCGAGTGGGGCGGCCGCCTCGGTGCTAAAGCTGGTCCGCATGACCTCCGACGGGCTGTACGGATACTGGAACGACTCAAACAGGAGCTGTCTGAGCGGCTGATGGGCTCCAGGGACGGTCATCGGACTCCCCTGCTGCTGGTCATCGCAGGATGGGGCACGTGGGCCTCCTCCCTCCGGTCGGGGCCGCTGGCCTGGGCGGAAGACCTGGTCCACGACCTTCTCCGCGACGGCGGCCGTGCAGGAATCATCGTCGCTATTTCGGGACAACGCGAACTGGTGACAGCCAGATTCTTCGCTTCGGTACCGAACCGTGTCTATTTTCCATGTGGCGCCAACGACGACAGCCGCCTTGCCTGGCCGAAGATGCCCACCACCGCTCCAGTCCCTGGCAGAGCGGTGGCCTTCGGACCGGTATCGGCCGGCAAAACTGCCGTGTGCCAGTTCTATGCCCATCCTGATGGCGAAGAATCCCTGTGGCCTGCCGCGGAGAAAGCCGTGGGCCACTCCGTCATCAGCCGACCCTTCCGCGTGGAACCACTGCCTACGAGAATCACGGTAGAGGACCTCGTGGCCCGAGGAATACCCGGCGAGGACGCGACATCAGACCTTCTGGTGGCCACGGCTCCGAGGACCGCAGCCGCCCAGCCCGGCTCACGGACCTTCCTCATTGGCCTCGGCGGCGACGAATTGGCCCCGGCCTCACTCCGGATTCCCTTTGGCGGAGTTTTCGCCGTGCTCGGTGGGCCTGGTGCCGGCAAGACCAACTTTCTGCACGTGTTGCCTGCGCTCAACGGACGGTCAGCTCGGTGGCTGGCCCCGGATGAGGGTGTCGGACCATGCGAATACTGGTCCGGTGTTCTTCGGGAGGCTTCGGCCGGGGCTGTGGACCGGCACGCCATCGCACTTGTCGATGATGCCGACTTGCTCCCGCAGTCAACACACCAGGATCTTGCGGAACTTAGCGGAAGAGGGGTCAGTGTGATTTTCACTGCCGGGTACAGTCCCCTGCTGACCCAGCGAGTACCTTTGGCGCTCAGCGCCCGGGGCACGGGGAACGGGATGCTGATCGCGCCACGGAGCGTCATGGACGGCGACCTGTTTGCAGTCAGGTTCGAGGTGGAGCCCACTCCGCCACCGGGTCGGAGCATTCTGATAGCAAATGGCCGGCCGCTCCCGATCCAGCTGGGCTGGGTCCGGCCTGCCACGAAAGAAGGGAGCGTGGCCCGTCAGATGGCCGGCGCGGAACCGCCGGTCCTCGAGGCATAAGTGACAACCCGCTTGTCGAAGAGGAGGACGATCACAAGGACCGCCGGGACGAGCATGGCAAGACCTGCCCAGACAAGACCCCCCGTCAGGGTTGGGAATCCGATGGTCAGGACGAAAAGCTGGGCCACTAAGGCAGCCGCCCGGGTCCAGCGGTATCCGCGGAACAGGAAATGACCCACTGCGTAGAGCCACGCGGCAAAGGCGAGGAGCAGGGCCAAAGTGAATACGGCTCCCCAGAACGAGAGAACTGGGGCACCGGTAACGAGTTCGTACCCGTACCAGGCAGCTGCACCAAGCAAAGCCGTGGCTTCAGCAGCGACGACAGAAGCGATGACCGTGATGGCCCGGGGCCGCACGGCTGTCCGTCCAGGTTCTTCAGCATCAGGGTCGGGAAGGGCGTTCGAGGGGGGTACGGGGGGTCTTGACACACTGGCACCCTACCGGACATAGTCGGACAGTGGTGAGGGCCACTAACACCGATGTGATGTATCGCTCAGCTTTCCGGGGATTTCAAGCCTAATTACCCCTTGTTTACACAGCGTTAACATGACAGGCTTAATTCAGATGACCAAGGGGGCCCGCAGGGCCCCTTTCCTTTGTAGCTACTAGTGAATAATTTCACAAAGAGCTCTTCCCAGAAATGGAGCAACTGATCAGCATGGATTGGCGTAACCGCGCAGCGTGCCTTGACAAGGACCCGGAACTGTTTTTCCCGGTCGGAAACACGGGCCCTGCCCTCCTCCAAATCGAGGAAGCCAAAAGCGTTTGCCGCCGCTGCCCCGTTGTTGATACGTGCCTCCAGTGGGCGCTGGAGTCCGGACAGGATGCCGGCGTCTGGGGCGGCATGAGCGAGGACGAGCGTCGCGCCCTGAAGCGGCGGGCCGCCCGCGCCCGCCGGGCCTCGTAATTTGAGCTAAGGCATCAACAGATGGCAATGGCCGCAACCCCAAGGGGTTGCGGCCATTCCTTTTGGCAGCCGGACGACTACGGCAAGTGCACGTGTCGCGATTACTTCGGCATGAGGCTCAGCCGGATCCGGACGGCGGTTCCGCCGCCCTCCCGGGGCTGCCACGCGATGGTGCCGCCGAGCTCACTGGTTACCAGTGTCCGGACGATCTGGAGCCCCAGTCCCTCGACATGCGGGGTCTCCGGCAGGCCCACGCCGTCATCTGCGACGGTAACCGTCAGCAGTTCTTCACCGTCGTCCCCTTCAGAACGGTCAGCCAGAAGCCATACAGTCCCCGTGCGTCCCTCGAGGCCGTGCTCGACGGCGTTGGTCACCAATTCATTAATCACCAGCGCCAGCGGGGTCGCGAAGTCACTGGGCAGTTCGCCGAACAACCCTGCCCGTTGAGTCTTGACTTGCTGCGAAGGTGACGCAACCTCAGCGGACAGCCTGAACTGCCGCCCGATCAGTTCGTCGAAGTCAACACTTTGCGCGAGCCCCTGTGAAAGCGTTTCGTGGACCAGGGCAATGGTGGCTACGCGGCGCATCGCCTGCTCCAGGCCCTGCTTGGCCTCATCGCTGACCATGCGGCGCGACTGCATGCGCAGCAGCGCCGCCACGGTCTGCAGATTGTTCTTGACCCTGTGGTGGATCTCGCGGATGGTCGCGTCTTTGGTCACGAGCTCCATCTCGCGCCGCCTCAGTTCGGAAACGTCGCGGCATAGAACGAGCGCCCCAAAACGGTGTTGCTCATCACGAAGCGGAATTGCCCGCAGGGACAGGCTCACGCCGCGGGATTCAATCTCACTGCGCCACGGCATCCGGCCCGTCACCACCAGTGGCAGCGTCTCATCGACCATTCGCCTGTCCTTCAGCAGGCTGGCTGTCACCTCCGCAAGCGAACGTCCCTCCAACGATTCACCGTCGCCCAGCCGCCGGAAGGCGGACACGCCGTTGGGGCTCGCATACTGCACGATGCCTTCAGCGTCGAGCCTGATCAGGCCGTCTCCCACCCGCGGTGCGCCACGACGGGATCCAGTGGGCGAGGCAAAATCTGGCCACAGCCCCAACGTGCCCATTCGCAGCAAGTCATAGGCACACTGCCGATAGGTGAGCTCCAGCCTTGACGGCATTCGCGAACTGGACAGATCCATGTGAGTGGTTACAACGGCCAAGGTTCGGCCATTGCGGACCATGGGCACGGCCTCGACCCGCAGAGCCATGTCGCTGCTCCAGTTTGTTTCGCTGGACCGTTCAATGGCACGGCTGGACCATGCTTTGTCCACAAGGGGCTGCAGATCCGACCTGATACCCTCCCCCACAAAGTCCCCGTGGAAAACGGTGTGCGTGGTGGACGGCCGGACGTGCGCCAACGCCACATAGCCGTAGTCCGGGTGGGGGAACCAGAGGGCCAGGTCCGCAAACGCGAGGTCGGCAACCATCTGCCAGTCACCCACCAGGAGGTGCAGCCATTCGGCATCGCCCGGCCCGAAATCAGCATGTTCCCTGATGGGGTCCGTAAAGATTGCCACTGCACCTCCAGTTGCGACGCCAGTATCCCTAGCGTCGGACGATTGACCTCAAGAGCCTCAATGCTACCGACAGTGACGCCATATCGTCCGCTTCGAGGGAATTGACCTCGTCGAACATGCTCTTGGCCCTGCCCAGTTGTTCAGCGTTCTGGCTTTCCCATTCCTTCAGCCGGTCCTCCGGCGAAAGCCCCGAACCGGTGGATTCGAGCACCGCCATGGTCATGTCCGACACCGTCGAGTAGAGGTCGTCCCGCAAGGCCGCACGTGCCAGCGCCTGCCACCTGTCCTGCCTTGGCAGGCTGCTGATTCTTTCGAGCAGGGCATCAGCGTGGAAGCGATTAAACACGGTGTAGTAAACGGAGGCGATCTCCTCGACTGGATCCTTGCGGACCTTGGCGATCTTGGCAATGTCCAGGAGCACGAAACTTTCAAAGAGTTCAGCCCAGCGCAGAGCCAGGCCTTCCGGCAGCTTCCATTCCCTGGCTTCTTCAAGCCAGGCGGAGAGACGCTCCCGGTCGTCACCTCTCACATAGTCGAGGAGGCGGGCTCGCATGGGATCCATGACCGGTTTGAATTCGGCGACGATATCAGCGATGGGCCTGCTGGCTCCGCCTTGCCCGACGAGCCAGCGGACGGCGCGGTCCAGCAGCCGCCGAATGTCCAGGTGGACGGTGCTCCAGTGCTCCGTGGGGAAAGACGCCGGGAGGCTGTTGAGTTCATCCACCATGACGTCCAGCTCGTAAATCTCGCGGAGGGCCACGAACGCCTTGGCAACAGCGACTTCCGTGGCGGACGTCTCTTCAATCGTCCGGAAGGCGAAGGTGATGCCGCCCATGTTGATCATGTCGTTCGCCACAACCGTCGCGATGATCTCCCGCCGCAGCGGATGTGTGTCGAGCTCGGCATCAAACCGTTCGCGGAGCTGACGGGGGAAGTAGGCCCGCAGAGTGCTGCGGAACCAGGGATCGTCGGCGAGGTCGCTTTCCCGCAAGGCGGAGGTCAGCTCGATCTTGGCGTACGCCGCCAGTACCGAAAGTTCCGGGGACGTCAGGCCCTGTCCTTGGGTCAGCCTTTCCCGCAACGACTCCGTGGATGGCAGGGCTTCCAGATCACGCTTGAGGTCGGCTGATTTTTCAAGCCAGTCCATCAGGCGTTCATAGCTGGGGCTCCACTCGGCAACACGCATCCGGTCGTTGAGGAGCAGGATGTTCTGGTCAATGTTGTCCTGGAGTACCAGCCTGCCCACCTCCTCGGTCATCGACGAGAGGAATCCTGCGCGTTCTTCTGCGGAGAGTTTGCCAGCGGCCACCATCCGGTCCACGAAGATCTTGATGTTGACTTCGTGGTCGGAGCAGTCCACGCCAGCCGAGTTGTCGATGGCATCAGTGTTGAGGATCACGCCCTGCAGTGCTGCCTCGATGCGCCCGCGTTGGGTCATCCCAAGGTTGCCGCCTTCACCGACGACTTTCACCCGCAGGTCACGGCCATCCACCCGGATGGCGTCATTCGCTTTGTCCCCGACGGAGGCATTCGACTCGGTGCTTGCCTTCACATATGTTCCGATTCCGCCGTTGTAGAGCAAATCGGCAGGCGCCAACAGAATTGCGCGAAGAAGTTCCGGCGGGCTCAGCTGGGTGGTGGATTCCGGGAGGCCCAGCGCCGCGCGCACCTGCTCGGAAACAGGGACAGTCTTGGCCTGGCGGACGAAAACGCCGCCGCCCTCGCTAATCAGCGATTTGTCGTAGTCATCCCACGAGGAGCGGGGCAGTTCGAACAACCGCTGACGCTCAGCATAAGACGATTCCTCATCGGGATTGGGGTCGAGGAAAATGTGGCGGTGGTCGAAGGCGGCGAGCAGGCGGATATGGCGGGACAGGAGCATGCCGTTGCCAAAGACGTCACCTGACATGTCCCCGACACCGACGACGGTGAAGGGCTGGGTCTGGGTGTCCAGGTCCAATTCACTGAAGTGGCGCTTGACCGATTCCCAGGCGCCGCGCGCCGTAATCCCCATGGCTTTGTGGTCGTAACCTACGGAACCACCTGAGGCGAAGGCGTCTCCGAGCCAGAAACCGTACTCGGCGGCCAGGCCGTTGGCGATGTCGGAGAAAGTAGCCGTTCCCTTGTCCGCCGCCACTACAAGGTAGGAGTCGTCGTCGTCGTGGCGCACAACGTCCGACGGCGGCACCAGGTTTTCGCCGTCAGGGCTCGTAACCAGGTTGTCGGTAAGGTCCAGCAGCCCACGGATGAAGGTCTTGTAGCTTTCAATGCCCTCGGCCATCCAGGCCGCGCGGTCTGCTGCCGGATCAGGGAGCTGTTTGGCGAAGAAGCCGCCCTTGGCACCGGTAGGGACGATCACCGCGTTCTTGACGGTCTGGGCCTTCACAAGGCCCAGGATCTCGGTACGGAAGTCTTCGCGGCGATCAGACCAGCGAAGCCCGCCGCGTGCCACTTTGCCAAACCGCAGGTGCACGCCTTCCACCCTTGGCGAATACACCCAGATCTCGAACTTCGGCCGCGGGAACGGCAGCCCGTCGATATTCGTCGGATCCAGCTTGAAGCTCAAGTGCTGCTTGAACTGGTAGTAATTGGTGCGCAGCGTGGCTTCGATCAAATTCATGAAGGTGCGGAGGATACGATCGGCGTCGAGGGTTGCGACCTGCTCGATCGCTTCGTTCAGTGCAGCCCGGACGGAGCCCTGGGTCGCGGCCCGCTGATCTTCATCGACAGAGGGATCGAAACGGGCGGCGAAGAGCGCGCTGAGGCCTTTGGTCACCGCAGGATTGGCAAGCAGGGTATCGGCGATGAACCCGAATGAGTTGGTGTTTCCCATCTGCCGCATGTAGCGCGCGTAGGCCCGCAAAACGGTGATCTGGCGCCAGTGCATTCCCTCACGGAGCACGAGGCGGTCGAAGCTGTCCGATTCAATGGCACCGGACACCGCGGCCCCGAAGGAGTCTGCCAGCAGTTCGCCGGTGGCTACCGGGTCTACACCTGCCGGGTACTTGAGCCCAAGGTCATAAAGGAAGAAGTCGCGGCGGTCAGCCGTCTCGATCTCGAAAGGCCGCTCATCCAGTACCTCAAGGCCCATGTTGTGGAAATAGGGCAGGATCTGGCTGAGGCTTTTGGGTTCGAGCATGTAGAGCTTGACCCGGGCGTCTTCCTCAAGGGTCGCTCCTGCGCCTTCGGGGAGATAGACATGGACACCCGGTCGCTCCTGCTTGGCCCCAGCGATGCGTTCCGCTTCGGCGCCGTACTTTTCGAAGCGGGAGATGTCCTGGAGGGCCTCCTCGACTTCGTAGTCCACGCGGTAGCTCGCCGGGAACGCCTCCGACCAGATGGAGGCCAGTTCCTTGGCCTGATCATCGTCCTCGCGCCCTCGCAGGACTTCTGCGATGCCTTCGCTCCACGAGCGGGCAGCACGAACCAGCCGTTTCTCCAGCTCTTCGGCGTCAACGTGGCTGACGTCGGCGCCTTTAGGCAGGCGGATGCGGAAGAACAGGCGAGCCAGGGCGGACTCGGTCATCCGGGCTTCGTAGTCGATGGAGACAGCCTGGAACGTTTCCCGCAACTCGTCCTCTATGCGGAGCCGTACGTTGGTGGTGTACCTGTCACGCGGAAGGTATACGAGGGCGGACATGAACCGGCCGTAAATATCCGGCCGAAGGAACAGCCGGGTGCGGCGGCGTTCCTGCAGCCGCTGGATCCCCATCGCGGTCGCCGCGAGGTCCGGGATCTCGATCTGGAACAGTTCGTCGCGCGGATAAGTCTCCAGGATTCCCAAAAGGTCCTTGCCGGAATGCGAATCAGGCGGGAAGCCGGCACTCCTCAGGACGGCGTCCACCTTTTCCCGGACGATCGGGATGTTACGGACCGACCCGGCGTAGGCGCTGGTGGCAAACAGTCCAATGAAGCGCCGCTCACCGTTGACGTTTCCCGCGGCGTCGAAGCTCTTCACGCCAATGTAATCGAGGTACGCGGGCCGGTGCACCGTTGACCTTGAGTTGGCCTTGGTAATTACGAGTGCGCGCTTTTCACGTGCCTTCTTCCGGCCGGCGTCAGTCAGGTGCTGGACATGGTGGGAATCAGCTGCAGCCCGCAGGAGTCCGAGCCCGCTGTCTTCGCGCAGCTCGAGGACGTCTTCGCCGTCGACGTTAATGAGGTCGTATTCCCGGTAGCCCAGGAAGGTGAAGTTTCCTTCATCGAGCCAGCGGAGGAGATCCTGGGCCTGTCTCAGCTCCGTGATCTGGGCAGGGTTGGCAACTTTGTCCAGGCTCTCCGCAATCTGCAGGGCCTTGTTGCGCATCTTTGGCCAGTCCTCGACGGCGGCCCGGACATCACCCAGGACGCGTTCCAGGCCGGCAAGCAGTGCGTCCCGGGCGTCGTCATTGGTGCGATCGATTTCTACGGCGATCCAGGACTCCATGTGGGAGGCGTTGTCGCCTGTAGCGATGAGGTGCGACATGCTGGGCATGGCGGCGGTGTCGCCGCTGGAAATTCCGAACTGGGAAGGCACGCGGTCGACCCTGACCAACTGTCCCGATTCGCGATTGCGGGTGACCACGAAAAGGGGGTGGATTACCAGGTGAATGGCCGAGTTCTGGCGGACCAGCTCAGCGTTGACCGAGTCAACGAGGAACGGCATGTCGTCCGTGACAACATACACAACGCTGCTGTCCGCCTCCGTGCTGATCGCGATCTTGGCTTGGCCAGGCAGGCGAACAGCTGCGACCTCGCGGTGCATTTCGGCCCGGGAGGCAAGCACATCCTGCGAATAACTGCGCGCATCCTCTTCGGCTAGATGCTGGTAGTAGTCCCCCAGGAAACCTTCACGGTCCCCAATGGCAAGGGGTTGATCCTCCACGCTGGATCCAGACGACATCGACAAACGCCTCCATCACAAGATTAATGCTGCACCTTTGCAGCTCTTATGGTGAGCCTAACCCTTTAGTCGGCGCCTCGCTGTGGAAGAAAATACAGAGGATCTGCCTTTTTGCTGGACTGATGCACAGACCAATTGAGCGATCGCTGTCCTCAGCTTCGATTCGGGCGAGGATTCAAGCAGCAGCGAGCCGCCGAGCAGGGCCGAATCGGCCGCGGGAGCGTCTGCGGGCAGGAACGCACTGATTGCCGCGGCTGGTCCATACCTGTTCCACGCGTCGCGCAGCTGGCGTTCGGGCGCCCTGCCCACAGCACCGGCCCGGACCTTGTTCATCACCACAATCGGAGCAACATGCGGGACGGCGAGCTCAAGTTCGGCCACGCCGCGGACCAGCCGGGGCACGCCGATAGGGTCTGCCGACCCGATGGCGTAGACCGTGTCAGCGAGTTCGAGGCTCCGCAGGGTGGCTGCGTTGCGTCGCGGGGCCATGGTGTCGAAGCTGAGCTCTTCATCCGCTTCCAGGCAGAAGCCCGTATCGATGACCACTACATCGGCGATATCCCGGGCCCGCTCAAGAACCAGGGAAAGGGCCGCCGCGCGCAGTTCGGTCCATCTGTCCGCCCGGGTAATGCCGGTCAGGACCCGGAATGTGCCAAGCCGGGTCACTACTGGCGCGGCAATCCTGAGCATTGCGTCGGCGTCAAGAAGACCTTGGTCCGCGAGCCGGCAAGCCTGTGCCAGGCCTGCCGATTCGTCCAAGAGGCCCAGGACCGCCGCAACGCTGGCCCCGTAGCTGTCGGCATCAATCAGCAGCACGGATTTGCCCTCAGCGGCAAGCTCGCCCGCCATATTCACGGCTACGAAGGTCCTTCCGGGCGATCCTGTGGGACCCCAGACAGCAATGATGCTGCCGGCACCGGGAGTGTCCATGACCTCCTCCGGGACTGCAGGAACAGGCCTTAACGCCGCGGAGGGATCGGCCAGGCCGGACGATGGATTGCCGGGCTTCAAGGAACCCCCCAATCGGCCGACAGCCTCAGAAATCCGTGCCGCCAAGGCGGCAGGCTCAACACCCGAAAGAGCTGACGCGACACCGATTCCGCGGAGCCGGGATGCCTCATCAGGATCATCGGTGAGGGCGATGACCACCACGCCGACGGCGCCAAGCCTGTCCACAAGGGAGGCGGTCAATCCTTCACATCCGTCCGCGACCACGGCGGCGCGGGCCAAACCACTTTGGCAGGCGGCGAGCAGCTCTGTGAGTTCGGCGCATCGACGGACCACCGTGACCGGACCGTGCAACCGTTCGAGTCCGCCGACAACATCTTCCTGCGCCTGCCCGACGGTCACTACGGGAATGCTCACGAAGCGGCCCCGCCAGGATTCCACACCACGGCGATCTTGGCTTGATTTGCCTGCGCGCCCAGCAGCCCTGGCATTTGGCTATCTGACACCAGAACCATCAGCACGGTGCTTCGGGACGAACCCAACGCTGTTGAGCCCGACGTGACCTGCGCAATTTCGGCGTTTGGAAGGAGCAGCTTCGGCTCGCTGTATCCATTCTTCGTATCGGGTAGGGCAACCCACACATCGACCCGCGTGCCGGCTACGGCTTGGTTTGGCAGCACCTGCTCTACCGTAACCGCTACGGGCTTGCGGTCCAGGGCATCGGCGGTGCCCAGACTTTCCCGCGGAACGAGCTGATCCTTGCCAATTCGTTGCACTGCCACCGCATCTTCAGGCAGGCCGCCCTCGACAGTGAAGTAATGCTGTTCGGTATCACCTAGCCGCACTTTGGCGCGGACCACGTTGTCCTGCGTCAGCGCCTCACCGACCGCGATGGCATCGCGGGCAGCATAGACCTCAGTCGTCCTGTCGGCGCTGCCAACAAGCGAAATAACGCCCGCCACGGAGGCAAGGACAAGCAAAACGCCAACAAGAAGCCGAGGATCCTTCCAGGAAGGCCGTTTCAACCTCGCCGATGTGGTCGCACTATCAATACTCACGCGCAGTCTCCCCCTCGCTCCGCACCGGCGCAGTTAGCCGCACGCCGGACAACCTCATTGTTACGGCATGGAAGGCTGAACAGGAAGTCAAAAAGGCCAAACAGCATCAGATTGTGGAAAACTGCACCGAAGGGCCCCTGAAGTGGCAAAATGGCATTATGCCCCGATTCCTCACCCTTGCAGACGTCGCAGAGCAACTCCAGATCAACTCGCCGGCAGCCTATGCACTGGTCCGCAGCGGAGAACTCAAGGCGATCCAGGTTGGCGGCCGCGGCCAATGGCGCGTGGAGGAAAAGATGCTGGAGCAGTACATCGAGGAGCGCTACGCCGAAGCGAGCCGGATGATCCAGGAATCCAAGTCAAAATCAGTCTGATTCGGCCCTGTCCCTGCCGGCCGCCAGCCAACAACGTGAGAGCTACAGTTCGCTTCTGAACGGTGACCTGACGGAAGCAAGGGCGGAAAACGGGATAGTGGACACCTGTCCCACCTGTGGTGCGCGCCGCGCTTCCCCGGGCCGGAGCGCAGCCAGGTCGATGTAGTCGCGGCCTACCTTGTCGATGACGCCCGACACTCCGGAGTCCTGCAGATCTGCCCCTCTGAGCGTGACTGTCAGCTCCGCCCGGTCCCGGGCCAGGGCACGAAGGGCATTCGACAGCCCAATGCGGCTGCGCACCGCAGAAGGCTCACCCACGGAAAACCGGCCTAATCCGGCATACCTCGAAACGGCACCGTGTGGAATCAGCACCTGGTGCCGCTTGTCATTCAAGACAAAGGCATCAGCCCCCGCGAATGTCAGGGTCCCTTCCAAAAATGCACCGGAGACGAGGTGCACCTTCACGATGGTCCCCAAGGATCCACGCAGGCGGTCGGCCAAACAGAGTCCGGCCGCGTCCACTCTGGCACGTTCAGAGATTTCGGCCTCCATCGAAAGCCTGTCGCCTTCGGCAAACTGGGCCTCCATGTCATTGAACAGGGCATCCCAACGCATTCGGCCAGCGTAAGGCGACCCTGCCGAGAGGTCAATTCATATCCTGATCCACTCCAACGTATGGACAAAAATCGATAAACTAGCGCAAACTATGTTTGAATACATCAAACAGCACTAAACAACATCAAAGACCAAGGAGTAGCCATGGCAGCAACAGGGCAGCGGAAGCTTGGCACTGACGCCGGCATGGCATCGGCCATCCTGTTGTTGGGCGGCTTCCTGTTGGTCACAGGGCATGGACTCGCGGCACCATGGGTCCTCGCCACCGCGGGCAGACCCGGACCTGACCTGGACCAACTGCTCGGTGCTGCCACAACTGCGGCGGGCGTGGGAGTTGCCAGCTGGTGGATGCTCTGCATGTCCTGCGCCTTCCTCGCGGCAGCCTTGGAACGCACGGGCCGGAAACGCGCGGCCGCTACGGCAAGCAGGTACTGTCCGGCTTTTATGCGCCGGCTGGCGCTCGCATTCTTGGCCGTTCAGATCGTCTCCACCCCTCTCGCCCATGCCGATGAGCGGGTTTCCGGACCTGGCTGGGGCCCAACGCAATCGGTCGCGGCGCCGGCGGTATGGGTACCTACCGCCGGCACAATCGCCCTAGTATCAACTGGCTCCGGGGGTATGGCGTTGGAACATCAGGCTCCCCTGTCGGGGATGCATCCGAACTGGCGGCCAACTTCTCCCATCACTGAACCGGACCTCGTTGTCGCCTCGCCCTCCCGGGCCAGGCAGGCGCCTCCAACAGCGCGGGCAGGCGTCACAGTACTTGCCGGGGACACGCTCTGGGACATCGCGGCCCGCGACCTGGGATCCACCGCCTCTGACGTCGAGGTGGCCCTGCACTGGCCTCGCTGGTACCAGGCCAACAAAGCTCAAATTGGTGAGAACCCGGACGTCCTGCTCCCGGGCCAGGTCCTGAAACCACCCGCCGCGGCCTAGGTGAGTAAAAACGGGCAGCACAATACTAAAAGGGGAAACCATGAGTGCAGTAACGCCGATCCGCCCAGCAGCGCCTGTTTCAAAGCTATCTCCAGCCGTGCGGCTGGTGCCTGACAGGACGGGACGTGCCCCGCGTCCGCTCAGGGCCGTCGATGAAAAGGCGGAGGTCCTGGCAATCATACGGAGCACGGTCCAGGCTTCAATGGAGGTCTTGGCAGGAATTCGCCCGGTCCATCAGCTTGCCCGCCGGCTGGACCCGCGCTGCCTTTCGGCTCTGCAACACCGCGCGTCGCTGATCCGGCGCGAGCTTGCCCGCTCATCGTCGCCGTCGTTGGCGAGGCTGCACAAAAACTCCGTGGTGAGGTCCGTCCGGCTGTGCGAGGCCGCTCCGGGCATCTACGAAGCTAGCGCCGTCGTCGTTGACGACGTGCGGGCACGTGCAGTGGCCGTCCGGCTGGAACAAAGCAAGGAGCTGTGGCGCGTCACTGAACTCGTGATTGGTTGATCCCTCGCAGCCGGAATCACAGGGAAGGGCCCGGAACTCTGGTTCCGGGCCCTTCCCTGTGGTTCTCACGTCTTGGGTCAGACGTCATCGGTCATTTGCCAGTGATCAGCGGCGCTTCTTCTTGGCAGGCTTCTTGCTGGCATCCTGCACGGCCGCCTTAGCCGGGTTGCCCGACCGTCCGGATGAACGGCTTTCTACGCGTGTCTGGCTTGCGCCGTCTTCACCCGGTGCCGTGTATTGCAGCTGCGCAGGCTTCTCCGGTGCTTCCAGGCCAGCAGCATGGATCTGTGGCTCAACGTGCTCGGTGTGCCCGCCTGAGGCATCGACAACCACAACGTCCTGTGCCGGGGTTACCTCCACTTCAAGGTTGAACAGGAAACCCACGCTCTCCTCACGGATGGCTTCCATCATGCTCTGGAACATTGTGAAACCCTCGCGCTGGTACTCCACGAGCGGGTCACGCTGAGCCATGGCACGCAAGCCAATGCCTTCCTTAAGGTAGTCCATCTCATAAAGATGTTCCTGCCACTTGCGCCCGATGACGGAGAGCACCACCCTGCGCTCCAGCTCGCGCATGCTGTCCGAGCCGATGGCCTCCTCACGCGCCTGGTACACCAGCTTGGCGTCGGAAAGAAGCTCTTCCTTGAGGAACTCCACGGTGAGCCGGGACTTTCCGCCGGCCTCTTCGATGATGTCCTCTGCGGTAACGCTCACCGGGTAGAGCGTTTTCAGGTTGGTCCAGAGCTGGTTGTAGTCCCAGTCGTCGCCGTTGCCTTCGGCGGTGGCGGCGTCGATAAGAGCAGTGATGGTGTCTTCGATAAAGAACTGCACCTTTTCATGCAGGTCGTCGCCTTCAAGGATCCGCCGACGGTCGCCGTATATGGCTTCGCGCTGCCGATTCAGGACGTCGTCGTACTTCAGGACGTTCTTGCGCTGTTCGGCATTGCGGCCCTCCACCTGCCCCTGGGCAGAGGCGATGGCCCGGGACACCAGCTTGGATTCAAGCGCGACGTCGTCCGGCACCGAACTGTTCATCAGGCGCTCTGCTGCCCCTGAGTTGAAGAGCCGCATCAGGTCATCGGTCAGGGAAAGGTAGAACCGCGATTCGCCAGGATCACCCTGACGGCCGGAGCGGCCTCTGAGCTGGTTGTCAATGCGGCGGGACTCGTGCCGTTCGGTGCCCAGGACATAGAGGCCGCCGAGGCTCAGCACTTCCTCGTGCTCGTCTTTGACCGACTGCTTGGCCGCTTCGAAGGCAGCGGGCCACGCGGCCTCGTACTCCTCGGAGTTCTCTTCGGGGTCCAGTCCGCGCTTGGCGAGCTCAGCGACAGCCGTGAATTCGGCATTGCCGCCCAACATGATGTCGGTGCCACGGCCGGCCATGTTGGTTGCGACGGTGACAGCACCCTTGCGGCCAGCCTGGGCCACAATGGCAGCCTCGCGGGCATGGTTCTTGGCGTTCAGGACTTCGTGCCTGATGCCCTCCTTGGCGAGCAGCCCGGAAAGGTATTCGCTCTTCTCGACGCTCGTGGTACCCACAAGGACGGGCTGGCCCTTTTCGTGGCGCTCAGCAATATCCTTGACCACGGCGTCGAATTTCACTTTTTCGTTCTTGAACACGAGGTCGGACTGGTCGATCCGCTGCATGTCGCGGTTGGTGGGAATAGCCACAACGCCGAGCTTGTAGGTTCCCATGAACTCTGCGGCCTCGGTCTCCGCGGTGCCCGTCATGCCGGAGAGTTTGCCGTACATGCGGAAGTAGTTCTGAAGTGTCACCGTAGCAAGGGTCTGGTTCTCAGCCTTGATCTCGACGCCTTCCTTGGCCTCGATTGCCTGGTGCATCCCCTCGTTGTAGCGCCGGCCGGCAAGGATGCGGCCGGTATGTTCGTCGACAATCAGGACTTCGCCGTCCAGGATGACGTAGTCCTTGTCGCGCTTGAACAGTTCCTTGGCCTTGATGGCGTTGTTCAGGAAGCCGATGAGCGGTGTGTTGGCAGACTCGTAGAGGTTCTGGATACCAAGGTAGTCCTCGACTTTTTCAATACCGCTTTCCAGGACGCCAACCGTGCGCTTCTTCTCGTCGACCTCGTAGTCGTGTTCAGGCTGCAGGCGGAGAACTACCTTGGCGAACTCGCTGTACCAGCGGTTGGTGTCACCTTGGGCGGGCCCGGAGATAATCAGCGGCGTGCGGGCCTCGTCGATCAGGATGGAGTCGACCTCATCCACGATGGCGAAGTGATGCCCACGCTGGACCAGTTCGGACTTGTCCCAAGCCATGTTGTCGCGCAGGTAGTCGAAACCGAATTCGTTGTTAGTGCCGTAGGTGATGTCCGCGGCGTACTGCTCCCGGCGAACGGACGGATCCTGGTTGGACAGGATGCATCCGCTGGTCAGGCCGAGGAACCGGTAAACGCGGCCCATCAGGTCTGACTGGTATTCAGCCAGGTAGTCGTTAACCGTGATGACATGGACGCCGTTGCCGGTCAGGGCGTTGAGGTAGGCCGGAGCAGTGGCCACCAGGGTTTTACCTTCACCAGTCTTCATTTCGGCGATATTGCCCAGATGGAGGGCGGCGCCGCCCATCATCTGGACATCAAAGTGGCGCATGCCCAAGGTTCTGGATGAGGCCTCCCGCACTGCGGCAAAGGCCTCTGGCAGGAGGTCATCCAGCTTCTCGCCGTCCTGGTGGCGCGCCCGCAGGCGGTCGGTTTCTTCCCGGAGTTCGGCATCAGTAAACGTCTTGAACGAGTCTTCGAGAGCATTAATGGAATCGGCATAGTTCCGCAGTTGACGCAGGGTTTTTTTGTCACCCGTACGGAGAAGTTTTTCGATAAGTGATGCCACGTGAAGATGCTCCCAGTCTCTGCCGCCGAATTCTGGCGTTTTTAGTCTACGGGAGAGACACCGGCCGCGATGCCTGTGTTCCCTGAGAGCGGATAGCACTTCCAGCCGCTCCGACGGCTGCAGCCAGGTCCCCCGCCAGGTCTCCTGTCGGGCTGACCAGAACGTCCCCCAGCCCCAGCCATTCAGCCATCAGTTCCAACTCGGCTGCAAGTTCGACGGCGGTCTCCGGCGGGGCGTCCGGCTCTCCGTAGGCGGACCTGACCAACAGCTTTCCGGCCGCACGGTCGGCCTTGAGGTCGACCCGTGCCACCAAGGTTTCGCCCAGCAGGAACGGGAGCACGTAGTATCCGAAGCGCCGCCGGTGCTCGGGGGTGTAAATCTCGATGCGGTAGTGGAAGCCAAACAGTTCCTCAAGTCGACGGCGTTCAAAGACCAGCGAGTCAAAGGGACTCAAGAGGGCCCGGCCTGCGGCCCGACGCGGCATCCTGGCTTCAGCGTGTCGGTAGACCTTTCTGTTCCAGCCGGTAACGGTCACTGGCTCCAGCCGTCCGGAACCCACCAGACGTTCTACTGCAGCGGCAGCGGGCTTGATCGGCATGCGGAAATAGTCAGCGAAACATCTCAGTGTTCCGATGCCGTGGGCCTGGGCTGCCGCATCGATCAGCCGATACATGGACTCGTCAGGGTCCCGCGGGCCCTCCGCCGGGGCTTGCCGATCCGGGACAACCCTCGCGGTGAGCGTATATCTGCGCTCGAACTGTTCCGTTCGCGACGCCGCGGAAACGAGGCCGGCTTCAAACAGATGTTCCAGAACCCTTTTGACGGCATTCCAGTTCCACCCCCAGTTGTCATCCCGGCGGTCCTCTACATGCCCGATTTCCACCGTCAGTTCTGCCGCCGTCATGGCACGTCCGCGGGCCAGAACGTCCAGGATCTTTCCGGCCACGGCTTCGCGCAGCACCGGGTCCATGGCCGCGGCCCCAACCCACTTACGCTTCTGCCACTGCACCAGGTCTTGGTAATGCTCTGGCCGGATGTAACTGGCTTCATGTGCCCAGTACTCCATCATTCGCCGCGGGTGCGTGCTGGACATCCGCTGCAGAATGCTGCGGTCGTAGTTGCCCAAGCGCGAGAAAAAAGGAAGAAAGTGGCTCCGCGAGACCACATTTACGGAATCGATCTGGACCAGCTGCAGCTGGGCAAAGGTACGGCCCACCGTCCGTGAAGTCACGGGTCCGGAGGGCCGTCCTTTGTCCAGGCCTTGGGCTGCCAGTGCGATCCGCCGTGCCTGTTCAAGGCTCAGCGTCGCCGCCACATCAGTCCTTTCGATGGATGGTGTACACCACCCTAGATCCTGGCAGCCTCGTCATCCGAGCGGTAGGCAAGGATCTTTTCTTCAACAACCTGTTCGCCCGGTTCGCACTCATGGTCCAGGGTAATGACGCCGTATGTCCAGCCGCGGCGGCGGTAAACGACGGAAGGTGTGTTCGTGGCTTTGTCCACAAACAGGTAGAAATCGTGACCCACCAGTTCCATGTTGTCCACGGCATCGTCAAGTGAGAGGGATGCTGCGGGGAAGACCTTGCGCCTGATCAGTACGGGCGAATCCCCAGCCGGAATGTCGTTCTCAACGTCGTACGGCGATTTTTCGGCTGCCACGGCCGCCGGTTCGTTACGGTGGCTTGCCTCGACATAAATGGGCTCATGGGCACTTGCTGGCTCCAATGACGCGGTGGCTTCGCGGACCGCCTTGGGCGTGTGGCGTCCGTGGTGGACCTTCTTGCGGTCCTTTGCGCGGCGAAGACGTTCAAGCAGCTTGTTGTAGGCGAGGTCGAAGGCAGCGAATTTGTCTGCGGCGCTGGCTTCGGCACGGATTACGGGCCCGCGTCCCAGGACAGTCACTTCAACGGTGAGCTGGTCGCCGGCCTGGCGGGCATTGGTTTCTTTCGAGACCTTCGCATCCACCCGCTGGACCTTGTCGCCGAGCGATTCGATCTTCGAGATCTTTTCACCGGCGTATTCGCGGAAGCGGTCTGAGACCGTCAGATTTCGTCCGCTGATCATAAACTCCATGGTGCCCTCCAAATGACTTCGGTGACACGACGGCGGCACTTCCTAGGGCCGATCTGCTTGACAGTCGAGCCCCTTTCCGAGCCGCTATCGACAGGTACATCTGTTCTTGGTACCCACAACCGACGTTAGTTCATAGCCACAGGTTATTCATCCTTTCTTCGTTTATTTTTTTCTATGTCAGGCCCCATTCCGCCAGCTTCCGCCGATACCGTTCCGCCGCCAGCTGAATCGGGCGGGCGTGTCGCTGCGAGGACCACTGCGCCGGCCACAATGGCCCCGCTTTCGTGCAGTGCGCGGGCAGCTTCGGCGAGTGTCGCACCGGTGGTCAGCACGTCGTCGATGATGATGCACCGGCGGCCGGCTACGCCGTCGGCCTTCCGCGCCGGAACCCTCATCGATCCACGGACGCGGCTGGCGCGGGCTCCACGGCCCAGGCCTTTTTGACCGCCGGGCAGCCCTCCGGGTCCCCTTCGCCACTGCGACTTCCGCAGCACATCCAACACTGGAGTGTCCGTCAGCCTGCTCGCAGGGCCAAGCAGCAGATGCACAGGGCTGAAACCCCTCCGCACGAAGGCACCGGCGCTGCTCGGAACAGGCACCAGGGCGATCTGGTCTTCGTGCTGCGCAGCGGCAGCGATTGCGCGGACCAGTGCCCGCGACAGAACACGCCTGAGCTGGTGCTGGCCGTGGCCCTTGAATGAAAGGACCGCCTGCGCCAGCTCGTCCCGGTATGCGCCGGCCGCCACTACGGGGAGTATCACGCTGCCGTCGACATCCATGAGTGCAGGCGCCTGCGCTTCTGCCCTGAACGGGTGGCGGGTCAAGTGCCGGACCCGCCGTTCGCAGGCCACGCACAGGACCAGGTCTTCAGCGCCGCAGCAGACGCAGTCGACGGGGACGGCCAGCGCCAGCAACTCAGCAACTGCAGCGGCGCCCAGGTCGGCTGCACGCATCTGCCACCTGCGGTGCACTCCCCTGTGTTTGGCCGGTTGCAGTGAAATCGGCCGAAGGTCTGGATCCGCGGGCAACGAATCAATGGCCAGCAGACGGGCGGGGCCGCCTTTGTTTTCGGTGGATGCTGCTGCGGACACCCCCTCATCGTGCCGGCCCGGAGACTCCCGGCGAAGGGCCTGCGCCTCCTATGTGGAAAAGACCGGCACGCTGCGCTCAGCCGGCGAAGGACGGGTCAACCGGGCCCTTGAGCTGCGGCGACCAGCCGTTCCCCAGCCGCTGGAAGATGCCGTCGGCGGATTGTCCGAAGATCTCCTCGGGGCCGTTGCCCGCACTGAGCCCCACCAGGCCGGGCCACGGCGCGAGCTGCTGTGGCTGCCCTGAAGTCAGCGACAACAGCTCAGGGGTCACATTTGCTGCTGCTGCGCCCTTCATGACCGCCACAACGGTGTCGCTCACCCAAACACCCTGGTCCGGTTCGCTGCCGGTTGCCAGCGTGATGGGCGGCGTCAACTCCTTTGGCGTCCCGTCGGCCGCACGGATGACGCCCGCAACCTGCACTCGGGTCTTCCCGTTTTGTTCGGAGATGACAAGCACCCGCACGCCTTCACGGGAAACCCTCAGGTCCTTCACCGTCCTTCCGGCAAGCCACGCCGGAGACAGGGTAACGTTCGGCACGTCCGCGCCTTGTGCCACCCCCGCCGGCCGGTAGGCCACGATTTCCGTACCGCCAGCAGCCCCCGGGCCTGCCGTCCATACCCAGTCATGGAGACTGAAGGACGGATGCGTGAGCGTGCTGCGGGTGGTGAGTGCCCTCGCGGGCTGGCCCGGGACCATGCTGTAGAGCGTCGTCCGGCTTTCATTGAGGAAGGCTACGCTCTGGGACACCGGCGATTCCGCCGGGTAGCGCGGACCCAGGGCGGACACCGGCTGCATGTCCGGCAGCGGGGAAACACGGTTGTTCTCATAGCGCACCAACTCGTTGCCGCTGACGGCGATCTGCCGGGCCGGGACGCCCTTGTTCTGGACAGGCGGCAGCACCGAACCGTTGTCCTCCACCCGGACCAGGTCCTGATTGGCACGCAGCTCAACGTTGACTACGTCCGGCTGGCTGCGGAAAGTCAGCGCGAGCTGCGTCTGCATCCGCAACCTGTCCTCCGTGGAGGCCTCAGACAGTTCCTTGGCTGTGAGATCCACCTGCGCAGCGCCTGACACGACGGGGACGGATTCCCTGGCAAGTTTGATGCCGGACGGGAACGCACTGACCACAGCACCGCGGAGATAGGGGGCGGGACCGGCGAGCAGGGCGCTGGTCATTGCCTTGACGGTTTTGTTCTTGATGAACCACCGGACGTCGGGAACGGCGTAGGTGAAACTCGGATCGTAGAAGTAGATCGGATACGCGCCATAGATGACCTTAAAGGTCTCCTCCGGGATGGCTGTCCCGTCCGGAATGGCCGAGATCCGCCACTCACCGTCCACCTGGGTTACCGTGGCGGGAATATTCTCCTTGGTACCCTCCGGGGTTTGCGTTGCGATCCCGTCGGCGTCGACTGTATACGCCACGTCCAGTTCGTAGTTATAGACGTTTTCGACGGCGGTGCGCACCACGCGTGCCTCGCGGTACACCAAGGCACGCTGGTCCGGTTTCCAGGCCACCGAGGAGGCCTGGGTCAGATATTCGCGGGCAACAGCGTAGTCATCCTCATAGCCACTCCCGGCACGATAAAAGTCTTCAATGATGTTTTCGGGGGCAGCGCCGGGCTGCGGCGCGGCCGGCAGGAAGACCGGGGCGTTCAGGTTGCCCGCGCTCTCATCGGTGCTCTTCCCGACTGGTCCGGCGGTCGGGATCCGAGCGCAGCCGGCGATGAATAGAACCAGCAGCAGCAGCAGGACAGCTGCCCTGGTGCGCCGAGGCGGCTGCGGGCCTGTCATGACGGCTCCTTGGGCGGCACGTGCACTGCGGTCTTTGATGATGGAGGCGCTTCCTTGCGAACAATTTGAGCCCCAGCCGGCTCGGCCGCCGGGCCCTTACCCAGGAGCAGGACATCATTCGACCTTGCTGGCACGTCCGGCAGCACGATGTCCTCCGGTTCAAGCTGCACCGGCGATTTGTCGATTTCTTCACCCTGCCGGAGGGGGACAGTCAGCCGGAAGTTGGCTCCACTGCCCTTTTTCCCCCATGCCTGCAGCCAGCCGTTGTGAAGCTTGGTGTCTTCCATGGCAATGGACAGCCCCAGCCCGCTGCCGCCAGTAGTGCGCGCCCGGGCGGGATCTGCTCGCCAGAACCTGTCAAACACCCGCGCAGCTTCGGCAGGAGTCATGCCAATGCCCTGGTCCCGCACGGCCACCCCGACGGCTGTCTGGTTGGCGGCCACTGTGATTGTCACGGGCTTTCCTTCCCCGTGTTCCACTGCGTTCAGGATCAGGTTTCACAAAATCCTGTCGATCCGGCGTGAGTCCATCTCCACCACGATGCCGCCCGCCGGCGCCCGAAGGACGATCTCCGAACCGTATTCAGCCGCCACGGGCGCGGCGCCTTCAATGACATGGGCGATGACCTGAAGGATATCCTCCGGCTCGGCGTCGAGCATGGCCACCCCGGCGTCAAAGCGCGAGATCTCCAGAAGGTCGGACAACAGCGACTGGAACCTCTCCACCTGGTTGTACAGCAGTTCAGCGGAGCGTTTGTTGATGGGATCGAAATCATGGCGCGCATCGAAGAGCACTTCCGCCGCCATCCGGACGGTGGTCAGCGGTGTCCGCAGTTCATGGGAAACGTCCGAGACGAACCGCTGCTGCATTTGCGACAGCGTGGCCAGCTGGGTGATCTGCTCCTGCAGGCTGGCGGCCATGTGGTTAAACGACGCTCCAAGGCGGGCCACCTCGTCCTCGCCCTTGACCACCATGCGCTCCTGCAACTGGCCCGCCGCCAGTTTTTCCGAGACGACGGCGGCATGGCTGACCGGGCTGACCACGTTGCGTGTCACGTACCAGGCAATGGCGCCGATCATCAACACCAGCACTGCCCCACCGGCCCAAAGTACGCTCTGGATCTCATCGAGGGTTTGCTGCGCGGTGTTCAGGTCGTAGATCAGATAGAGCTCATACACTGTTCCGTTGAAGGTCACCTTGTTGCCGACGGCAATGCCGGGCCGGTCTTCGGTGCCCACGGGAATGACGGTAGAGGCCCAGTACTGGTCCTTGCCGGATTCCTGGACTGCCTTGCGCAGGTCCGGCGGGATGACACTGACCGTCAGTTGGTCGGAGGCCCGGGATTCCACCCAGCGGTTGCGGGGCTTGGTCTGCTGCGGCATGGCTTCAAAAACGTACCGCCGCTGGATCACCGAACCCCGGCCCTCGACCGCGTTCAGGGTGTCGTAGACGAGGGTAATGACGCTGGACTGGTCGGTGACCTGGGCACCGTCAAAGGTGTCCTGAACCTGTTTGACGTTGTAGCGGGTCTCGGACTCGGCCTGGGTAAGGCGCTCCTGGAACAGGTTATTGGCGATCTGGTTCGAGAGGTAGGCACCCACCACGGCAAACGATGTCACAGCCAGCAGCAGTGTTGTCAGCACCGTCCGGAATTGCAGGGAACGGCGCCACCGGCGATGCAGGGACTGCACGATGTACCGCAAGGCTGGGAAGAACCGGCTGATACCAGTGCGGATGAGGCGGGCAACACGGAGGCCGACGATGACTGCCCGCCGTTTCCAGATGCGGGCGCGGAAGGGGAGCTGCTCAAGACCAGCCGCCAAAGAGTCTGTGTGCTCCGGGGCAGCGTGATGTTCTTCCGGACGTGCAGGGTGGTCTTCTGCGGATACATCCGGAGCGCGTCCGCCATCTGCTCCTGTTGGGTCAGGAACCTGCTTTGTAGCCGACACCACGAACCGTCAATACTACTTCCGGGGCCTCCGGGTCCCGTTCGATCTTTGACCGGAGGCGCTGTACATGGACATTGACCAGCCTCGTATCCGCTGCATGGCGGTATCCCCAGACCTGCTCAAGCAGCAGTTCCCGGGTAAACACCTGCCACGGCTTCCGGGCCAGGGCGACCAGCAGATCGAACTCCAGCGGAGTGAGGGAAATGCGTTCGTTTCCGCGGTTGACGGTGTGGCCCGCCACATCAATGGTGACATCGGCAATCCGAAGGGTTTCGGGAGCCTTCTGGTCCCCCGGCCTTAGCCGCGCCCTGACCCGCGCCACAAGCTCGGCTGGTTTGAACGGCTTGGGGACATAATCATCGGCACCGGACTCCAGTCCGCGGACGACGTCGGACGTGTCTGACTTGGCAGTGAGCATCACGATGGGCACGTCCGATTCGGACCGGATCTGCCGGCAGACCTCAATGCCATCCACGCCGGGAAGCATCAGGTCCAGCAGCACGAGGTCCGGCTTCGATGAACGGAACACATCCAGCGCCTGGCTGCCGTCAGCGCAGAAGACCGGCTCAAAGCCGTCATTGCGCAGGACAATTCCGATCATCTCGGCCAGCGCTTCGTCATCGTCAACTACCAGGATGCGTGCCTTCATAGTTATATATTCCCTTATAGACCACCCTTTGTCCTGTTGATCGCCGCCACGGCATGGCGCAACGCTATGATGCCGGGCGCCGGAACTATAGGCTGGGATCGTGCCGGCCCTCGCCGGACGCCTTGGCCGCTGACCTGCGGCAACAGGCGCCCGCCCGCAAGCGTCCGGTTCCGCTCGGGGGAAGGAACAGGTTGTCACAGCAGGATCCGAACGTGCAGCAGCCACCACGGGGCGGCGGGCCGCCATGGCAGCCGCAACCTGGTTTCGGCCCGCCCCAGTGGGGAGGCCAGCCTACATGGGGACCACCCACTGGCCCGGCGCATCCAACGCAGTGGGGCCAGCCGCCCTACAACCCCTACGGCGGTCCGCCGCCCTACCGCCAGCCGCAATACGTTGCCCCGCCCAAACCCGGCATTATCCCGTTGCGGCCGCTGATGTTCGGCGAAATCATTGACGGCTCCTTCCAGACCATCAGGCGCAATGCCAAGGCAATGTTGGGCGCGGCCCTGCTGGCCCAGTCGTTGGCAGTGGTCCTAACCGCCGTCCTGACGGCAGGCACGGTGGCCTCCGCAGCCTCCCTGGAAAGCTGGATCGAGGGCCTCAACGATCAAGACATTGCGGCGGCGGGTTTGGCGTTCCTGGCCGCAACCCTGCTCGTAGTCGTCCTGACGGTATTCCTTTCGGCAGTCCTCCAAGGGGCCATGGTGGTGCCCGTGGCCCGTTCCGTCCTCAACCGCACCACGGGCTTCCGGCAAATGTGGACGCTGGCCAAGGCACATGCCGGCGCGCTCATCCGTCTTGCCTGCCTGATAGTCCTCGGCTGGCTGTTGGGCGCAGCACTGTTTGTTGGCCTGGCGGTCGCCGTGATCGCTGCAGCCGGTGGAATTGGCGCGCTCATCCTGGTCCCCCTCGGATTCGGCGGCTTCGCTCTTTTCATTTGGATCTATATCAAAATCCTGGTGGCCCCTGCCGCCGTCGTCATCGAGGAGCTGGGTGCCATCGACGGACTCCGCAGGTCATGGCAGCTGACCCGGGCAAACTGGTGGCGGGTCCTGGGAATCACCTTGGTGGTGGCCATCATGGTGGGCGTCATCGCCCAGGTGGTGACCATCCCTGTGAGCCTGCTTCCGGCGTTCTATACGTCTGTGGTCTCGCCCCATGGCGGCACGGATCAGGCGATAGCAGCAGCTGTGGTCGTGGCCGTCATCACCGCCATTGTCACCGCGCTTGTCGGCGCCGTTGGTTACGCCTTCCAGACGGCGGTGATGGCCCTGCTCTACCTGGACTTGAGGATGCGGAAGGATGGCCTGGATATCGCACTTCTGCGCCTCATGGAATCCGGGGCCGATCCCGACGGCGTTCCAGGCCGCGGCATCCCGGTACACGGCTGGCCGGCACAGGGTGGACCTTCCAACAATGCAGGACCCGTGTACCGTGCCTGGCCCGATGTCCGTTGAACCTCCCGTCCTGCCCGACGCCGACGAAGCCCGCCGCTGGGCCGTGGAGGAACTGGCCAAACCTGAGTACAGAAGTGCCGAACCTGGCTGGCTGGATGCACTGTGGCGCGACTTCCTGGACTGGCTGGCCTCGCTGGACGGCCCTTCCGGCTTGGAAGGAAATATTGCGGCGCCGCTGACGGGGGTGGTCATAGCAGTCCTGATAGCCGCCGCCATTGTCGTAGCACGGCCGCGCTTGAACGCCCGCACGAAGAAGCCGCAGGAGGTGTTCGACGACGACACGTCCGTCAGTGCCTCGGACTACCGGGGAAGCGCCGCAGCCGCAGCGGACCGCGGAGACTGGGCCGCCGCCGTCGTACACCGATTCCGTGCGCTGGTCCGGGCCGCCGAAGACCGAAGCATCCTGGACGCCAGGCCGGGCAGGACCGCAGACGAAGTGGCACGCGAACTGGCCGGCGTCTTTGTTCCTGAGGCACAGCGACTCGACCGGGCCGCCAGGACCTTCGACCGGATCCGCTACGGCCACGGCGCCGCAGAGCGTGCTGACTACGAAGCCATGACAGCCCTCGAGGCTTCCCTGCAGTCCCTGAGGCCCGGCGACGCTCCGGCCTCTCCTGTGGGTGCCCCATGACAACGGACATCGACGCCCGCCCAGCCGTGTCCGGTGATGCAACCCCGCAGCCCGTCCCTGGCGGGCTGGCGGGCTGGGGCAGGCGCCACCGCGGCCAGGCAGTCGCGGCTGCGGTGTTCGCCGTCGCGCTGGCCGTCACGATCATCACGCAACTGGCCCCGAAGGGTGACTCGGTTCCCCTGTCCATACGGAATGCAGGGCCCGACGGCGGACGGGCAGTCAGCGAAATCCTCGGCCGGCACGGGGTGGATGTTGCCGGCGTCGACTCCTTCAGCACGGCACTGGCTGCCCTGCAGGCCGGCACGGATTCAACGCTGCTGCTGTACGACCGGAACGGCATCCTTGACGAATCGCAACTGGAACGGCTCACCGTAGAGGCCACGCGCGTGGTGCTCGTGACTCCGCGGCTCAGTACCCTGACGGCGCTGGACGCAGGAATCAGCCAGGCCGGGGTGGTGCCTGAAACCTCCCCCACGCTGGAGCCCGGGTGCTGGAACGACGCCGCCGAAACAGCGGGAACGGTTTCCGGGGAGTCCGGATTCCTGTACAGCGTTGAGGGCGATGGCGGGAACACTGTGTGCTACCGCCCGCCCGGTTCAGAGGCCGGCCTGCTCGCGACCACAAAAGACGGGACACTGTCAGTCCTGGGAAGCACTGAGCTGATCAGCAACGCCGGGCTCGATGAACGCGGCCATTCGGCCCTTGCACTCCGCACCCTCGGTGGTTCCGGGGACTTGGTCTGGTACCTTCCCGGACTGGCCGACGTGAGCGGAGCCGGATCCCCGCAAACGCTCAACGAGCTCGCTCCTGACTGGGTGGCGTTCCTCGGTCCGTGGCTGGTATTCGTCGCCGCCCTTGCCATCCTCTGGCGTGGCCGGCGCTTTGGTCCGCTCGTTTTTGAGCCGTTACCTGTGGTGGTTAAGGCCGCGGAAACCGCGGAGGGCAGGGCGCGCCTCTATCACGATTCCCATGCAGTGGACCGCGCCCGGGACAACCTCCGGGCAGGTACGTTGGTCAGGCTGGCCAAAGAACTGCGGCTGGGACCCGAGGCCTCGGCCGATGACGTTGTCCGGGCCGTGGCGCAGATTGTCGACCGGCCTGAGGGCAGCCTGCGGGAATTGATCAATGAACGGCCCCTGAACGAAGCCAGGCTGGTGCGATGGTCCCAGGAGCTGGACAACCTAGAGAACGAGGTAAGAACCCGATGAATGAACACCTCCGCGGCCCGCAGATCCTGGACCCTATGCAGCACGATCCTGCGCGGCAGGCGCTCCTGGAGGTCCGGAACGAGGTGGCCAAGGCCGTGGTGGGCCAGGACTCGACCGTCACCGGAATGCTGATCGCGCTCCTCGCCCAGGGGCATGTACTGCTCGAGGGCGTACCGGGCGTGGCCAAGACGCTGCTCGTTCGGGCGCTCTCGGCGTCGTTGAGCCTGGACACCAAACGCGTTCAGTTCACTCCTGACCTGATGCCCGGCGATGTGACGGGATCCTTGGTTTACGACTCCCACACCTCGGAGTTCAGTTTCCGCGAGGGACCGGTCTTCACCAATATCCTGCTGGCCGACGAAATCAACCGCACACCGCCTAAGACCCAGGCATCGCTGCTGGAAGCAATGGAAGAGCGCCAGGTTTCGGTGGACGGAGTTTCCCGGCCATTGCCTGCGCCCTTCCTCGTGGCAGCAACGCAGAACCCGGTGGAGTACGAAGGGACCTACCCCCTGCCCGAGGCCCAACTGGACCGGTTCCTGCTCAAGCTCACCATGCCGCTTCCGAACCGAACGGAGGAGATGGAGGTGATCCGTCGGCACGCGTCCGGATTCAGCCCCCGCGACCTGGCCGGCGCTGGTGTCCGGGCAGTCGCCGGCGCGCAGGACCTTGAGCGCGCGCGGCAGGCCGTGGCCAACGTCGCCGTCGAACCCGAGATCATCGGCTACATCGTGGACCTGGTCCGCGCCACCAGGGCGGCACCCTCATTCCAGCTGGGTGTTTCTCCCCGGGGAGCCACAGCGCTCCTAAACACCTCGCGGGCCTGGGCGTGGATGTCCGGCAGGAGCTTCATCACCCCCGACGACGTCAAGGCCCTGGCGTTGCCCTGCCTCCGGCACCGGGTGGCACTCCACCCGGAAGCGCAAATGGACGGCGTCCGGGTGGATGACGTGCTGACCAGCATCCTGGCCTCCGTGGCCGTTCCCCGCTGACCGGGATGGCACTGTCCGGGCGCTTTGTGGTCCTTGCCCTGCTGGGGCTGTTGCCGGTGCTGTTGTTGCCCGGATGGTGGACCGTACTGGCCGTTATTGTTGTGCTCGCAGCAATCCTGGGCCTTGAGCTTGGCCTCGCGGCGTCCCTGCGCGCCATCGAGGTCCAGCGCCAGGATCCGGGCCAGGTGACCCTGAACGGCGTGGCCCACTCAATCCTGACGGTCCGCAACCAGGGCAGGCGCCAGCTGCGTGGGTTCATTCGGGACGCCTGGCAGCCCTCGGCCGGGGCGCATCACCCGGTCCAGCCGTTGGACATCCCCGCCGGTGAGCGTCGCCGCGTGCAGGTTACGCTCCGCCCCGTCCGGCGCGGGGTCCTCCTGGCTCCGCACGTCACGCTCCGCGCCTACGGGCCGCTGCGGCTTGCGGCCCGGCAGCGCACCACCCCCTGCCCGGGGTCCCTCCGCGTCCTGCCGCCCTTCCACTCCCGCCGGCATCTGCCGTCCAAACTGCGTAAATTGCGTGAACTTGACGGCAAAGCTGCTGTGCAGATCCGCGGGGCGGGCACGGAGTTCGATTCGTTGCGGGACTATGTGCGCGGTGATGACGTCCGGTCGATTGACTGGCGGGCAACCGCCCGCCGTTCCGCCGTCGTCGTACGGACCTGGCGGCCGGAACGGGACAGGCGCGTGGTCATTGTGCTGGACACTTCACGGACGTCGGCGGCGCGGATCGAGGATGAGCCGCGCCTGGACACCGGCATGGAAGCTGCCCTGTTGCTGGCGGTCCTGGCCGAACGCGGGGGTGACAGGGTGGACTTCCTGGCCTTCGACCGGCGCCCGCGGGCAAGGGCCGGATCGGCAGTGTCCGGAAACCTCCTGGGCCAGCTTGTTCAGGCCATGGCTCCCTTGGAGGCCGAACTGATAGAGATGGACTGGCAGGGGATCCCGGGCCAGATCAGGGCCGTATCGGCCCACCGTTCGCTGGTGGTGCTCCTGACGTCCCTCGAAGGCGGAGCCCCTGAGGAAGGACTTATCCCTGTGGCCACGCGGCTGGCAGCCCAGCACGTGGTGGTGGTGGCCGCTGTGCGTGACCCGCTGTTGGGCCAGATGCTCAAGGAACGTGAGACTGCCGCTGGCGTTTTCCGGGCTGCTGCGGCCGAACGCACGCTGCTGGAACGCGAGGCCGTTACCGCCCAACTCCGCCAGCACGGGGTGGAAGTGGTGGATGCCGAACCCCACCAGTTGCCGCCTCGGTTGGCAGACATGTATATCCGGCTGAAGGCGGCGGGTAGATTGTGAGATCACGGAAAAGCGCCGGGGCCATTTAGCCACCAGGAGGTCATGATGAATATCCCTATATACCGGCAGGCTCTGGGTGCGGACTTCAACCGGCTGCAGCCAGAACTCCAGGACTACTTTTCGCTCGTGCCGGGTTCGGGGCAGTACGGCATCGGCGAAGGCGTGTTCGACGTCGTCGGTTGCAGGCAGCGCTGGCTGCAACCGCTGCTGAAACTGACGTCCGGGGAGGAGGCCTTCTTCCCCGAGTACGGCGAGCGCATTCCTTTCAGGATCGAAAACCACGCCCACGAAGATCCCTTTGGACGCTCCAGCCTGACAGCCCGGCGCGAGATCAGGTTCCCTGGCCGGACCCGGATCTTCCAGGACACAACCAGCGTGATTGAATCAAACGACGGCCCACGGCTGGTGGACTACGTGGGCCGGTTCCGGCGGCTGGTTACCGACTTGAACCTCAGCGTCACGGAATCGGGCCGCCTTCGGGGAGTCTCGGAAGCTTCCCGGCTGTTCCTCGGCCCGCTCCGGATCCCGCTGCCTCCCGCTCTGGATGCCAAAGCCTACGCCGAGCAGTGGTGGGACCCTGCCGCCGGGGAACATGGCAAACACCGCATCCAGGTCAAAGTTCTCCAGCCGCAGATCGGGCTGGTCCTGGTGTATGCCGGCAGCTTTGACTACCGGCTGCGCCCCTATGCGGGCGGGAGTTCGGCCCGGAGTTTCCTGCCCCGATACGCGCATCCGGACCGCTGGGAGGACCGGACCTGACAGGCGGCCCGCAGCACTGCCTGGCGACGTCGGACTGTATCTACCCCAGTGCCAGCTGGTTCAGCCCGTCGGCCACCTGCGTAAGCCTGGTAAGCACTGCCGTGGCCACCGCCGGGGATTGTCCGGCGAGGCCTGCGGAGGGTGTGACCCGCAAGGTACGCAGGGACGACGCCGGCAACCCGAGCTGGTGCCACGGCCGCCAGACGGATTCGACGACGTCGGGCACTTTTGGCAGGTTCCCAGAGCCCACGTCCAGCGCGCCGGCCCACAGCTGTTTGCCGCCCTCGACGGCGCCCGCCAGTTGCTCCCATTGCCGTGATGTCAGGGCCTTCAGGGGCACCGCGATGCCGTCCGCCCCGGCAGCCAGGATGCGGTCAAAGGGGGCTTCGATTTCCGGCACGGCAATAATGATTTCCGCGGCCCCGGCTTCCCGCAGGGCGGCGGTCACCACACTCCAGGACTCCGTGGCCTCCTGCCCCGCCACTGCACGCAGCGTGCGGTAACCGCTCGACGTCGGAATGGTCCCTGCCAGCACGGCAGCGATGTCCGGTTCGTCGAGCTGGACCACGAGGCGTGCCCCGGGAACTGCCGCGGACACCCGCGACAGGTAGCTTCCCACGCCGGCCGCCAAGGAAGCAGCTACGTCCCGGCGGGCACCGTAGTCAAGGAGGGCGCGTTCGCCGTTATGCAGGTGGAGACCTGCTGCAAGCGTCATGGGGCCCACCAGCTGTACCTTCAGCTCCCTGGCGGGGGCATCCTCGGCTCCGGCAACGTCCGCGAGGACGTTGATGTCGGTTGACAACGCCGACGCGGCCCGGCGAACGTCCTTGCCGGGGCGGTCCACCAGCCGCCAGCCGAACGGCTGGACATCCACTGCCATTTCAACCAGCAGCGACGCCGTGCGACCCAGGGCATCCGAGCCCACTCCGCGGTCGGGAAGTTCGGCCAGGAATGGTAAGTGCGGACTGCCGAGTTCGCCGCGGATAATGCGGGCCGCTTCTACCGGGTCCTCCCCCGGCCAGGAACCAAGACCCGTAGCGGTTACCTCCTGCGGACCGGCAGGGAGTGACTCGGGCTGGTTTAGGGCCACGTTGGCCTGCCCCTGTGGGTTCCGGCCTGGCTCTTGTGGGCTGGCGTTCCTCACGCTACGACGGACGCCTGAGGCCCGGAGGGGATTCCTGAGGGCTGCTCCGTCCCCTCGCCGACGTTCGTGTGTCCGGCGGTCTCGTGGTTTTCCGCGGCTGCCTGGTGGTCCTCGGCGATGGCTTCGTGGTGGCGGATCACCTCGCCGATGATGAAATTCAGGAATTTTTCGGCGAACGCGGGATCGAGATGGGCGTCCTCGGCCAAGCGCCTCAACCGCGCAATCTGGGCTGTTTCACGGCCGGGATCGCCCGCCGGGAGACGGTGGGCAGCCTTCAGGAAACCCACTTTCTGGGTGGCCTTGAACCGCTCCGCCAGCAGGTAAACCAAGGTGGCATCGATGTTGTCGATGCTGGAGCGGATGGACAGCAGTTCCGCCATGACCGAGTTATCCACCTGTCCGGCCAGCGAGCTGGCGGCGGCGTCGTAGGTTTCTGAGTCAGGAACGTCGTGGTTGTGCTGCGTCATGGTCCAAGTCTATGGGCAGGGGCGGAAAACCCTTGCGGTGTTAAGCTCGCGCCGCAGCCATCCCGCCGTCGTCCCTTCCGTGCCCCCGGGATGGACACTCTGGCCTCGTTCGGCCGGAGTGTCCATCCCCGCTGGCTGGTCAGATTCCCAGCAATGCCCGGTGTTCTTCCCGGCGCCGTGCCTGCTCCTCAGGATCAGGCACCGGAAGCGAGGCAATGAGTCGTTTGGTGTAATCGTGCTGCGGCGCCCCCATGACCTGGCTGCCGATCCCCTGTTCCACGAGTTTCCCCTTGTAAAGGACACCCACCCAATGGGACAGGATGTCCACCACCGCGAGATCGTGGCTGATGAACAGTGCCGCGAAACCGAATTCGGCTTGGATTTCCTTGAACAACTCCAGGACCTTGGCCTGCACCGAAACGTCCAAGGCCGACGTCGGTTCGTCCGCGATCAGCAGCTTCGGGTTCAGGATGAGGGCCCGGGCCAGCGAGGCCCGCTGGCGTTGGCCGCCTGAGAGCTCATGCGGGTATCGTGCCGCGTACGACGCCGGCAACTGGACTGATTCAAGCAGCTCTCCAACGCGTTTGCGTGCCTGCGCCGGGCTCGGGTTGGTGTGGATGATCATCGGCTCCGCGACGCAGTCCCCGATGGTCAGCTGGGGATTGAACGACGCTGCCGGATCCTGGAAAACGAACCCGATGTCCTTCCGCAGCGGCTTAAACGTCCGTTCCTTCAGGTTCAGCATCTCGTATCCCAGCACCTTCAGGCTGCCGCCTGTGGTCCGATTCAGGCCCGCGATGGCCCGGCCAATAGTGGTCTTTCCGGAGCCTGACTCCCCGACCAGCCCAAAAACCTCGCCTTCGGACACGGTGAAGCTGACGCCGTCGACGGCTTTGAAGGACGGCGTCCCCAGCCGGCCCGGGTACTCGATGGTCAGGTTCCTCGCCTCCACGAGAACCTTGGCCTTTTGGTGGGCGCGTTCCGTCATGCCTTCCGACGCCGAGTTGTGCCCCAGGTGGGGCACGGCCGCCAGCAGCTTCTTGGTGTAATCCTGTTTGGGCTCGGCAAACAGCACCCGGGAGGTTGCCTCCTCCACCACGTCGCCCTGATACATCACCACCACGCGGTCAGCCAGGTCGGCCACCACGCCCATGTTGTGTGTGATCAGCACGATGGAGGTCCCGTACTTGTCCCTCAGGTCCCGCAGCAGTTGCAGAATCTCCGCCTGCACCGTGACGTCCAGGGCCGTGGTGGGTTCATCGGCCACGATCAGCCCCGGGTTCAAGGCCAGGGCCGCAGCGATAACAACGCGCTGCTTCTGGCCGCCGGAAAACTGGTGCGGATAGTAGTTCACTCGATTTTCCGGATCCGGGATCCCCACTTTGCGCAGCGCCTCAATGGCCCGGGCCTTCGCTTCCTTGCCGGAGACGCGTTTCCCTCCGCCGGCATGGGCACGGATGCCCTCGGCAATCTGCCAGCCCACAGTGAATACCGGGTTCAAGGCTGTGGAGGGCTCCTGGAACACCATGGCCACATCGCGCCCACGGATCTGCCGCAGTTTCGAGGCACTCACGCTGATGACGTTGTTTCCGTTGATCAGCACGGCCCCGCCGCTGGTAGCCGTTTCCGGGAGCAGCCCAAGAATTGTTTTGGCGGTCACCGTCTTCCCCGAGCCCGATTCACCGACTATGGCCAGGACCTCTCCGGCCTTTACCTCAAGGCTGACGTCCTTCACGGCGTAGACATCACCGCCGTCCGTGGCGAAGGTGACTTTGAGGTGGTCTATTTCCAGGACCGGCTGGCCTGCCGGCCTGGACTGGTCCGATACGGATCCAAGGTTGATGGTCAAGATCCTCTCACTTCCACGTCGATGGCAGCCTGAGCGGCGGCAGTCGAACCCGGTCCGCCCCTGCCGCCGGCCGCCTTGCGTCCGCGAAGGCGCGGATCGTTCAGGTCATTGATGCTTTCGCCTACCAGGGTCAGGCCCACCACGGTCAGGACAATGGCGAGGCCAGGGAACACCCCTGTCCACCAAATGCCCGAAGAGGCGTCGGCGAGCGCTTTGTTCAGGTCAAAGCCCCATTCAGCTGCCGAGCTCGGCTCGATGCCAAAGCCCAGGAAGCCCAGGCCGGCCAGCGTGAGGATGGCCTCGGACGCGTTGAGGGTGAAGATCAGGGGCAGCGTCCGTGTGGCGTTGGCGAATATGTGGCGGCCAATGATCCGCGCACTGGAGGCGCCAACAACCTGGGCGGATTCCACGAACGGTTCGGCCTTGAGCCGGATGGTTTCGGCCCGGATCACCCTGAAATACTGCGGGACAAACACTGCGGTGATAGCGAAGCCGCAGGCGAGGATGCCTCCCCAGAAACCGGATTGTCCCTTGTTTATCGCTATGGACATCACGATCGCCACGAGGAGCGTCGGGAAGGCGTAGATTGCGTCCGCGATCACCACCAGCACACGGTCCAGCCAGCCGCCGAAGTAGCCGCTGACCAGTCCCAGGAAAACCCCCAGGAAGATGGACATCAGCACTGCCGCAACAATCACCGCCGCCGCCGTCTGTGAGCCCCAGATCACCCGGGACAGGACGTCGTACCCACCTACCGTTGTCCCCAGCAGATGCTTGCCGCCGGGTTCGGCCTGTGCCGGGAAGGAACCTGCGTCATCGGAAATCTGGGCGTATCCATAAGGCGCCAGCAGCGGCGCGAAAACTGCTGCCACTGCAAAAAGGGCGCACAGGACGACGCCGATGAGCAGCATGGTGCGCTGCAGGCCGACGCTTTGGCGGATGTGGGAAGTGACCGGAAGCCGGTCCAGGAGGGGCTTCTTCCTCGGTTCCATCGTTGTAGCTCCGCCCATCAGTACCTCACCCGCGGATCAATCAATGCCGCGGCGATGTCAACCACAAAGTTGGTGACGGCCACTATGACAGCCAGCAGCATGACGATGCCCTGGACGGCAACAAAGTCACGCGCCGTGAGGTACTGTGCCAGCTGGTACCCCAGGCCCTTCCACTCGAAGGTGGTTTCGGTCAGCACTGCACCGCCGAGCAGCAGCGCAATCTGCAGCCCCATGACCGTGATGATGGGGATCAGTGCAGGTTTGTAGGCGTGTTTTGTCACGAGCCGGTATTCGCTGACTCCCCGCGACCGGCCCGCCTCAACATAGTCCCTGCCCAGGGTGCCTATGACGTTGGTGCGGACCAGACGGAGGAAGACGCCGGCAGTCAGGAGTCCCAGCGCGACGGCCGGGAGGACGGCATGGTGGACGATGTCGGAGAAAGCCGCTATGTCACCGCTGCGCAAGGCGTCCAGCCAGTAGATGCCAGTGGGCGCCGCCAGCCTGCTCATCGCCAGTTCCGTCGTGGTGGAGGCACGGCCGGCCACAGGAAACCAGCCCAGTGCCACAGAAAAGGTCAGCTTCAGCAGCAGGCCTGCGAAGAAGACCGGGGTGGCATAGCAAAGGATGGCGAACGTTCGCAGGAATGCGTCCGGAAGCTTGTCGCGTTTGTGGGCGGCGAACATTCCGAGCGGAATTCCTACAAGCAACGCCACGACCACGGCGTTGATGCTCAGTTCGAGGGTGGCGGCACCAAACCTGGTGAGCATGTCGATGACGGGCCGGCCATCTGAAATAGTCCGGCCGAAATTGCCGGTGGCGATGCTGCCAAGGTACTCAATGTACTGAATGAAAAGGTTCCGGTCGTAGCCGGCCTCGTGGACCAGCGCGTCAATCTGTTCCTGCGGCAGGCGTCCGCCCTGGGCCGCGGTAATGGGATCGCCGGTGATCCGCATCAGGAAGAAAACGAGGCTGACGAGGATGAAAATCGTGGGGAAGATCAGCAGGAAGCGGATCAGGATGTATTTCCCGAGGCCACCTCCCGCGGATTTGGATTTGGCGGGCGCCACCGTTGGCGGCGGCGCATCGATCATTGTGGCCATGCTGTCCCTGCTTGATCTGGATTAGAAATTGTGGAGCCAACACGCAGGAGGCAGGGCCGTCCGGCCCCACCTCCTCACGCGGATATTTTTTGGGTGCTACTTGGAAACGGTGCCGAGCCGAAACTTGAACGACGCGTCCAGGGTAGAGTCCACGCCCTTGATGCTGGTGCCAGAAACAGCCACCTGTGCGCCTTGCAGCAACGGCAGGGTGGAGATGTCCTTGGCAAGCAGGTTCTGGACGTCCTGGATCGCCTTCTCACGCTCTGCCTTGTCGGCGGTGACCAGCTGCTTGGCGATCAATGCTTCGACTTCAGGATTGGAGTAGTGGTTGTTCATGAAGCCGCCACCCACAAAGAAGGGGGTCAGGTAGTTGTCGGCATCGCTGAAGTCCGGGAACCAGCCCAGCTGGAAGACAGGATAGCTGTCCTTCTTCGAGGCTGAGTTATAGGTCACCCACTCCGTGGACTGGAGGTCAACCTTGAATAGTCCGCTCTTCTCCAGCTGGTCTTTCACCATGGCGTATTCGTCACCGGATGATTTGCCGTAGTGGTCAGGGTTGTATTGCAGCTTGATGGTCACCGGGCCGGTGACACCTGCGTCGGACAGGACCTTCTTGGCCTTGTCCAGGCTGGGCTTGCCTGAGCCATCGCCGTAGGCCTGCTTGAAGGACTCGTTTGCCCCGGCAAATCCGGACGGGACGTTGGACCACATGGGCAGGTACGTACCTTTGTAGACTTGGTCCGAAATGGCCTGGCGGTCAACGAGGTTGGCCGCGGCCTGACGGACGGCAAGCGCCTTCTTCGGATCCGCTTCCGGGGTCTTGGTGCCGTACGGCATGGTGTCGAAGTTGAAAACGATGTACCGCATTTCACCGCCGGGCCCGACGTGCACCTTGACGTTGGAGTCCTTCTTAAGGTCATCGATATCCGTGGCGCTGAGGCTGCGGTTGGCCACATCGATCTGCCCGCCCTTGACCTCCAGCTTCATGTTGGTCTGGTCGGTGTAGTACTTGATGGTGGCCCCTGCGTTGGCAGGCTTGCCAAGAACGCCGTCGTAATCCGGCCACGCCTTCAGGCTGACCAGCGTGTTCTTATTGAAGGAATCAATGACGTACTGCCCGTGGAACGCATTGGCCTTGACAATTTCCTCGTCGGCGAGGAGCTTGTCCGCCGGGAAGACTTCATCGTCAACGATCGGACCGGCCGGGCTGGTCAGAATCTGCGGGAACGTCTGGTCGTTGGCCTTTTTCAACGTGAACACCACGGTGGTGGCATCAGGGGTGGCAATGGACTCGATGTTGGTCAACAGTGAGGCGGGCCCGTTGGGATCCTTGATGGCCGTCTGGCGGTCAAACGAGAATTTGACGTCTTTGGAGTCGAGCACGTGTCCGTTGGCCCACTTGAGGTCGCTCTTAAGCTTGACCGTGAATTCTGTGGGCTTGGTGAACGAGGCCGATTCGGCCAGGTCCGGCACCGGCTCGGCGCCACCGGGCTTGGAGTTCAGCAGGAAGGAGTAAATCTGGTTCATCACCATAAATGAACCGTTGTCGTACGAGCCTGCCGGATCGAGGGAGGTGACTTTGTCCGTAGTGCCGTAGGCAATGATGCTGCTTGCATTCTCCGATGCTGTGCTGCCGCCGCCACCACCTGAGGGACCCGTGCAGGCCGTCAATGCGAAAGCGGAAACACCCGCGAGCGCGATAGCGCTCCGCAAGGCTTTGGTGCTCTTGATCATCTGTGAACTTTCTGTTCGATGAGTACGCGCTCGCCGCCCGCTAATGGGTGTATTTGCTTGAGCGGGCAGCGCGCTGTCCTGATGCCTAGATTCAATCAGACCAAGCTGTTGTGAATCGATTCATTTTGTGAGTTGAGACACAAAATTTACCTGAATGGGTTCGCGCTCTCACTTTAATGCGTGTGAGGCCCCAACCCGCGTGGCGGGTGGGGCCTCTACCGAAGATTTGCGCCGGCTAGGGCAGGCTACAATTGCGCGCGCTGCAACGAACGGGCGGCGTCAATGGTGGCCTGGCCCAGCACTCGGGTGCCCTGGTACAGGACTACCGTCTGCCCGGGGGCGACGCCGCGCAGCGGCTCCGTGAGGGTCACTACCAGTTGCCCCGAAACTTCGCCGGCCCCAGGTGCTTCCATCCGGGCGGTCGCCGGAACGGGGTCACCATGCGCGCGTACCTGGGCGTAGCAGTCGAAGTCCTCACCCGTGGCTATTTCCGCGATGGGAAGACCGGCCCATGAGACCTTGATTCCACGGATCTCGTCAATGGCCAAGAGTGCCTCCGGCCCCACCACGACCTTGTTTTCCTTCGGCCGGATCTCCAGCACAAAGCGCGGCTTCCCGTCGGCGGCAGGGGTGCCCAACTTCAAGCCCCTCCGCTGGCCTACGGTAAAGGCGTTGGCACCGGGGTGCTGGCCTACCTTGGTGCCGGTTTCATCAACGATGTCCCCGGTGGTCATCTCGATCTTTTCCGCCAGCCAGCCTGCGGTGTCGCCGTCGGGAATGAAGCAGATGTCGTGGCTGTCCGGTTTGTTTGCCACGGACAATCCGCGGCGTTCTGCTTCGGCACGGACTTCGGCCTTCGACGGAGTGTCGGCCAGCGGGAACATGGAGTGCTTGAGCTGCTCATGGGTGAGCACACCGAGGACGTAGCTCTGGTCCTTGGCCCAGTCTGCTGCGCGGTGCAGTTCGGGGTTACCGTCAGTGTCTTCGATGACTTTGGCGTAATGGCCGGTGCAGACGGCATCGAAGCCCAGGGCGATGGCCTTTTCCAGCAACGCCGCGAACTTAATGCGCTCATTGCAGCGCATGCAAGGATTTGGGGTGCGGCCCGCAGCGTACTCGTCGATGAAGTCCTGGACCACATCCTCCTTGAAACGTTCGGAGAAATCCCACACGTAGTACGGGATCCCGAGCACGTCGCACGCCCGCCAGGCGTCGCGGGAGTCTTCGATGGTGCAGCAGCCGCGGCTGCCTGTCCGCAGCGTGCCGGGCATCCTGGAGAGCGCCAAGTGGACACCGACGACGTCGTGGCCGGCCTCGACGGCACGTGCTGCGGCAACGGCGGAGTCGACTCCGCCGCTCATGGCTGCTAGAACTCGCATGCTGGCTTTCCGTTTGGTGGAAGTGTGTTTGGGGTTGTGTGGCTTTGGGAGCCTGGCTGCATCGCTGGGAAACACAATGCACGCTTACCTATTCTAATGCCTGCAAGGTTCGGCCATAGTTGAGCTACCGAACCCAGGAGGCGCAGGCACCATGGCAGCAGGACAGGTTGACGGAAACATCGTGATCGTAGGGGCAGGCCTGGCCGGTGCCACTGCTGCGCGTACGCTCCGGTCCGAGGGATACTCCGGCCCCGTCATCCTGATTGGCAGCGAAGGCCACAACCCCTATATTCGCCCGCCCCTCTCGAAGGACTACCTGCTGGGCAAGGAAGGCGAAGACAAAGCCGCGGTGGTGCCGCGGGACTGGTACGAGGAGAACGACGTCGACCTCCGCCTTGGCGCGTCCGTCACCGGTATACGGCCGGACGCGGGCACGGTGTTGCTGAACGACGGAACGGCACTGCCGTACCAGTCGCTGCTGCTGGCCACTGGCGCGGTACCGCGCACCATTCCGCTGCCGGGGAGCGAGTTATCAGGGGTCACCACGTTCCGCACCCTTGATGACAGCCGCTGGCTGCGGAAGTCCCTGGACCAGGGTGGAAAGAACGTAGTGATGATCGGCTCCGGCTGGATAGGCATGGAACTGGCAGCAGCCGCGGCTACGTATGGCAACAACGTCACGTTGCTCGGCTTGGAGGACGTTCCGCTGGGCGCCGCGATCGGCCCGGAGTTGGGCCGGTTCTTCCGATCGCTTCATGAAGCCCACGGCGTGGACTTTAGGCTTCCGGCGTCAGCCCACGAACTCAGGGGTTCCGACGGCGCCGTCTCTGCAGTGGTCACAGACAGCGGGGAAGTCCTCCCTGCCGATGTTGTGGTGATTGCCGTGGGAGTTGAACCCGCCGTCGGTCTCGCACACACTGCGGGGCTGAAAGTAGACAACGGCATCCTCACCGACGCGTCCCTGCGGACGAGCGTTCCGGGGATCTTCGCGGCAGGAGACGTTGCCAACGCCCTGCACCCGTTCACCGGAGAGCACTACCGCAGCGAGCACTGGTCCAACGCCCTGAACGGCGGCAAGGTGGCAGCCCGGGCGATGCTGGGCCAGGACGCCACGCACAGCACCATCCCGTACTTCTACACGGACCAGTTCGAGGTCAGCATGGAATACTCAGGCTTCCCCGCTCTGGCAACCGGCACGGAACCGGTGATCCGGGGTTCGCTGGAGGACAAGGAATTCATCGCGTTCTGGCAGCGCGACTCCCGCGTGGTGGCCGGCATGAGCGTCAACTGGCCCCGCACGGAGGGCCCCGGCGCGCAGAAGGTCATCAAGGCCCTCATCTCGGGCCGCCACCCCGTGGGGCCCGAGCGGCTTGCAGACGCCTCAACTGGCCTGGATCAGGTGCTCCTGCCGGAGGCCTGACGAGCCACTGTCCCTGCGGTTTGGATGGAGGATTCGTGCCCGGCCATCCCGGCCGCCCGAGCCCTGGAATAGGCATCCGGCAGTGCCGCAAGCAGCGCGTCAACATCTGCTTCCGTTGACGTGTGGCCCAGGCTGAACCGCTGCGCGCCGCGGGCGGTTTCCTCGTCCAGTCCCATGGCGAGGAGCACGTGCGAGGGCCGCGGTACTCCGGCTGTGCAGGCAGATCCGGTGGACGATTCCACCCCGGCGAGGTCCAAAAGGAAGAGCAGGGAGTCGCCTTCACAGCCGGGGAAGGTGAAATGCGCATTGCCGGGTAGCCGTCCCCCATCAGGGGCTCCCCGAAGGACGGCTTCCGGGATGGACCGCCGGACGCCGTCGATGAGCCGGTCGCGGAGTGCTGTGATCCTGGCTGATTCCTCGGGAAGGCTGACGGTTACGGCTTCGGCCGCCGCAGCGAAGGCGGCGATGGAAGCAGTGTCCAGGGTTCCGGAGCGGACGTCCCGCTCCTGGCCGCCGCCATGCTGCACGGGGGTCAGCTTGACTGCACGTCCCAGCAACAATGCCCCAACCCCAACGGGCCCGCCGATCTTATGGCCGGAAACGGACATCGCATCCAGCCCTGACGCCTTGAAATTAATGGGCAGCGAGCCAAAAGCCTGGACTGCGTCCGAATGGACCGGCACGCCGGCTGCGTGGGCCAGCTCAACGATTTCCGGGATGGGCTGGATGCTGCCCACCTCGTTGTTTGCCCACATTACGGTCACCAGCGCAATGGTTTCCGGTTCCCGCGCCAGTTCTGCTTTGAGGACCGCAAGGTCAACGACGCCGTCGCCGTCCACCGGGAGCCAGGTGACCACAGCACCTTCATGCCGTTCCAGCCACTCCACGGTGTCCAGCACGGCATGATGCTCGACGGCGGAACACAGAATGCGCCGCCGGGCGGGGTTCTCACCCGATCGGGACCAGAACAGGCCCTTGACGGCCAGGTTGTCGGCCTCCGTACCGCCGGACGTGAAAATGACTTCGGAGGGGTGCGCCCCGGCGGCTGCGGCAAGGGTTTCCCGGGCGTCTTCAACTGATCTGCGCGCCCGGCGGCCGGAACCGTGGAGGGAAGACGGGTTGCCGGTGCGGGCCAGCTCCCGGGTCAGGGCAGCCAGCGCCTCTGCGGAGAGGGGCGTGGTTGCTGCATGATCGAGGTAAACGGGCACCCATCAATTCTAGCCGCCGTCCCTGGTATAGATTCGAGCGGTGAAAACGTCCCCCAAAGCCTCCATCTTCCTTGTCCTGGCCACGCTCTTCTGGTCCGGGAACTTTGTGGTGGGACAGGCAGCGGTGACGTCGATGACTCCAGTGGAACTGACCTTCTGGCGCTGGGCGTTCGCTGCCCTGCCGTTATTGGCCTTGGCCCAGATAGTGGACCGCCCCGATTGGCGGGCTGTCCTGCGATACTGGCCCACGCTGCTGCTCCTTAGCTTCCTTGGCATGGGGGGCTACACGCTGCTTCTTTACACCGCACTGCTGCACACATCCGCCTTGAATGCCTCGCTCATCACGGCGGCCAACCCTGCGCTGATCGTTGTCCTGGCTGCAGTGGTGCTCGGCGACCGGCCCGGCGTCCTCGGCTGGGGAGGCATCGGATTGGGGCTTTCCGGGGTTCTGCTGGTCCTGACCGGCGGTGACTTCCAGCGGTTGCTGAGGTTTTCTTTCAACCTGGGCGAACTCCTGATGCTGGGCGCTGTTGCCGTGTGGAGTTTCTACACCATCATCGCCCGCCGCCTGCCGGTCCCTGCGATCTCCGCTACGGCAGTTCAGGTTGCGATGGCCACTGTGGTCCTTGCTCCGGTCGCCGTGGCAACAGGAGCACAGCTGCCCGGGACGGCAGCCGGCAGTTGGTCATTGGCTTACATCGCGGTCTTCCCCTCTCTCGGCGCCTACCTCCTGTGGAACCTGGCCCTCAAGACGACTGCCCCTGGGACGGCGGGCAACTACCTCAACCTCATGGTGGTTTTTACGGCCGTCATCACTGTCCTGTTGGGCGCGGCCATCAGTTTGCCCCAAATCCTGGGCGGCCTGCTGGTGGTCGGCGGCGTTATGCTCACCAGCGCACGTCCCTCCGGAAGATCCCCTGGCATCAAGCCAGGAAAAGAGAGAGGGCTCAAGTGGATGGGGGAACGATGATCAGGCGGGCGGCCACGTCCTGTCGCGCCGCTGCCAGCGTGGACGCGTCGGGGCACGAAACCGAAATGTAGACGGACGAGGACGGAATACTAAACAAACGGGCCATGACGGCCGTCGCCTTCGCTCCCGGCGCAACTGGCTGCTCCAGCACGAGCACCTCAACACGGGGGCCGGGCTTGTCCGGCTCTCCGCCCCAGCGCAGGGTTTCCGTCTTGAGGTATTCAGGGAGGATGCTCGGATCAAGGTAGGCGAAGAGGCCAACTGTGGAGGCCCGGTCATCAGTGGCGACCAGAGGGGTCTGGTTCGTCCGCACCTTCGCGGCGACGAGGCAGCCATCGCTCTTGGCATACTGGCTCTCCCCCGCGACGTTTTCCTTGACTGGCTTCCAGCCCGGCGCGTCTTTCAGCCCGTCGGAAATGCCCACAGGAGTTCCGGGCGCCAGTGTCCCGCCGGCGGCCAAGGGAAGGTCCTTGGCTGCCACCGCCTCGGCGTCATGGCCCGGGGTGATGGTGGGGGTGGCCAGTCCGGGGGTCGAGTGTTCCACCCTGGGGGCGGACGGGTCCTGGATGTCAATACTGCAGCCGCCCAGTACTGCGGCACCCAACAAAGATGCGGTGAGCAGCGTCGTCGCGGACGTTGCTGTGGTCCCCCGTGATTTCATTCCACCCCAATGCCTGGCCGGCTGTCCGGCGCCTCGGGCGTACTTCGCTCCGCCCCTCAAAGAGTCTAAACGTCGCGGAGGTCCTTCAGTGCGGAAAGGAAACAGGCCCGACTGCGGCCCTGGCAGCTACGCCAGGATCCGCCGTCGGGCCGCGCATCAGGCGTAATCCACATCCACTGGCGCCGATGATGCCAGCCACGGGAACCTCAACTGCCGGCGCGGACGTTGTCAGAATGGGCCGTTAAACTGGGCCTACCTGACTATGGGCCCTCCCCGCCGCTGTGGACTGGCCACACCAACAAAAGGACAAGTGCTTGACCGAGAGCAGCAACTCCCATTACCAGGTGCTCCGTATCGCCGTGACAGCCACTGATAAAGAGATCAAAGTTGCTTACCGCCGTGCGGCCCGCAAGGCTCATCCCGATCACGGCGGTGACGCTGCCGCCTTCCGCCGCGTCACCGCAGCCTACGAAACACTCATCGATCCCAAGCGCAGAAGCGCCTACGACCGCTCCTACGCTGCCGGGACCGGGGGCGATTCGGGCAACGCCGATGCCGGTCCGCACTTTGACGCGCCGGCCGCCGGAAGCCACGCTTCAGCCACGGTCCACCGTCCCAACACGCCGCGCAACACAGCCGGCGACGCCCCTGTCTACATCCCGCCCTACGACCCGGCCGCATTCGAGCGGGCCGGCGCGGTCCCGCTCATTCCGCTCGTCCAGGCCAGCCAACAGGTGCACGGCATGCCAAGGAAGCGCGGCATCTTCGGAGCCGATGCCCGCATCCAGCGCGAAATGCGGACCGTTCAGCTCATCAGCAGGCAGATCCTGCCTGCAATACCGGCCGCACGGCTGATCAACGGGTTACAGTCACCGGCTGACAACAGCCACATCGACCATGTGCTGCTGTCCGGGTACCGCCTGGCGGTTATAGGTTCCATGCTTCTGCCCAAAGGCGCGTACGCCTGGGACGGCAGGACCCTAAACCATGGTGGGCGTTCCATCCCTCCTCCACAGTTGGCGCACGTTGTCCGCGCAATGCAGGACATCTTCCCTGAAATGAACGTCACCGGCTGGACCGTTGTGCACAGCCCCGACGGGAACCTGCATGAGCCCGTGATCGACCGCCACAGAAGGTCCGCGGATGCCCTCGAGACGGTCCAGGTAGTAAACGCTGCCGGGCTGGTCCGCGGCCTCAAGCAGTTCCTCTCCTCAGGCCCGGTACCCAACACCGTCAATGTGTCAGTGCTTGCCAGGCTTCTGCGGGGCATGCACTGACCGCAGTGGCTAGGATGGGATGGTGTTCCGCATCCTCTTCCACTCCCCCGAAATTCCGGGCAACACCGGCAATGCCATCCGGCTCGCAGCCATTACCGGTGCCGAGCTGCACCTGGTGGAACCCCTGGGGTTCGATTTTTCTGATGCCAAGCTCCGCCGCGCCGGCCTGGATTATCACGACCTCGCCGTGGTGACCGTCCACAAGAGCATCGAAGACGCCTGGATCGCGCTCGAGCCTGAGCGTGTGTACGCGTTCACCTCGGACGGGGCCGCCAGCTACACGGACATCGCCTACCAGCCCGGTGATGTCCTGATGTTCGGCCAGGAGTCCGTTGGCTTGCCTGAACACATCAAACACGACCCCCACGTGACCTCCACGGTGCGGCTGCCCATGCTCCCAGCGCTTCGGTCGCTTAACCTCGCGAATGCTGCCTCCATCGCGGTCTATGAGGCGTGGCGGCAGCAAGGATTCGCCGGAGCCAAAACCTGACCAGGCCGCCCAAGGCGGATCGCGGCGCCACTGCAGAGGTTGGCGGATTTTTCCTGAACCGGCCAATCCACACACCTTCCTGGCACGAATCACTCCTGAGACATTCCACAGTGGACAAGGAGCGGCAGGTGAGGGCAGCGGAGGCCGCAAGGAGCACGGATCTGCCAGGCCTGCTGGGCACCTGCGGCAACCTGGGCCTGGCTGCTCCTGAACCAATGCCCGGACACCTATGCTTGGAAGTGATGGAAACTCCCAACGCGCCGAATTATGAGGCCCCTGCAGCCGTCACAGAGTCACCGACCGACGTCAGCCAACGCCTTGCCACACTTCTGGGCCGCATCGCCCAGGGCGACCAGGACGCGTTCGCGGAGTTTTACCAGTTGACGTCCCGCCGTGTTTTTGGCATGGCCCGGAGGGTCCTGATTGACCCGGAACTCAGTGAGGACACCACCCAGGAGGTCTTCATCCAGGTCTGGCAGAACGCCGCGAAGTTCAACCCCGACGCCGGAAGTCCACTCTCGTGGCTGATGACTATCTCCCACAGGCGGGCGGTGGACAAAGTACGGTCTTCGCAGTCCTCAACAGACCGCGAAGCCCGGTACGGCGCGAGCAGCCAGGACATCGACCACGATTCCGTGTCCGACGAGGTGGGCAGCAAACTCGAGGCCGAGGCCGTGGTCCGCTGCCTGGAGACACTGACCGAAACACAGCAGGAATCTGTTCGGCTTGCCTACTATGGCGGACTCACCTACAGGGAAGTCGCGGAACGGCTCAATGCAGCAGTACCCACCATCAAGTCCCGCATCCGCGATGGACTGATCCGATTGAAGACCTGTCTGGGGGTGAGTTGAGATGACAGAAATGAATAGTCAGGGCAGCAGCGGCCGGGGAACGTTCGGCGAGACCGTGCCGGCCGACCTCGCGTCGGGCCGCGCCGTCGACCTGGCGGAACTGTACGCCCTTGATGCGGTGACCGACGCCGAGCGCGCGGCGATTGACCAATACATCTCCTCAGCCCCCGAGGCTGAACGGAGATTATTCCAGGAGCGGGTGCGCCAAGCCAGGGAAACGCTGGCGAAGACGTTCACTGCCGAGGAAGAGCCGCCGTCGGACCTCTTTGCCCGTATCATCGCACAGCTTCCGGCCCAGGGTTCCGGTCAGGCAGCCGCGGCCGCGCCGGAGGCCACACCGGCCGTACCGTTGCATCAGCCTGCAGCCGCGGTGGACGGCGACGAACTATCCGCAGCCCGTCAGCGCAGGGAAGATCGACGCCGGCCGGGCAGTGCCCGCCGTTGGCTCGCCGGTGTTGCCGCAGCGGCCGTGATCGCGCTTGGCGGCGTGGGCGTGGGCGCCTACCTTGCAGACCAGAATGATCCGCTCAACCAGGTGATCCGCGCAGAAGACGTCCGTGAGGCGTCGGTGCCGGTCTCCGCCGGAGGTACCGCCACAGTCCTGATTTCGTCCTCCAAAGACGCCGTCGTGGTCAAGATGAACGGGGTTCCCGCACCGCCGGCCGGCAAGGTCTACCAGATGTGGCTGATCCCCAAGGACGGTTCGGCGCCGGTTTCACAGGGGCTGATGGACGAAGCGGCGCTGTCCAAGCCTGCCGTGGTGAAGGGCATCGCTTCGGCGGCGGCCCTTGGCATCACGGTGGAACCCGTGGGAGGCTCGTCCTCCCCCACGTTCCCCACAGTTGCTGCCGCACCTCTCAGCACTTGAGCCCACGAGCCCAACTAGGTAGCAGCAGATGCTGTTATGAGGGCTCATAACGACATCTGCTGCTACCTAGTTGGCTCTAAAAGCCGGCGATCGTTCCTGGTCCGTTGACTGCCACCACGTGGAATGCCTCGGCACTGCGCCCGGCCGGCAGCCCTGCCCGCCCGGCATTTGCCTGCATCCCGGTGCGGACAGCCGCCTCCATGACCTCAACGTCGGGGTGCTGGCTGACATGGACGTGTATCGCCTTCAACTTCGTGTCCACGTGGTCGGTAACGTCCACGAAGTGGTTCTCCCGTTCTTCCGGGCCCGCGTACAGCCACAACCACGGGAGCTTATAGGCTTCCAGGCCGGCTTCGGCGAGTTCCGGGTACGCAAAGGGGTTCTCCAGCGCCGGGTAGACGGCGCGCGTGACCGCCTCGCCGACAGCCAGGTGGTCCGGGTGGCTCTTCTGGATCCGTTTCCAGTTGCGCTCCGGATGCATGGCGAGCACAACGTCGGGCCGGAGTTCCCTGATGAGCTTGACCACGCCCTTCATGACCTCGTGTGAGGGCTCCAGGTAGCCATCCCGCTGATGGAGGTAATGGATATCGGAGACCCCAACGAGTTCCGCTGCCCGGAGTTGTTCCGCCGCGCGCAGGGCGATGATGTCCGCCCGGTGGGCGGGATCGAAGCCGCCGGCATCGCCGTCGGTCATGATGCAGTAGCTCACCTGCACCCCCGCTGCAGTCCAAGCGGCAATAGTGCCAGCGGCGCCGAAGTCGATGTCGTCAGGATGGGCCGCGAAACAGAGCACCCGCCCAACCCGGTGCGTTGCGGGGTTGAACGGGCTCTGTGCTGAAACAGCAGGATCGGTCAAAGAATCAGCCTTTTCGCTTCTTGATTTCTTCCGTGGCCTGGGGCAGAACGTCGAAGAGGTCCCCGATAATGCCGAAGTCGGCGATCTCGAAGACTGGCGATTCGGCATCCTTGTTCACGGCCACAATCACCTTGGCCGTCTGCATCCCGGCCTTCTGCTGGATGGCTCCGGAAATTCCCGCAGAAATGTACAACTGCGGGGATACCGTCTTGCCGGTTTGGCCCACCTGGGCGTCATGGCTGATCCAGCCCGCATCGGTCGCCGCGCGGGAGGCGCCGACGGCTGCTCCGAGGGCGTCGGCCAACTGCTCGACAGGGCCGAAGTCGCCGTCCACGCCGCGTCCGCCGGCCACTACGATGCGCGCATCGGTGAGGTCGGGCCGGCCACTGGCAACCTTCTGCTCACGGGCCGTGATGCGCGCGGCGGCCGCAGTGCTGTCAGCCGGCACGTCAAGCGTGACCGATTCGGGAGCAGTAGGCGCCGCAGCGGGCTCGGGCGTGACGTTGTTGGCCTTGACTGTGAGCACCGAGACCGGCGTGGTGGTCTTCGCGGCGGTGTTGTAGGAACCAGCGAGGACCGATTTGTGTGCTGTACCGTCCTGGTCCACGGCCACTACATCAGTGATGACGCCCGCCGAGAGCCGGATCCCCAGGCGCGCGGCAATTTCCTTGCCCTCCGGGGAGTTGTCCAGGAGCACCGTGGTGGCTCCGGCCGTCTGGGCCGCCGCTGTCAGGTAGGCGGCCTTCGGTGCCACCAGGTAGTCGTCCAGGTCCTGGGCGGACGGGCGGTAGACGCTACTGACGCCGTATTCGGCGAAGGCTGCCGCCACGTCGCTGCTGAGCTCGCCGTTGACAGCTACTGCCGTTTCGCCCAGGGAACGCCCCAACGTGAGCAGTTCGAGGCTGCTCTTCTTCAGCGCGGCGCCAGGGTTGTCAATGAAAATAAGTACGTTTGCCATGTCTGTGATCCCTCTTAGAGCAGCTTCTGGGCGGCCAGGAAGTCCACCAGCTTGATGCCGGCGTCGCCTTCGTCGGTGATGATGGTGCCGGCGGTGCGGGGCGGGCGTTCCTCTGCCGACGTCACCGTGGTCCACGATCCGGCGTGACCCACCTGCGAGGGATCAACTCCGATGTCCGCGAGTGAGAGCGTAGTGATGCTCTTGCGCTTGGCCGCAATGATGCCCTTGAAGTTGGGGTAGCGGGGCTCGTTGATCTGGTCGGTTACCGACACCACCGCCGGCAACGGCGCTTCGACGGTCTCGGAGTACGTGTCGGCGTCGCGGCGCGCGGTGAGCCGTCCGCCGTCGACCTCCAGGGACGAGGCAAAGGTAACCTGCGGCAGGCCCAGCCGTTCTGCCAGCTGTGCTGGCACCATGGAGGTTTCGCCGTCGGTGGAGGCCATTCCGGTCAGCACAAGGTCCACGCGGGCTCCTGCGCCGAGGTGGCGGATGGCCGCCGCAAGGGCGAGCGAGGTGGCGGCGGCATCCGAGCCGGCCAGGGCGTCATCGGTGAGGTGCACGCCTTCGGTGGCGCCCATCTGCAGCGACTTCTTGACGGCGTTCACGGCACCGGAGGGTCCCATGCTGAGGGCGATGACCTGGTTTCCGGCTTTGCTGCCGCCCCGGGCCTCGGCCAGCTGCAGTGCTGCCTCAAGCGCGTATTCGTCCAGCTCGGACAGGATGCTTTCGTCACGGTCCGTGGTGTAGCCCTCCCCGTTGAGGTGCCGGTCGAACTGGGCGTCCGGTACATGCTTGACCAGGACGATGATCTTCAATGTCTCTTCCACTGTATTTACAGCAGCCTTCCATGCTTGTGGATAGCCAGCCGGGTGAGGTCATGGCCGCGGAACGCCCGGGGTACGGGTAGATCCTAGCTAACCATATAGAAGTACCCCGGCGACGTCGCGTTAACGCCTGTGTCAACCGGTTTGCCTATGGAGCAGAAATGACGACGGCGGGCCCCCCTTTCCAGGGAGGCCCACCGTCGTCGGAACTACTTTTTGGCAGAACAGGTGCCGGGGACTTACTGCTCGGCTGCGGCGCCGAGCGTAACATCCAGCGTCTGTTCCTGGCCGTTCCTCTGGACCGTGATCTTGACCTTGGCGCCGGCGGCCTGCTCGCGGACCGCGGCAGTCAGCTGGTTGGGTTCGCTGATGGTCAGGTCGTTGAAGCGCGTGATGACGTCGCCCACCTTGATGCCGGCATTCGCTGCTGCCGAACCCGGTTCGACCGTAGCGACGTCGGCACCGACAGAGAAGCCTGAAGAGGATGAGGTGGATGACTTGTCCTTGACGCTGACGCCCAGCTGGCCATGGGAAACCTTACCGGTGTCGATGATTTCATGCGCCACGCGCTTGGCGTGGTTGATGGGGATGCTGAAGCCCACACCAATGTTGCCGCTGGAGGAGGAGTCGGATCCCGCCGAGGCGATGGCAACGTTGACGCCAATGATCTCGCCCTTGCTGTTGACCAGCGCGCCGCCGGAGTTTCCGGGGTTGATGGCCGCATCCGTCTGGATCACATTGATGGAAATGGAGCCCTGGTCCGTCGGCTGCTGGCTTTGGCCACCGCCCGGTGGCGCAAACTTGAAGCCGCCCTCGTCGTCGCCTTCGGACTCGTCCCCGTCCTTCGGCGCCGCTGACGACGCCACGCTGATGGTCCGGTTCAGGGTGGAAACGATTCCGTCCGTCACTGTTCCGGTGAGGCCCAGCGGGGAGCCGATGGCAATGGCCGTGTCCCCAACGTTGAGCTTGCCGGAGTCCCCGAGGGTCGCGGGCCTCAGGCCGGAGGCGTCGTCCACCTTGATGACTGCGAGGTCGGAGAGCGGGTCGGTGCCCACAAGCTTTGCGGTGATCACCCGGCCGTCACTCGTACGGACCTCAAGTGCCGCGTTGGCCGTCGCTCCATCCAGGGTCACTACGTGGGTGTTCGTCAGGATGTGGCCTTCATCGTCCAGGATGATGCCCGAGCCCGTACCGCCTGAACTGCCACTGCTGGCGCTGATGGTCACCACGCTCGGGGAAGCCTTCAGTGCAGCCGCGGTGATTGCGTTGACGTCGTCTTTATTGTTGACGATGACCGTTTCTGGCTGGCTGCTGCCGACAGCGGAGGAATTCCCGCCGTCGAAGAGGTCGCCCGAACCCACCGTCGCCACTCCGCCGCCCACCAGTCCGGCCGCGAGGATACTGGCCACGAGAGTGCCTACACCGAAACTTGCCTTTCGGCGGGGCGCGTCGGCAGGGTTCGGAGCCAGTGGCACTCCGCCTCCGCCCTGCCCGGCAGAGTGAGCGTGCTGGCCATACTGCGGCTGATGGTACTGCTGGCCCTGGCTGTGGGGACCGGCCTGGTTGTGGCCAGCGTCGTTGTGCGCGCCGAAGATTTGGCCGGGCTGGTGTTGGCCGGGCTGGTGGTTCTGCTCCCCGTAAAAGGGTTCGCGTGGCGGGTAGACCGGACGGGGGGCGCCGGGAAGCTGCTGGGTGGGGTAGCCGGTTGTGGGCTCAGTGTCGAGCCTTTGGGTGGGGTTTTCTCCGGTGCTGGAGCCCGCCCGTGCCTCGGTGGGCTGCTGGTCACCATTGGGCTGCTGGTCCCCCTGGGCCGCTGACACGGGATCGTGCAGCGGTGCCGGGTGGCGAGCGGCCGGCGGTGCTGGCTGCGGCGCGTCGGGCTGCCGCGGATCCCGGGGTTCGGGCGCTGCACCTGGCGTTGGGTTCTCAGTCATTGGACTTCCTTTCATCCTCGTCTGCCATTAACTATGAACCTTTTGGCTGGAACAAATTCGGACGTTGGCTGGGAGCTTCCTGAATGCCTCGACGCCACCGCTCCGGGCCCGCCGATTTCGTTTCGCTGGTGGCATATTCGGCTTTGTGGACGCACCAATAGGTGCACCATAGAATCAAGAGGAATTGCCACAGCGACCTGCGGCTTTACACCACGCGTGGGGGCGCTGCTGCATTCTGAGACGACTGATTCGTCCCGAATCGGTGTCAGGCGTGCTGAAGGGTTGCACATGCGGTCAAAGTTCAAACGTATCCTCGCCTTGATTGGCCTGACTGGCTTGTTGGCGGCTCCCGCCGGCGCGGCCTGGGCCGAAGATCCGGTGACGCTGGATCCGGCGACGAAGATTGTCGACTCCGCCGGCGTGCTGGGCGGCGGCAAGGCAGACGTTGAGGCAGCCATCAAGAAGCTTGGCACAGACCACGCAATGGTGCTCCACGTCGTCACCGTCAAGAAGTTCGAAAACCCGACGGATCGGGAAGCCTGGTCAGACCAGGTAGCCGAAAAGGCCAGCCTTGGTTCGAATGCGCTGATTTTTGCCGTGGCCACCGAAACCAGGCAGTACGTCCTGAATAAGGGCGGCAGCAAAATCACCAACGCCCAAATCGAAAACATCAAGAGCAAAGCCATCGGCCCGCAGCTGGCGAATAACGACTACGCCAAAGCGGCCATCAATGCTGCCGCTGCCATCGGCGACGCAGCTGGAGGCGGGAGCGGCAATGTCCCGTCCGAAAACGGGGCAGGCACTGCCATCCTCGTAGGCACCGGAGTATTGGCCGCAGGAGGTGCCGGCGCCTACCTGTACCTCAGGAACAAACGGAAGAAGGCCGGCCAGGCGTCCAGCGCCAGCTACGGTCCCCAGGGCGCCGAACTCGATCCGCTTGCCTCGCTCAGTGTGGAGGAACTCCGACGCAAGAGCGGATCCCTGCTCATCGAAGCCGATGACGCGATCAAGTCCAGCGAGCAGGAGCTGATGTTCGCCCAGGCCCAGTACGGCGATTCCGCCGTCGGCAATTTCACCAAGGCACTGGAGGAAGCCAAAGGACATATGTCCGAGTCCTTCAAACTCCAGCAGCAGCTGGATGACCATATTCCCGATACCGAAGAGCAGCAGCGCAGCTGGCTGGGCGAGATCATCCGCCGTTCCGAGGCCGCTCTCGCTTCCCTGCAGGAACAAAAAGCCGATTTCGATTCACTGCGCGAGCTGGAGAAGAACGCGCCACAGGCACTCGCCACGGTCAAGGCCGGGGCGCGGGAAGCCGACGCCAAGATCGCCAACGCTGAGCAGTCGCTGACGACTCTCCGCTCCAAATATGCGGACAGCGCCCTGGTCCAGGTCGCAGACAACATCACGCAGGCCAAAGAGCGGCTGGCCTTCGTCCAGAATGCCACGGAAACTGCAGAGCAGAAGCTGGCGGAAGGCGAAGCCAGCCTTGCGGCAGTGGCTGTCCGCGCCTCCGAAGAGAGCCTCCACCAGACCAACGTTCTCCTCGACGCGATTTCCAAGGTCTCCACCAGCTTGGATGAGGCCCGCAACGGCCTTGAAGCCGCGGTCGTGGATACCTCCCAGGACCTCGCGCAGGCCCGGGCCATGATCCAGTCCGGTGCCCACCCCGAACTCACCGGCCCGGTGGCAGGCGTCGAGTCCGCCCTGGGGCAGGTCAAGGCTGAAATTCAAGGCGGAAAGATCGATCCCATCGCTACCCTGCAGCGCGTCGAAACGGCACACCAGGCACTGGACCAGGCGCTGACCGGAATCCGCGACCAGCAGGAACAGGCTCGCCGGGCACAGGCCTCGTTGCAACAGACCATCATGTCCGCGCAAGCCCAGATCAGTGCCACGTCGGACTACATCACGGCACGCCGCGGCGGGGTCGGCACGGAGGCCCGCACCAGACTGGCTGAATCCCAGCGAAACCTGGACTACGCACTCTCCATTTCCCGCAATGATCCCGTCACTGCCCTCACGTACGCCCAGCAGGCGCACGCCCTCGCAGCCCAGGCCGCCCAGCTGGCCCAGGCCGACGTCGACAACTTCGGCGGCTATGCCAACCAGGGCTACGGCGGTGGAGGCATGTTCGGCGGAGGCGGCGGAGGTGGCCTCGGCGGTGCCATTCTCGGCGGCATCCTCATCAACTCCATCCTCAACGGCGGCAGCGGCGGCGGTTGGGGCGGCGGCCACAGCGACGGCGGCGGATGGGGCGGCGACGGCGGCGGCGGCTTCGGCGGTGACTCTGGCGGCGGCTGGGGCGGCGATTCCGGCGGCGGCGGAGACTTCTGACCCATAGGACTAGGCGCCGGGCGGAACGACCCACCCGGCGGATAGATAGCGGTACAACAACTGTTCACTGATTTCAGTGGCCACCACTGAGCAGGACGAAAGGTAACACCATGGTTAAGCAGTCCATTTTCGGCCGCATCGCGCAGCTTGCAAAGGCAAATATCAACTCCTTGCTGGACAACGCTGAGGATCCGCAGAAGATGCTGGACCAGATGGTCCGGGACTACACCAACAACATCGCCGAGGCCGAATCGGCTGTGGCGCAGACCATCGGCAACCTGCGCATGCTCGAGGACGACTACAACGAAGACGTCAAGAATGCCCGCGACTGGGGCAACAAGGCCCTCGCTGCGTCGCGCAAGGCCGACGAGTACCGCAGCAGCGGGCACGCTGCGGACGCCGAAAAGTTCGACAACCTGGCCAAGGTGGCTCTGCAGCGCCAGATGTCTGCCGAGAACGAAGCCAAGGGCGCAGAGCCCAGCATCTCTTCCCAGCGGGAAGTGGTGGACAAGCTTAAGACCGGCCTGGACCAGATGAAGGGTAAGCTCAACGAGCTCACCAGCAAGCGCAATGAGCTCGTGGCCCGTTCCAAGACAGCAGCGGCCCAGTCGCAGGTCCACGACGCCATCAAGAGCATCGACTTCATGGACCCCACGTCCGAGGTAGGCCGGTTCGAGGAAAAGATCCGCCGCGAAGAGGCCAAGGTCAGGGGCCAGCAGGAACTTGCCGCCTCCAGCCTGGACGCCCAGTTCAACCAGCTTGAGGACCTCGGCGAGCAGGTCGAGATCGAAGCGCGCCTTGCCGCGCTGAAATCCGGCAACACAAGCAAGCCCGCGATTGGTGCCTCGGCCGGCGGTCAGGGTGCTGAGTCCACGGTGGACGAAGCGGACTTCGACAAGCTGTAACCAGCAGGTATCCGGGCTCGCCGGGCAGGCTCAAGGCCGGGGTTCGCAACGAACCCCGGCCTTCGCCGTCTCCTGAACGCTGAACTCAGCATCACCCCCGCCTCAGCCCGTGCCGCTCGCTCCCGGAGGTGTGTAGCGTGGAGGGCATGTCCTCCCCCGCCGCAACCTCCATCGTCTGGCTCCGTGATGACCTCCGACTGGACGACAACCCCGCGTTGATGCGGGCCGTCGAGCTCGGCCTGCCCCTGACTGTTCTGTACATCCTCGACGAGGAATCGGCCGGAATCCGGCCTCTCGGAGGAGCAGTCCGCTGGTGGCTGCACCACTCACTGACCTCGCTCGCCGCCGATCTCGAGGACGCCGGATCCACTTTGGTCCTCCGCCGGGGACCGGCGGCCCGGATCATCCGGGACCTGGTCCAGGAAACCGGCGCAGGCCATATCCTATGGAACCGCCGCTACGGCGGTCCGGAACGGGCTGTGGACACCAGTATCAAGGAATGGGCCGCCGGGGAGGGCATCGAAGCAGCCAGCTTTCAGGCCACCCTCCTCTTCGAGCCATGGACCGTTACTACCGGCAGCGGCGGCCCGTACAAGGTCTTTACGCCATTTTGGCGCGCCTGCCTCGCCTCAGGGGAGCCCCGGTTGCCCTTCGACGCGCCCGACGCTCTGCCATCCCCCGCCACGGCGGGCCGGGACAACTATGCCAAAAGCGATGCGCTGGAGTCGTGGTCGCTGTTGCCGGAATCACCCGACTGGAGCGGTGGCCTGGCGGAAACCTGGGAACCGGGCGAAGCGGGCGCGCACGGCCGCTTGGAGGATTTCCTGGACGGCCCGGCGGCCGACTACGGAACCGGCAGGGACGTCCCCGGCATAGAGGGAACCAGCAGGTTGTCCCCTTATCTCCGCTTCGGCGAAATCAGTCCGTTCCGCGTGTGGCATGCGCTCAGGCAGCGGTTTCCGAGCCAGGCGCCGGCCGACGTCGGCATCTTCCGGTCCGAGATTGGCTGGAGGGAATTCTGCTGGCACCTCCTCTATGTGAATCCGCAGCTCGCAACCCGCAATTATCGGCCGGAGTTCGACGACTTTGCCTGGGAGGAACCATCCCAGGCCGAGCTCGGAGCCTGGCAGCAAGGCAGCACAGGTTACCCGTTGGTGGACGCCGGCATGCGCCAGTTGTGGACGACCGGTTGGATGCACAACCGGGTCCGGATGGCAGCCGCCTCATTCCTGGTCAAGAACATGCTGGCCGACTGGCGGCTGGGTGAGGAATGGTTCTGGGACACATTGGTCGACGCTGACTCCGCCAGCAACCCGGCGAACTGGCAGTGGGTGGCCGGTTCAGGGGCGGACGCGTCGCCCTACTTCCGGATCTTCAATCCGGTCACGCAGAGCAAGAAGTTCGACGCCGGCGGACGGTACCTAAGAAAGTATGTCCCGGAAATCGCGGGCCTCAGCGACAAGGACATCCATGAGCCGTGGAAGAACAGTGAGGCTGCAGGCAGCTACCCGTCGCCGCTGGTCTCCTTGGCCGAATCCCGGGAGCGGGCGCTGGAGACCTATCAGAGGCTGAAGGACGGCCGTTAGCGGCTGACTTTGCCCATCAGGGACGCGATGGGCCGCAGGAAGATGGGCCTGGCAAGGAACCAGGCTGCCACCATCACGGCCACCGACACGAGGAAGATCCAGAAACCGAGCCAGCCGTCGCCGTCGGACACTGCGTACATGTGGTTCAGGTTGCGCAGGGCGCCGGTCGTGAGCACCAGGAACACGTGCACCACGATGAACGCCACAAAATAGATCATGACGGGGAAATGGATAGCCCGTGCCAGTTCGATCGGGTACGCCTTGTTCAGGGCGCTTGCCTTCTTAGGCCAGGCCGAGGAGGTCCGGATGCCGGAGATAAAGGCCAGGGGCGCTGCGATAAATACAGTGAGGAAGTAGGTCAGTAACTGCAGGGCGTTGTAGTTGACCCAACCGTTTTCGGTAGGCCAGTTCAGCGATGCGTACTGCAGGGCCGCGGACAACGCGTTCGGGAAGACATCCCAGCTCGTGGGGACAATCCGCATCCACTGTCCCGTGGCAAAGAGGAGGATGGCAAACACCACTCCGTTGAGGATCCACAACGCGTCCAGGGTCAGGTGGAACCACAGTTCCAGGGTGATCTTTGTGGGCGGCGTCTTGGTTTTGATCAGGCCCTTGTTGTTGCGCGTCCAGTGACCGCTGGGCCGGGTGGTGGTCCGCACCTGCCAGCCTGTCCGGATGATCAGCAGCAGGAAAAACCCATTGAGGAAATGCTGCCATGCGAGCCAGGCAGGGAATCCCACCGGAGCGCCCTTCGGGAGCTCGGAATGGCCCGGGTAGTCCACAAGGAACGAAGAGACGGCCGGGAGTTCCCTCAGCCATTTCGCGAGCAAGACCACCAGCACCAGCGCCACCAAGGCAGCGGGAACACCCCAGTAGAGTTTGTTCCGCTTGCCCGTCGCAGGACCGGACTTTTTGGTGGGTGTGGACATCGAACAACATTCCTCTCGAGAATGACTGACCTGTGGCCCAAAAATCTGAGGCCCTGCGAAAGAGAATACTAGGAACTACTAGCAATCAAAGAAAAAGAAGACCCCGGGCGGCATATCTGCCGGCCGGGGCCTTCACTTGGTTGCGGGGACAGGATTTGAACCTGTGACCTCTGGGTTATGAGCCCAGCGAGCTACCGAACTGCTCCACCCCGCGTCGCTTGATCAACACTACCTTACTTTTGCCGGCACGAAATCCACGGCGCCGAAAGGGGGCATGGCAGGCCTAACCAGTTCGGGGCACTTCACTATCACAGAGCCTTCCATCATGTTACGTTAATAAAAATGATTCTCAATAATGACGGTTGAAGTGGGCGAATCCATGAACACAGACGTGCCGGCCGTGGCCGTTGCCGGTTTCCTCGGCGCAGGCAAGACAACGTTCGTCAACCACCTTTTACGCCATCCAACTGCACGCATAGGCGTCATCGTGAATGACTTTGGCGACATCAATATTGACGCCGGCCTCGTCACAGGACAGATCGACGAACCTGTTTCCATCGCAGGAGGATGCGTTTGCTGCCTGTCGGACAGTGACGGTCTCGAAGGGGCGCTCCAGAAACTGGCGAGCCGGAAACTGGGCCTCGATGCGATCCTCATCGAAGCCAGCGGGATCGCTGACCCGCTCACTCTGCGGCACCTTCTCCGTTTCAACGGTGTCAAACGCGTCCGACCCGGCGGGGCCATCGACGTTGTAGACGCGGTGGAGTACTTCCACACCATCGATTCCGGGTCCCTCCCCCCGACCCGATTCGCGGCCGCCACCCTTGTTGTCTTGAACAAAACCGATCGGCTCGATCCACAGACTCGTGAGGACACACTCGCCCGCATCGAGCAACGTGTTCGCGAACGCAACCCTTACGCCCATATCATCCGTACGCACCATGGCCGTATCGACCCAACCTTGGTGTTCGACGCAGCAACCCGGGAGGAACCCGCTGAGGAGTTACCACTCCGCTCCCTTCTCCTCGATGCCCACACCAAACACGACGCGAAGCACCACACCGAGCCACACCAGCACGCGACAGCTGTGTCCACACAAAATAGCGGAGTAATCGACGCCGGCCGCTTGCTGGATCTCCTCGAAGAACCGCCACCGGGCGTATATCGGATCAAAGGCGCAGTCCTGGTCAACAGCGGACGCAGAATCCAGCGCTACCAGGTCAACCTGGTAGGGCGATCCATCCACATCAAAGCTCACTCCGCTACCGCTTCCACGCTTTCCGGCCAACGCCCCGCGAACCAGCAACCGAATCAGCTGGTGGCGGTGGGCCTGCATGTGGACGTGCCGATCACACAGGCACGACTTCGCAGCGCCCTTGAGCCCACCCAAGGGCAGGATGTGGAGGCCGGGTTCCGGCGCCTGCAACGCTACCGGCGCCTCAGCACGTAGCCGGGAACCACCTAACGATGCCCGGCGGCGGGCACACAAGCCTTAAAACAGGAAAGTCCGGAACTGTTTCCAGTTCCGGACTTTCCGTCAGTTGCGGGGACAGGATTTGAACCTGTGACCTCTGGGTTATGAGCCCAGCGAGCTACCGAACTGCTCCACCCCGCGTCGCAAGAACAACTCTACCGTCGGGTGAACGGGAGGCCAAATCGAGATGGCGTGATGTGCGTCTCCGTAGAGCTCATGCTCCCTTTTGAACGCGGCCGGCGTGACGCCCAGCGCCGCTTAACGCCGTCGGCCTGGCCACACTCCTTGCGGAGCGCGGCCAGGCCGGCGGGTTCAATCAGTTGCTCGCTGTGGGCGACGGCGTAGCGGTTCCTGTTGGCGTTGCCCCCTCAGTCGGGGTGGCCGCGGGAGTAGGCACCGCCTCAGGCACGATGACGGGAATCTTGGCTTCCGCGTCGACGGCCTTCTGCAGTGCTGCAGCGATCTTCTTCTGCTGTTCGCCGTAGGCGGCGAAGTCACCTGCTGCGAGGGCTGCCTGGCCCGCCTGGATGGCGGCCCTTGCTTCCTCGAGTGCGGCCTTGAGTTCGGCCTTGGCATCCGCACCGGCCACGGGCGGGGTGCCGGGCGTCGGCGGAGTCTGGCCGTTGTTGTCGGAGTCCCCGGCGGAAGCACCGGAGTCCCCGCCGAACAACTGCTTGAGGGCCGCATCCAGGGTGGGCGCGAAGCCCACCTTGTCACCGAAGGCCACCAGCACCCGCTGCAGCGTCGGATAGGACGTTTCACCCGTGGACTTCAGGTAGACCGGCTGGACGTACAGGATTCCGCCGCCCACCGGCAGCGTCAGGAGGTTGCCGTTCAGCACATCCGAGGCACCCTGGCGGAGCAGGTTCAGGGCCTGGGACACGGTGGGATCCGAGTTGAACTTGTTCTGTGCCTGGCCGGGTCCCGGGACCTGGGTCTCCGGCGGGATCTGAAGCAGCCGCAGCTTGCCATAACTGTCAGCTCTTACGCCTGCCTGGTTGCCGGCGTCGGAATCCGCCGCGAGGAAGCCATAGAGGACGTTTCGTGCATTTCCGTTAACGATCTGCGGGATGAACGACGACGTCAGCTGGAAGGCCGGCTTGTCCTGGTCAGGCATCTGCAGCGACATGTAGAACGGCGGCTGCTTGACGTCCGTGTCCACTGTGGGGTCGGCGGGGACGCTCCAGGCATCGTTCGTCTTGTAGAAGCTGGAGGGATCGGTCACGTGGTACTGGCCCAGAAGCTGACGCTGGACCTTGAAGAGGTCCTCCGGATAACGGACGTGGCTCATAACGTCGCCGGACATCTCCGAGTACGGTTTGAGCGACGTCGGGAAGACCTTCTGCCAGGACTTCAACAGTGGGTCCTGGTCATCCCAGGCGTACAGGGTGACTGAGCCGTCATACGCATCCACTGTCGCCTTGACGGAGTTCCGGATGTAGTTGACGGTGCTGTTGGGCAGCGCAACCGCGCGTCCGGAGGTGGTCTGGGTGTCGGCGGTGGCGTCTGAGAGCTGTTCCTGCTGCGAGTACGGGTAGTACTGGCTGGTGGTGTAACCATCCACGATCCACTTGACCCGGCCATCCACCACGGCAGGATATGAATTTCCATCAACCGTCAGATAGGGCGCGACCTTCTCCACCCGCTCACGCGGGCTGCGGTCGTAAAGGATCTGGGATTCCTCGTTGACACCGTCAGAGAGCAGCAGATCCGAGGACTGGAACTTGATGGAGTACAGCACCTTGTTGAAGAAGCTGCCCACATTTGGACCGCCATTGCCTTGGAACGTGTACTGCGTCTCTCCCTCACCTGACGGCCTGTCCTGTTCACGGTTCGGGAAGCCGTCCGGAGCCCCGACAATCGAGTACTCGGGTGAGCTTTCGCCGAAGTAGATGCGCGGTTCATACGTGGAATCGTCGCCGAGGACACCGGTGGACGGAATACCGGACTGAAGGAACTCAGGCTTGCCGTCAACGGTGAATTTGTTGCCCTTCGCCGCCACTACTCCGTAACCGTGCGTGTACACAATGTGCTGGTTGAGCCAGCTCTGCTGGTTCTCCGCCACGTTCTGGGGATTCAGTTCGCGGACCGCGATGACGGTGTCCTGGATCTTGCCGTCCACTTCATAGCGGTCGACGTTCAGGGCTTCGGGGAACTGGTAGTACGGGCGGTACTGTTCCAGCTGCGAGAAAGCGTCTGAAATCAGGTTCGGATCAAGGAGCCTGATATTAGCGGTGGTCTGCGCGTCCGGGGCGAGCGCTCCGGTAGTGGCGGTGTTGGTGGCGTCGTACCGGTCCACCTGGATCTTGTCCAGGCCGTAGGCGGCACGGGTCATCTGGATATTGCGCTCGATGTATTTCTTCTCCAGCGTCTCTTCTGAGGGGCGGACCTGGAACTGCTGGATCACCCAGGGGTAGACGCCGCCGGCAAGGATGGAGGTGATGATCAGCATGGCCGTGCCGATGACCGGCAGGCGCCACCGGCCGATGACCGCCGCGACGATAAAGAGGATAGCTACCAGGGCTGCCGCCACCGCAAGAATGGCCTTGGTGGGGATAACGGCACTGACGTCGGTGTAGAGGGCGCCTGCCCACCGTCCGCCGTTGCTCTGCAGTGCAGCGAACCTGTCCAGCCAGAAATTCGTGCCCAGCAGGAGCAGGAAGGCAGCGCCCGTAACGGCAAGGTGGATCTGCGCGGCGCGGCTGGTAAAAATGCCGCGCTCCATCAGGCGAATACTGCCATAGAGGTAGTGGGTGAGGATCCCGGCGATGCCGGCCACCACAACCACGCTGATGAGGAAGCCGGTGATGAATCCCAGGAACGGCAGGGTCATCAGGTAGAAGCTGAGGTCCATTCCGAACTCCGGATCAGCCTGGCCGAAGGGTTCCTGGTTGAAGAACAGCAGGACCTTCTGCCACTGGCTTGCCGCGGCGCTGCCGGCAAAAAGCCCGAAGAGGATGGGCAATCCGAGCATAACCACGCGGCGGACCGGCTCAAGCTGCGCCTGGTACCGGTTCAGGTTGTCCCTGATCTCGGAGTCCGGTGCGTAGACCGGCCGGGCGTGGTAGGCAATCCGGATCGCGAAAAAGACCGCGGCAAACATGATGGCGAAACCGGCGACAAAGATACCGATCCTGGCCACGTTCTCCGTCAGGAAGACTTCGAAGAAGCCAAGTTGCCGGTACCACAAAACGTCAGTCCACACATTGGCGAAGAAAATGAAACCTACCACCACGAGTGCGACAACAACGAGGGTTGGTGTCAGGGCACCTCGTCTTGAGGGCGGTCTTCCGGGCGGGATGGGGCTGGCAGGACGGGACAAACTCGGTACCTCATAGCTGGTCGTCAGATTAACATTCGAAGCGTGCGTGCGTGCGACGTCCGGTACCGGTCAAACCGAATGGCAACGTCCGTCATATCTGCCACGAGTGGCAGTAAAGCTTAGTTCCTGCCCCAGTCTAGTTGCTGGTACAGGCCGCAAGGCCGGACGTGTCCTGGCCCGAGGCGGCGAGCTCGACGGCGTCCCGCGCCTCGGCGAGGTTCGCCACCTTTACCACCTGCAGGCCGTCGGGAATATGGCCAACAACTTCATCGCAGTTGGCTGCCGGCGCGAGGAACAGGGTGGCTCCAGCAGCCCGGGCACCCTGCATCTTCTGTGCCACGCCGCCGATGGGTCCAACCTTGCCGTCCGGGGTGATCTCCCCGGTCCCGGCAACGTGCCGGCCACCCGTGAGGTCCCCGGGGGTCAGCTTGTCGATGATGCCCAGGGAGAACATCATCCCGGCGCTCGGGCCGCCGACGGTGTCCAGGGAGATTTTCACGTCAAAAGGAAAAGTAAATTTGAACTTGAGCATCACCCCGAGGATGTACCGGCCCTCGCCGTTGTCCATTGGTGTGATGGTCTCGGTGACCTGCTCCCCTTCCCTGTCCAGCACCACGGTGGCTGGTGCCCCCTTACCGGCGGCTAGTTCATCCTGGATGACGGAAAGCGCGGTAACGGCCTTCCCGTTGATTGACCGGAAAACGTCACCTGGCGCAATTTTCCCTTCTGAGGGAGAACCGTTGGATAGCCCCGCGGCCTGCAGCTCCTGGCCGAATGGGATCTCCAGTTCCTTGAGCGCCGACGCAACGGCGTTCTCCTGGGAAGTAGCCATGGCCACTGAACTCTGTTCGTCGGCCTGTTCCCTTGTAGTTCCTTTGGGATAAATCAGCTCTTCGGGATACACCGATTTGGAAGGGTCCAGCCAGGCCGCGAAGGCGCCCAGGATGCTGACTGGACCGTTGGGACCGCCTTCGACATAAACAGTGGTCAGGTCCAGGTTCCCGGCCGCTGGATAAGTCTCTCGCCCGGTGACTCCGATGACCGGTTCACCGCGGGCCTCGCCCAGCGTGTTGAAGGTGGGACCGGGTTTTTCGACGACGTACGGCACCGGCAGCGTTCCCACTGCAAGGCCGAGCCCCAAGGAAGCCACTCCCGAGACCATCATCAGGGAAACCTTCTTGCCGTGCCGTGGCCGACGGGAGGCAGGGTTATCGTAAGGCTCCACGGGGCCGGGAGTTGCGCCGCCCACCGGCCACGTATCCGGCCCCTTGTCCAAGGGTCCTGTGCCGGCGTCGGGCTCGGTTATGCGTTCCTCAGGGGGATTGTCGCCACGCGTCGTAGTCACTCATCCAACATTACGCGTCCCGTCTGGCAGCAAGCTCTTTGCCTACAGCGAACGTCAGCACTGTCCGGCAGACAGCCGCCGCCGCCCGGGGTACCGTGAAGTTGATCAGCAGTCACACCGACGATCGGCGTAATCATGACTTCCAACCCACTCAATCCGTCCAACGGCGATGACGCCCCCAAGGATCCGTTGACGGAAATGCTGCAGAACCTCATGGGCGGCAAGGGCATGGAAAACATCGACCCCGCCGAACTCGCGAAGGCAGCGGGCCTTCCTGACGACCCCAACCTCCTGGCCCAGATGTTTTCCCAGGTCCAGGCCATGATGAGCGCGCCCTCCGAGGGCCCCGTCAACTGGCAGCTCGCCCACGAGAACGCCCGGCGGGTTGCAGCGAGCAGCGCTGACCCGTCCGTCACGTCACTGCAGTCCCGCGAGGTGGACGAGGCCCTGCGCCTCGCCGAACTGTGGCTGGATCCGGTCACGGACTTGCCCGCTACCGGCCTGATCGGCCGCGCCTGGTCCCGCGCGGAATGGGTGGAGGCAACCCTGGGAACGTGGAAGCGGCTGACGGAACCCGTCGCCAACAGCATCGCCAACGCCTTGTCCAGCGCCATGACCGAACAGATGCCCGAAGAGATGAAATCCATGATGGGCGGCGCCTCGTCCATGCTGCAGAACATGGGCGGTGCGATCTTCGGCATGCAGCTCGGGCAGGCCATCGGAGCGCTGTCAGCCGAAGTCGTGAGCTCCACGGACATCGGCGTTCCGCTGGCCGACCTGGAGATGGCTTTGCTTCCGGCCAACGTGGCCAAGTTCGGTGAGGGCCTTAGCCTGCCGGAGAACGACATTCGGCTGTTCCTGGCAGTCCGCGAAGCAGCCCACGCCCGCCTCTTTGTCCAGGTTCCCTGGCTGCGAGGCCACCTGCTGGGTGCCATCGAGGCCTACGCCCGCGGCATCCACATCGACACATCCAGGATTGAAGAGCTGGCCCGGGATCTGGACCCAAGCAACCCGGAAGGCATCCAGGAGGCACTCTCGCAAGGCGTGTTCATGCCGCAACGGACGCCGGCCCAGGAGCAGGCACTGGAAAAGCTTGAAACTGCCCTCGCCCTTGTGGAGGGCTGGGTGGATGAACTCACCGCCGCAGCTACCGAGAAGCTCCTGCCCTCAGCGGGCGCGCTTCGTGAAACGGTCCGTCGGCGCCGCGCCACCGGCGGTCCCGCCGAGCACGCGTTCTCGTCCTTGGTGGGTCTTGAGCTGCGTCCGCGCCGGCTGCGCGAGGCCGCAACTCTGTGGGCGGCCCTCAAGAAGGAACGCGGGATCGAAGGGCGCGACGCCATCTGGCACCACCCCGACCTCCTGCCCACTGCCGAGGACCTCGACGATCCGCTGGGATTCAGCGGCCGTCGCAAGCTGGCCGAAGCCAGCGACAGTGAAGTGGACGATGCCCTGCAGAAGCTGCTCAATGGTGGCTTCGACACCGCACCCGAACAGGGCGGCGAGGACGCCGGACGTGGTACAGACACTGATTCCGGCGACGAAAGCAGCAAGGGCGACGACGCTGAGGGCCAGACTGAGGGCGGCGACCAGCCAAAGGGCTAGGAGCCTGCTCCCGGGCCGAACCTAGTCGGCGTCGCCCGGCAACAGGGCGGGCTGGCCTGGTGTGTCGCCCTCCACGTGGGACACCCCGCCATCAGGACCGGCCACAAGGCCGCGGGAGGTGGCGAACGAGACGCCCTCCAGGAATGCCTTGGCCCGCGCCGTTTCCGGATAAGCCTCCAGCAACTTCCAGAAGGCGGCATTGTGCCCGGCCACCAGAAGGTGGGCCAGTTCGTGCAGCAGCACGTAGTCGATCACCCACTGTGGCATGGCCCGGAGCTTGTCGGAAAGCCGGATGGTGCCTTCGGACGGCGTCGCTGACCCCCAACGGGAGTTCTGGTTGCTCACCCAGCGGACCGACGTCGGGACTGCCCGGCCGCCGAAGTAGCGGGCGGACAGGTCCGCGGCGTGGGCCGCAAGCCCGGCATCCGTGGCAGGTTGGTGCCGGCGTTTTTGCGCACGGCGGGTGCCCTGGCGGTGCAGCTTCTCCAGCATGCGATGAACCCACTCGGATTCCTGGGCAGCCGTGAAACGGGCCGGTATTGCCACCACAGCTGTGCCGTTCTCCCAGAATGCAGCGACGGTCCGGGTGCGCCGCGCTGACCGCCGGACTTCCACGGGCGCGCCGTCCGCCGTGGTCAGCTGCGGTCCCTTTCGGTGTTTCGACGGCGGGGTCACAGTGTGGTGCTTTCGACGAGGACCTTCAGCACGTCCTCACCGTAGCGTTCAAGTTTGGACGGGCCGACGCCGGCGAGCGAGGCCAGTTCCTCCAGCGACGACGGCCGGGCCTCGGCAATGGCGGTCAGGGTGGCGTCGGTGAACACCACAAAAGCCGGGACTTCGGCAGACAGCGCAACTTCCTTGCGCCAGTGCCGGAGGGCGTCGAAGGTCTGTTCCGAGTAGCTGGGCGGGCAGTCGTTGCAGCGCCCCACCTTGCGTTCGGCGCCACTTGCCAGCATGCTGCCGCAGACCCGGCACGTGGCAGGCTTGGCAGCTTTCCGGCTGGGCGCAGCTCCCTTGCCGCGGGCGGTGGAACTGGCCACGGAATCCGGCCGAAGACCGTCAAGGAAACGGGACGGCTTCCGGTTTGCCCTGCCGCCGGGTGTCCGCGCCGTGGACCAGGACAGGAAGAGGTGCTCACGGGCGCGGGTGATTCCGACGTAAAGGAGCCGCCGTTCCTCATCCACCGCTTCCGGGGTGTCCGCAAAGGAGATCGGCATCAGCCCTTCGCAAAGGCCAACAAGGAACACGGCGTCCCACTCCAGGCCTTTGGCGGCGTGCAGCGAGGCCAGTGTGACGCCCTGAACGGTGGGGGCATGCTGTGCGAGTGAGCGTTCCTGGAGTTCATTGACGAAATCCGCGAGGCTGAATTGGTCTCCCCGTACCTGGACCAGTTCGTCGGCGAGGGCAACCAGTGCCGCCAATGACTCCCAGCGTTCCCGCAGAGCCCCGCCGTTGTGCGGTGGAGAGTCGGTATAACCCAGCGAGGCCACGATGTCCCGTACCAATTGCCCCAACGGTTCCGGAGTGCCAGTTTCCGCCACAGCCCTGGTTGCAGCCCGCAGCTGGAGGATGGCGTCCCTGACTTCCTTGCGGGCGAAAAAGCGTTCACCGCCGCGCAGCTGATAACCAATGCCCGCGGCAGCCAGTGCCTGCTCGTAAGCTTCGGACTGGCCGTTCGTGCGGAAGAGGACAGCTACCTGGCTTGCCGGCGTACCGGCGTCGAGCAGTGCCTGCACCTTAAGCGCCACCGTGGCCGCTTCTGCCTCGTCATCGGAGCACTCCGTGAACTGGGGAACCGGGCCCGCCGGACGCTGGGCCACCAGTTGCAGCGGCGCGGCCCAAGCTGCGTCCGCCACGGGTCCGCCGCTTCGGCGGCCCGCGAGGAGGTCGTTTGCAAGTTTGACCACCTGCGGCGTGGAGCGGTAGTCCCGGATCAGCTTGACCACGTTGGCCTCCGGATACCTTGCCTTGAAACCCAGCAGGTGTTTCGGGGACGCGCCAGTGAACGAGTAGATGGTCTGGCTCGCGTCACCCACAACGCAGAGTTCGTCGCGGCCGCCAAGCCACAGCTCAAGGAGTCGCTGCTGGAGCGGGGAAACGTCCTGGTACTCGTCGACCACGAAGTGGCGGTACTGTTCGCGCACCGTGGCGGCCACTTTCTGGTCCTCCTGCAGGATGCCCACGGTGATCAGCAGGACATCCTCGAAGTCGATGACGTTGCGGTCGGTTTTGACGTCCTCGTAGGACTGGAAGACCCGGGCCACGGCGGTGAGGTCGAACCCGCCGGGAGTACCCCGGTCCTGGGCGTTCTCCAAGTAGTTGGCGGGGGTCAGCATGGAAACTTTCGCCCACTCGATTTCCGAGGCGAGGTCCCGGATCGAAGCCCTGTCCGTGCTGAGGCGCAGGCGGCGGGCGGCCTCGGCGATCATCTGGGCTTTGTGGTCCAGGAGATTGGGGAGGGTGCCGCCAACAGCCTGGGGCCAGAAAAACTGCAATTGCCGGAGTGCGGCCGCGTGGAAAGTCCGGGCCTGCACATTGCCCACGCCGAGGTCCCGCAGCCTGCTTCGCATTTCGGCGGCGGCGCGGGCGGTGAAGGTCACTGCCAGGAGACGTTGCGGGCTGTAAACCCCCGAGTGCACGCCATAGGCGATGCGGTGGGTGATGGCCCGCGTCTTTCCGGTACCGGCGCCGGCCAGCACACATAGCGGGCCGTTGAGTGTGCTCGCAACTTCCCGCTGTTCGGCGTCCAGGCCACCCAGGATGCGGTCCTCAAGGGACGCTGAACTGTCCACTGCACTGTCAAAATTCTCTGTAGTCACTCTGCTGCTCTGTTGTCTCGACTACCTGGTGCTGGAGTCTGGTCGGTGGATTCTGCCCGGCGTTCAGGCGTCGGCGCGGTCCAGGATTCGTCCGCCGTACCAGTGCTCAATCAGCGAACGGGCAATGGACAGGCGGCTGGAGATGGTGATCTCCCCGGTAAGCACTGCTTGCTGGAGTTCCTCCCGGCTGAACCAGCGCGCCCTGGTGACTTCCACGCCGTCGGGCGTTGCCTCGGCATCCGCGGTGATAGCCGTAAATCCAAGCATAAGGGAGGCTGGGAACGGCCAGGGCTGAGAGCCCAGGTACTGGCAGGCGGAAACCCTGACACCGACTTCCTCATGGATTTCCCTGACCACGGCCTGCTCGAGTGACTCCCCAGGTTCAACGAACCCGGCGAGGGTTGAGTAGTTCCTGGCATCCAGCGGGCCGCCCCCACCCAGCAGCAGCCTCCCGTCCGGGCCTACAACGGTGACGATGATGGCAGGATCCGTCCGCGGGTAGTGTTCGGAGTTATCTTGCGGGCAGCGGCGCATCCATCCCCCGGACTCCACAACCGTGGGAGCGCCGCACCGCGGACAGTGCGTGTGTCCGGAGTGCCAGTTGGCGATGGCGCTTGCTTCAACGAAGAGGGCCGTGTCCGTGGGATTTAGTTCGGCAGCAATGTCCCGGAAGCCCACCCAATAGGCATTGGCGGGTATTCCCGCAGTGCCCGGTGCTGCGGCATTTTCCAGCACCACCAGGAGAAGCTCGGTCCCTTCCGGCAGGTCCGAACCGTCCAGGGCGGCGCCCAGATAGATGACATGCTCCGGCGCGGCTCCAAGGTGTTCAAGGTTCTTTACCAGCCGGGAGGCGGCAGCCAGGTACAGGCTGTTTCCGGTCACGAGGGCCTGCCGACCCGACAGAACCACCGCCATGGTGCCGTCTCGGCCAAGCAGCTCATCCACCATGCCCGGGCGTGTCCGGGCTGCAGAGCCCCGATCCATCATCGCTGGACGGACGGGAAGCACGGTATCGAACAGGTGGTTGGCGGGCAACCGGACTGCCGGTGTCCGGTAGGCCGGTGTAGCGGACTCCGCATGACTCATGAGTCCACCGTACTGACTCGGGCCGACAATTGATATTTAGGGAGGCCAGGGACAGGTCCCGTGGCTACAGGCAGAGATTTGATGCATATCTGGAGACTCGCCGCTGGCGCACCGTTGTCTTGGACGCGTGTCAATCTACCGTGGAACGGTGAGAAGAAAACCGATCGAACTGGCAGCCGTGGCAACAGCGGCAGTCCCCGGGCTGACTCCAACTGCGGTCAGTTCCGCTCCGGATGATGCCGCCGACTTCGACACCGCGCTGCTCCTCGATTCGGAAGGAAAGCGCTGGAGGGTGAGGTCGCCGCGGCACGCTGAAGCCAGCGCCCGGCTGGAGACGGAGTTCCTGGTCCTGCGCGCGTTCGCCCCGGGCATCCGGGCCGAGTTGCCCTTTCTCATGCCCACGGTTGCCGGTAGCGTGCGCTTGGGCGCCCTCAGCACTTTCGTATACTCCCACTTGGCCGGTTCCACCCGGAGCGTGGAGGAACTTACAGCCGGCCCCGAGCAACTCGCGCGTGAAATCGGCGTGGCACTGGCCGCGATCCACGACCTGCCCCATGCGCTGGTCAGCAATGCGGACCTGCCCAGCTACACACCCAACGAATTCCGCCAGCGCAGGCTGAACGAATTGGACCAGGCCGCAACCACAGGCAAGATCCCGCCGTCCCTCCTGCGCCGTTGGGAGCACGCGCTGGAAGATGTATCCCTGTGGCGTTTCAACCCCTGCGTGGTCCACGGCGACCTGCACGAAGATAACCTCCTGGTGGAGGGCCACCGGGTAACAGCCGTCACCGGGTGGACAGACCTGCGGATCGGTGATCCCGCCGATGACTTCGCCTGGCTGGTGGCCTCCAACGAACAGGACTTCGTGGACACTGTCCTGAGCAGCTATACCGACAGCCGCCGGGACGCCCCGGACAAGCACCTGCTGCGAAGGGCCGCACTGTCCGCCGAGTTCGCCCTGGCGCAGTACCTCGTCAAAGGCATCGCGGCTGGCGATGAGGCGATGATTTCCGAGGCGGAGGGCATGCTGGAAACCCTCGCCAGCGACATCGCCGAGCACGGTGGGCAGGCCATCAGCGTTGAGCCGCTCCCCTCCCCCGCAGCTCCGGCGGGCACCGCTGCCGCAGGGACAGTTACAGCCTGGACGGACACGGCCGACGGCGGCTCCGGGGACAGTGCCGCGGCTCCCTGCAGGGCACAGGGCCCGGCAGCCGGACAGCACGGGGTCGCCGGGGTAACGCCTGGGATCGTTCAGCCCGTGACGGTACTCCCGATTCCCGCCCCGGTCTTGCCTGCCGTCCAGGTGTCACCGATCCCGGACGACGAACCCGAGCAGGACGTACCCGAGCAGGACGTACCCGCGCAGGACGAACCCGCGCAGGACGAGGAGCCTACCCCGGCTGAACCGCCGGCAAAGGTGCCGTCGACAGACGACACCTCCACGGCGGCCATCACCGTCATCGACGTCAAGAAGCCGTGACGGAGTAGGACTCCGACACCATCGCCTCCAACTCTGCGGCCGACGCGAGGTCGTGCGGGCGGACCACCTGGTTGTCGGCCACGTAGAAGAACGCTGCCCGTACCTCGTCCACCCCGATGCCCTTCAGCCTTGCCCAGGCAAGACGGTAGGCCGCAAGCTGGACCGACCTGGCTTTAAGGTGGGCGGCGGCTGGACGGCGGCCTGTCTTCCAGTCCACTAGGTCCCACCGGCCGTCCGCGTCACGGAAAACAGCGTCGATCCGGCCGCGGACCACCACGTCTCCCACGCGGGTCTCCACAGGCACTTCAACAAATGCCGGGGAACGGTTGGCCCATTCGGACGCCCGGAAGGTGGCCACCATGTCGTCGAGGTCGTAGGCCGCATCAATGTGGTCGTCCGGTCCCGGTGCGTCGCCGAGGTCGAGCATTCCGGCGCTACCGAAGTATTCCTCCACCCAGGAATGGAAGGCGGTACCTTTCCGCGCGGACATGCCCGGTTCCCGGGGAACGGGCCTCCGAAGGCGTTTCAGCACAGCCGCCGGATCTTCGCCAAGGTCGACGAGCGTGGATGCCGAAATGTGGCTGGGCAGGTGCACATCCTGCCCGCGTGCCCGGCTGGAGCGCCGTTCCAGGAGCAGCGATGCTTCAGCATCCCACCCTGAGGCGGGGACGCGCAGCCCGCGGCCGTCCCGGGCTGGACCCCTGTCCGTGGCTGGGCCCGTGTCCGTGGTTGGGCCGTCCAGGGCGGCGAGCAACCGCGAGGCGGCCAGTTCCATCGATGCACGCCGGCCGGGAACGAGGCGAAGGCGTTGTCCCGTCCTGGGGTCCACTGGCCCTTCCAGTGGGTCGTAGGGCCACTGCGCCATCTCTGTTTCCAGTGTCAGCGGACTCTTCTCGGGAAGGGAGGCCTCGTCCACCGAGGCAGGGTGGACCGCCGCAGCGCCCGTATCTCTGCCCGCCCCGGACCGAACTGCCAGCGGCTCAAGTTCAGCCAGGAACGGGGACATCTCGGACCGGCCCGCCCGCGAACCAACCCAGGCGGCACTGGACACCCACAGGACATGCTTGGCTCGTGTATACGCCACGTAGGCAAGGCGCCGTTCCTCCGACTCGCCGTGGGCCTGTACGGCGGACTTGAATTCCTTCTCCGCGTCCAGCCATCCCTTCTGGTCAGGCTGGTCGAGGTCCCACTGGGGCAGATCCGCACGATCACCCCGCAATGGCCAGGGCAGGGCCGCGGCCCCGCTGCTCCACCGCGAATCGCGGCTGCTGGGGAAGGCGCCAGCGTTGAGGCCGGGCACAAAAACCACGTCCCATTCCAGCCCCTTGGACGCGTGGACCGTCAGGAGCTGCACGGCTTCGCGGTTGACGTCCGCGGCTGGCGCGTCAAGTCCGTTCTCCTCGGCGGCGGCAGCCTCCAGCCATGCCAGGAAAGCCAGAATGTCCACCCGCTGCGACGTTCTCAGGAACCCGGCCGCAGCGTCCTGGAAGGCGTCAAGGTTGCGACGGGCCTGATGGATGGTGATACCCGGGCGCGCGGCCACCTCAATGTCCAGCAGCATGGCCCGTTCCACTTCTCCAAGAAGGGTGGTCAAATCATCGCCAAGGTAACCGCGCAGTTGCCTCAATTCCACCGACAGCCGGCCGAGCCTCTCCCTCGCTTCCGCGCTCAGGGATCTTCCGTGTGAGGATGTCCAGCCGTCGCGCGGAAGCCAGTCCAGGGCCTCTACGAGGCTGGAACCATCCGTCAGATCGCTCTCCACCACCGGCCCGTCGTCGTCCGCTGTTCCGGCGTCCGCGGTTCCAGCTTCCGCTTCACGCGCTGCGGCGGGCTGCCCGCGCCTGCGTGCCAGCTGGCTCGACCAGTCGCGGAATGCCATCAGGTCTGCGGGGCCGATCCGCCACCGGGCGCCGGCGAGGAGCCGCATCAGGGAATCGGATCGTCCTGGATCGGCCAGCACCCTCAGGGTTGAGACGAGGTCCACAATTTCCGGGGTGTCCAGCAAGCCGCCCAGTCCAACGATCTCATAGGGGATTCCGCGGGCCTCCAACTGCCGGCTGATGGTTTCCATCTGGGCGCGGCGACGGCACAGCACTGCGAGCGCAGGAGGCACGGGGGTGCCATCAGGCTTGAGTTCAAAGTCCGTGAGCCGGTACTTCAGTACGTCTTCGGCAAGGGCTGAGGCTTCCTCGACGTCGGTCCCGAACCGTCCAAGCACCACGCGTCCGTCCATGGCGTACGGGCTCGGCTGGAGCGGCGGGACGTTCGTGGTGGGTACCCCGTGGGCGCGGGGCCCTGGGGTGCCGGCCGGTTCCCTGTGCGCGGCCGCCCTGCCCAAGGACTCCGACATCACGTTGGCTGCCTTGAGGATGGACCGGCCGTTGCGCCAGGCCGTGGTCAGGAAGGAAGTAGGGGCTGGTTTGAAGTTTTCGTCTTGTTGCGGGCCGGGCAGGCGGACGGGGAATTCCCGGACGAAGTGGAATAACTGCCCTGCGGAGGCGCCTCGAAAACCGTAGATGGACTGGTTGGGGTCCCCCACGGCCGTGACGGCGTGCCCGCCGCCGAAGAGCCGCGAGAAGAGGACCAGCTGCGCGTACGAGGTGTCCTGGAATTCATCCAGGAGCACTACCTTGTAGCGCTGGCGCTCCATCTCGGCAGCCAGTGGGACCTCCTGGGCCACGCGTGCAGCGAGGGCTACCAAGTCACCGAAATCGAGGGCACCGCGGGCACGCTTGGCCGCTGAATAACGGCCCACCATGTCCGCAACGCTGGCCCTGGTCCTCAGCATGGCGGCCAGGTCCGTTGCAGCCTGTGTCGGGTTCTTTTTTCCGTCAGCGACGTACGGGAGGCTCTCGAACTCTGCGAGCCGTGCCATCAGCCAAGCCTCGACATCCGCGGGTTCCTGGAGGTGTTCCGCGCATTCGCCGGCAAGCTGGATGACCGCCTTCACCAACGTGGATTTTGCCGCGCTGAAGTGTCGGTACTCGCCATCGAAGGCTTCGACCACCTCGCTGGCGAGCTGCCAGGCCTGGGCGCCACCCAGCAGCACGACGTCGCGTTCCACTCCCAGCCTGAGCCCGTAGTCGGACACGATGCCGCTGGCAAAGGAGTGATACGTGGATACTTTTGGCTCAAGTGCGTCGCTGCTGAGCAGGCCTTCGGGGAACAGTGCGTTTCCCGTGTCCTCTGCAGCGATGCGCTGCAAAACCGCCAGCTTGGCCCTGATCCGGGTGGCGAGTTCACCGGCAGCCTTCCGGGTGAACGTGACCCCGAGGACTTCCTCGGGCCTGACCCATCCATTGGCTACCAGCCAGACCACGCGGTCAGCCATGGTGGCTGTTTTGCCCGATCCTGCGCCGGCAATAACCAATCGCGGCGTCAGGGGCGAGGAAATGATCGCGGCTTGTTCAGCTGTAGGTGAGTTTTTTTCACCCATGAGGCGGGACAGCTGTTCCGGACTGAACCGGGGTTCGGGAAGGCCAGTTGCCTGGGTCATTCTGTTACCTGCTTTCCGCGGACGCAGAGGGGGCAGACTTCGGGAAGCCTGCAGCCGTGACCGCCGTGCCCGCCCTTTGCGGGGTCGTGCCGGGCTTCGAAGACGCTGCCCGCCATCACTGCCGCCGCGCCGTTCACCATGTCAAGGGCCCAGTTGTCCCGGGGGTCGAGCGATTCCTGCTGCTGGACGCCGGGACCCTTGGTTCCCGTCCCCAGCTGGGCCAGCACGGCACCGCCGGGCATGGCTTGTCCGGGTACCCCGGAAGCATCGTCGAATCCGCCCGCAAGGACGGCGGCCTGGTAGGCCCCGAGCTGGGGATGCCGGGAAAGTTCGGTCTTGCCGGGCTGCCTTTTTCCGGTCTTCAGGTCCACGACCACGAGTCTTCCTTCGGAGTCGATCTCGAGCCGGTCAACCTGGCCGCGAAGGACCGCTGACCGGGCTTGGTCCTCCGACGACGCGGCTTGGCCGTCGTCGCCCGCTGGCCCCGGTTCCAGGGGATAGTCGCTGGCCATGCTCCCTGCCGGGATCACATCCGGGAGCTGAACCGCAAAGTCCTGTTCCACTCCCAACAGGCTGCGCCCTTCGCTTCGCATCACCAGCACGTACTGGGCGAGTTTGCGGACCATGGCCTCGGCACGCTGGAAATCGAGCCGGCCTTCCCAGTTGTCCTTCATACCAAGCGCGGGCCATCGCCGGACAAGCTCGGTGACGTATTCGCTGCTGGAGGCGTCCGGCAGGTCTTGCGCAATGGCATGGACCAGGGTGCCCAGGCTTCGGGCAAAATCAGTCGCGGCCTCGCCACCGGCCGCCTGCACAAACCAATCCAGTGGGGACTTCTGGACAGCTTCCACCTTCGACGGCGAAACATAGACCGTTCCACCGGGCGGCACGACTGATTCCGTCGTGGTCAGGGGAGCCAGGCCCCACCAGGTGTCCGGATGGGCGCCGGGAACGGCTGGGTTGGCCGCCGCCAGGCGGGCAAGGACCCTGACCGCCTCCGCGGCTTCCGGAGCGTACGCGCCGTCGAGCTGGGCGTACTGCCGGAGCTCCGCGACGAGGGCTCGGAGCGTCATGGGCCGTTCCACCGGGGTGAAGCCGCGGCCCTCCTGGCCGGGGCTCAGCGGCGCAACGTAGTCGAGGAACGAGGAGGGCTGGTCGTCCTCGGACGAGACGGCCGTGCAGATCAGGAGGTCCTGCGCCCTGGAGATGGCCGTTGAGAAGCTTCTGAGTTCGTCATACCGGATGTCCCGCAGCCGGCTCAGCGGGTCAAGTTGCAGCGCGTATTCCACGCCATGCTCCACGGCGTCGGCATAAAGGGTGCTGCCCAGGAGCTCTCCACGGAGCCTGGTATTGGGCCACACGCCTTCCTGGAGCCCTGCAATGATTACCACGGGCCATTCCCTGCCTGCGGCGCTGGCGGGGGTCATCAGTTCGACGGCGTCATCCACCTGGGCCCTTGCTGCCAGGGTGTCCATGGGAAGCTCCTGGTTCAGGAGGTACTCCAGGAACTGTTCCGGACCCGCACCGGGCATCTGGTCCACGTAGCGCTCCGCAGTATGGAAGAGCGCCATCATGGCGTCAAGGTCCCGATCGGCGCGGGCGCCGTGGGGACCGCCGGTGAGCGCAGTTTCTGTCCACGCGTTCGCCAGCCCGGTGGAGTGCCACAGAGCCCAGAGCACGGACTCCGCATTGGCTCCCGGTTGGGTGATGGCAGTACGTCCGGCCTGGATCATTCGCGCCGTTCGGCGCGCCGCCCTGCCTTCCATCCCCAACGTGGCCAGGGCGCCGGGTTCCAGCAGCGCTTCGACCAGCAGGGCGTCGCTGGTGCGGCCGCCGCCGCCTTCGAGTTCTTCACGCCGCAACGACTGCCTCAACCTGCGCAATTCAATCGATGTTGCTCCGCCGATCCGCGAGGTGAGCAGTGAAACAGCCGATTCAGGGGTCAGCAGGTCAGGATCCAGGGCGATCGCATAGGCGTCCAGAAGCGGGCGTACGGCAACTTCGTCACGCACGGCAGACTCCGCTACGGGAACCCGGACGGGGATCCCCTGCCCTGAAAGGTAGCGCTGAAGCTCGCTGAGCTGGCCTCCGTTCCGGACAATGACAGCGATTTCGGCGAGGGCACGGCCGTGGCTAATGTGCTGGTCCAGGATCCGCTGGGCGACATAGCGCAGTTCATGGACCGGTGAGGGCACGAGGTGGGCTTCGACGGCACCCTGCCTGGGGGGTCGGCTGCCGGGATCCTGCTGCTCCAGCCGACGGGCCAGCCGGCCGCCTGCGCGCTGTGAGATCCGGCCGGCAACCCCGAGCCATGCCTCCGCGACGGCGGGCGCGTGCCGGTGCGTGTACCACAGCGGCCGTTCCAAGGCGTTTTTGCCGCCGGAGAGCAGCCGGGGAAGCTCGGCCACAAGATCGGGCCTGGCTCCACGGAAACCCTGCACAACGGTGTCCGGGGAAGAGGTCACAAAGCAGTCTTTGCCCGCCGCGATGTCCGCGAGCAGCTCAAAAACAGCCGGGTTAGCTTCCTGGATATCGTCCACCAGCAGCAACTGCAGCCGTTCGCGTTCAGCGGCGAGGAAGTCAGGCGCATCCTGGAAGATTTGCCGGGCAGCGGTGATGATTCCAGCGGGGTCGAAGGCCTCAGGCATACGGAGGTCCAGGACGTCCCGGTATTCGGCATAAAGCGCCGCGGCAGCGATCCAGTCCTCCCTGCCGCAGCGGCGGCCAAGGTCTTCGAGATCTTCGGCTGTCCTGCCCGATTCGATGATCCGGTCAAAGAGCTGGCGGACTTCGTGACGGAATCCCCTGGTCTCCAGCGCAGCGCCCAGGTCCGCAGGCCACGGCAGTTGCAGCCCTGGAAGGGCGTGCCCTTCCAGAAGCTCCTTGATGATGAGGTCCTGCTCCGGTCCGGACAGGAGGCGCGGCGGCCGCGGGAGCGGCAGGATGCCCTCCGCTTTGGCCCGGCGGATCAGATCGAAGGCATAGGAGGCCCAGGTCCTGGCCGGCGTTGTGCTCAGGCTCCGATCCAGCCTGGCGGTGAAGCGGTCACGAAGTGAGTCTGCCGCCAGCCGGCCCGGCGCTAGGATCAGGATCCGTTCAGGGTCCACGCCTTCGTGGAGGGCCCGGCGGACGGCCGCCTCGATCAGGACAGTGGACTTGCCGGTCCCTGGCGCTCCTGGAACCAGGACCGGCCCGGAGCCGTGCGGGACCTCCACGGCGGCCTGCTGGTCGGCTGTAAGCAGAGGGATGGAGCCCTGCAGCCGGCGGGGCGGAAGCAGCCGGAGGCCGGTCCCGTTCTCACGCTGGCCCGGTGCGGCCAGGTCCGCTGCAGGATATGCGGCATCGACGTAGTCGACAGGGGAGTCGGGCAGGAGGTCCGTCTGCAGGCTTGTTAGCGTCACACGGACATTTCATCATCAGCCACGGACAATTTATGAAGCCCACGCTCGAGCCGGTCCGCAATGGCGTCCAGCTGGTCGAATTCGGCGTCTGTGGGAGTCCAGCGGGCCGCGGCAAGGTTGACGCGCCAGCGGCCTTCACCCGTGCGAAGGAATTCGTCGTGGCTGCCCAGCAGGGGCGTTCCTTCGTCCAGGTAGTGGCGAAGAGCTGCGGCTTCGTGGCCTTCGGGAGCCTGCCCGCTGGCTTTGAGGATCCGCCACCACGGCACGCCGCTGCCGTAGTGGCTCATGACAGCACCCACCTGCCGCGGTCCGCCTGCTCCCAGCAGTTCGGCGATGTCGCCATAGGCAACGACGGCGCCCCGGGGCACCAGCTCCACCACGGCCAGCACCGCCTCAACATACTCCGTCCGCATGGATCCAGCGTACCGGTGCCAGGGGTCCGCTTAGCCGATGCCGTGCCCACCCTAGCCCCGCACGATACGAAATCCCGGACCCGCCGAGGGCGCTGCCGGAGACTGTCAGTGCCGGCCGCTAGCGTGGGAGCATGAGCACTTGGAACACCCTCCCCCGCGCAGCCTTCGACCTCGAGACCACAGGCCGGAACTCCCGCGCTGCACGCATCGTCACGGCGTCGGTGACCGTCGTTGACCACCAGGGGGATGTCATCAAGGAACACGAATGGCTGGCAGACCCAGGGGTCGAGATCCCCACCGAAGCAAGCGACGTCCACGGCGTCACCACCGAGCAGGCAAGGCGTGAAGGCAGGCCAGCGCATGAGGTGACCAGGGAGCTCGCCACCGTCCTGCAGGAGCTTTTTGATGCCGGCGTTCCTGTGATTGCATTCAACGCCAGTTACGACTTCACCGTGCTGGCGGCCGAATCGGCGAGGTATGGCGTGAAGCAGCTGAGCCGGTTCCCGGTCCTGGATCCCTACATCATGAACAAGCAGGTGGACCGGTACCGGAAGGGCAAACGAACGCTGACCGCCCTGTGCGAGGAGTATGGGGTCAACCTGGACAACGCCCACACCTCCACAGCGGATGCCCTGGCCACGCTCAGGGTGCTGGATGCGATGGCGGGCAAGTTCCCCAAGCTGCGGATGCCGGCCAGCCAGCTTCATCAGCTCCAGGTGGACTGGGCCGTTAGCCAGGCAGCTGATTTCCAGGGATACCTGCGGAAGACCAAGCCTGCAGCCGTCATCGAAGGCGACTGGCCGGTGCTGCCGCCGGAAGATGCCAGTCGCGGCGACTTCTAGCTGCGAGCTAACTCACACTTATTGCCGCCTACGGCATGGAAGGCGGTGACCAGCCGGTGATTCGGCGATGGCGGCGGCGACGAGCCCAGCCAAGGGCCCCCGCTCGGCCTGGCCGATCAATATTCGACTAGACGTACGCCTGACCGTCCCATCTTCACCTATCCGCCGATTTAGTCCTTAGTGAGATGATTAAGTTTTGCGGTCCCCTGCCCTGAGCGTCAGTCCCCTTGGCGCGGCAGACCCCCGGCGAGACGTGTGCAGCTGTGCGGCCGGGATGAACTTATGACTCAGATGAAAGTGACTACCTGATGAAATCGAAAGCCATGAAATGGCTGACCAGCGTTCCTGTGGCTATCGCCCTGGCCGCCTCCCTCGCGGCTTGCGGCGGGGCTTCCTCACAGCCTGCCGGCACCCCTACGGACGCCCTGGCCGGCAGCGATCAGCAGACGCTGGACAAGTACACCACCGCTGATGTCACCCCGATCGACCAGATCGACAAGGCCAAACTTGGGCTGAACACCGAAGGCAAACTTGAAGTGGGCACGCTCTCCGATGCCCCGCCAAACATCTTCCTTGACCCCTCCGGCAAGTTCACGGGCTACGACAACGAGCTGCTGCGCGCAATAGCCGGGAAGCTTGGCCTTGAGGTGGAGTTCGTTGCCACCGATTTCTCCGCCCTGCTCTCCCAGGTCCAGAACAAGCAGTTCGACGTCGGATCCTCCTCCATCTCCACCACGGACAAGCGCCGTGAAAACGTCGGCTTCACCAACGGTTACGACTTCGGCTTCATGGCCGTGGTGGCCAAGACCGACGGCGACGTCAAGGGCTTCGCAGACCTCGACGACAGCCTCCGCATCGGAGTGGTCCAGGGCACCGTGCAGGATGACTATGTCACCAACACGCTGAAGCTTGAACCCATCCGCTTCCCGGACTACAACACCGTGTACGCCAACGTCCGCAACGGCCAGGTCGACGCCTGGGTTGCTCCGTCGCAGCAGGCCACCGGCCAGGTCAAGGAAGGCGACGGCACCGTCATCGCCGAATCGGTTGTCAACACCCAGAACTTCACTGCGTACGCCGTGAACAAGGACAACAAGCCGCTGATCGATGCCCTGAACTCGGGCCTTGATGCAGTCATCGCAGACGGAACCTGGTCCAAGCTGACCAAGGAATGGTACCCGGACCGCGAAATGCCGAGCGACTGGAAGCCGGGCAGCAAGGCTGCCACGGTTCCCCAGAGCTGATCCGGGCCGCTGCCCCTATGGACACACTGGAACAACTTGCCGACACCTTCTTCAACTGGGGTGCCATGGCGGAGGTCCTGCCGTCCCTGATCATGGTTGGCCTGCCCAACACGATCATCCTGGCAGTGACCTCTGCTGTCCTGGGCTCCCTGCTGGGCCTGGCGCTTGCCCTGATGGGCATTTCCCGCAACGCCGGGGCACGCTGGGTGGCGCGCATCTACACGGACATCTTCCGTGGCCTTCCGGCCATCCTGGTGATCCTGGTGATCGGGATAGGCCTCAGCCCGCTCGCCCGGGAGCTGACGGGCTCGAGGAACCCGTACCCCTTGGGAGTACTGGCGCTGACGCTCATCGCGGCCGCTTATATCGGTGAGATCTTCCGTTCGGGCATCCAGAGCGTGGAGAAGGGGCAACTGGAGGCATCCCGGGCTCTGGGGTTCAGCTACGGCAGTTCGATGCGTCTGGTGGTGGTACCGCAGGGCATCCGTCGGGTGCTGCCTGCTTTGGTGAACCAGTTCATCTCCCTGCTCAAGGACTCTTCGCTGGTGTTCATGCTGGGCCTGGCCGCCTCCGAGCGCGAGATCTTCCGGATCGGAAACGACGCCATGGCCAACTCGGGGAACCTCTCCCCGCTGGTGGCCGCTGGCCTCTTGTACCTGATCCTTACTGTTCCGCTGACCCACTTCGTGAACTTCATCGATAACCGGCTCCGTACGGGCAGGCCGGAGAAGAAGGAACCGGACGAGTTGGCAGCACCTATCGGCAAGGGGGCACAGGCATGACGGAATTTACCTCCGGCACCCTGACCGGCAAGAACCTGCACCTCTCGTTCGGCCACAACCACGTGCTCCGCGGCATCGATCTCCATGTGGAGAAGGGCACCACGGCTTCGGTGATCGGTCCGTCCGGCTCCGGCAAGTCCACGCTGCTGCGTGTCATGAACCGACTGATCGAGCCGGACCAGGGCGATATCCTCCTGGACGGCCGCTCTGTCTTGAAGGACAACCCGGACGAGTTGCGCCAGCGGATCGGCATGGTGTTCCAGCAGTTCAACCTGTTCCCGCACAAGACCGTTGTGGAAAATGTGTCGCTGGCTCTGCGCAAACTCCGGAAGCTGCCCAAGGACCAGGCGCATGCCGAGGCCCTGGAGCAACTGGACCTCGTGGGGCTAAAGCATAAGGCTGACGCGCGTCCGGCCAACCTTTCGGGCGGCCAGCAGCAGCGCGTGGCGATCGCCCGTGCCCTCGCCATGAAGCCCGAGGTGATGTTCTTCGACGAAGCCACGTCCGCATTGGATCCCGAACTCGTCAAGGGAGTCCTGGCATTGATGGCGGATCTCGCCAAGGGTGGCATGACCATGGTGGTAGTAACCCATGAGATGGGCTTCTCCCGCAACGTCTCAGACACCGTGACGTTTATGGATGCCGGCGTGGTGGTCGAGTCGGGTCCGCCCGAACAGATCTTCAGCTCCCCCGGCACGGACCGGCTCAAAGGCTTCCTCTCGGACGTCCTCTAGCGGCACCCACAGAAAATCCCCGCCTTCCGGACTTATCCCCCTTGCTTGCAGCGGGGATTTGTCCGGGAGGCGGGGATTTTTGGTTTTAAAGAACGACGCCGGAGCTAGGCTTGCGCGGCGGCGGCTGCCTTTGCGGCGGCAGGGAGGGCGTCGAAAATCCGGTTCATGGCGGCGTCGTCGTGGGCGGCCGAGAGGAACCAGGCCTCAAACACGGAGGGCGGCAGGTAGACCCCGGATTCCAGCATGGAGTGGAAGAACGGCGCATAGCGGAAGGTTTCCTGGCCTTGGGCATCGGCGTAGTTGTGGACGCCGGTGGCCGACGTTCCGAACGCGACCGAGAACAGGTTTCCGGCGAACTGGATCGAGTGGTCCACTCCGGCGGAGTCCAGGGCCTCGGACAGCGCCGAGGAAAGTTCCAGCGACCTCGCATCGATAAACGAGTAGACCTCCTGGGTGGCGTGGGTCAGCGTGGCGACGCCGGCGGCCATGGCTACCGGATTCCCGGACAGCGTTCCGGCCTGGTAGACCGGGCCGACGGGAGCGAGGTAATCCATGACGTCGGCACGCCCGCCCAGTGCCGCCGTCGGCATCCCGCCGCCGATCACCTTTCCAAAGGTGAGCAGGTCAGGGGTCCACGGCTCGGCAGCATCGGAGGCGCCGCCGGTGAGGCCCCAGTAGCCGGAGTAGCCCGTCCGGAATCCGGTCAGCACCTCGTCGACGATCAGCAGCGCGCCGTGTTCGCGGGTGATGCGGGACAGGCCCAGGTTGAACCCTTCGGCGGGTGTCACCACACCCATGTTGGCAGGGGCGGCTTCGGTGATGACCGCGGCAATGTTGGCGCCGTGGCTGGCAAAGGCGGCCTCGACGGCGGCGAGATCGTTATACGGCAGGACGAGGGTTTCAGCAGCGGTGGCTTCGGTGACGCCGGCCGAACCGGGCAGCGCCAGGGTGGCGACGCCTGAACCGGCCGCGGCGAGGAGCCCGTCGAGGTGGCCGTGGTAGCAGCCTGCGAACTTGATGATCAGGTTGCGACCCGTGAATCCACGCGCCAGGCGGACGGCCGTCATAGTGGCCTCGGTGCCGGTGGACACAATCCGGACGCGTTCCGCGGCCGGGACGCGTTCCTGCACGATGGCTGCAAGGTTGGCCTCATCCGGCGTGGAGGCGCCGAAGGACAGGCCGCGGTCCACTGCGGCATGGACGGCCTCCAACACGGCGGGGTGCGCATGGCCGAGGAGCGCTGGGCCCCAGGAGCAGACCAGGTCAACGTATTCTTTACCGTCGGCATCCGTGAGGTACGGGCCGCTGGCGGATACCATGAACCGCGGGGTTCCGCCGACGGAGCCGAAGGCCCGGACAGGAGAGTTCACGCCGCCGGGCATCAGCCGCCGGGCGCGGTCGAAGAGTTCCTCGTTGCGAGGATTGCTGGAAGTCATGGTTCCTATTCTTTCAGTTCGCCGGCACGTGAGTTACCGAGCAGTTCCGACACGCGGGGCGCCACCGCCGTGCCCATAAGCTCGATGGAACGCATCATGGCCGAGTGCGGCAACGGGCCGCTGCTGTACTTGAGGTCAAATCGGTCCACCCCCAGGTCCGCCTTCAGCCGCACGATCTTGCGCGCCACGGTATCCGGCGACCCCACGTACAGGGCACCCTCCGGCGCGCAGAGGGCGTCGAACTCCGGCTTCCCGGCGGGTCCCCAGCCGCGCTCGGCGCCGATTCTGTTCCGCAGTTTGAGCCAGTGGGGGAAGAACTCCTCCCGGGCCTGTTCGTCAGTCTCCCCCACGTGGCCGGGCGAGTGGGTTGCCACCTGCTGAAGGGGGTGTCCGTATTGGGACATCGCCTCCCGATAAAGGTCCGCCAGCGGGCGGAAGGCGCGCGGCTGCCCTCCGATGATGGCAAAGATGATGGGGTACCCGTACTGCGCGCAGCGAAGGACTGATTCGGTGGTCCCCCCGACGCCTATCCACGTGGGCAGCAGGTGGTGTTCCAGCGGCGGGTAGACGCTCAGGCCATGCAGCGCCGGGCGGGTCCGGCCCTCCCAGTGGACGGGCTGCTGGGACCGCACCTTGTCGAACAGCTCAAGCTTCTCCTCGAACAGGACCTCGTAGTCCGCCAGGTCCAGGCCGAACAGCGGGAATGATTCGACAAAGGACCCGCGCCCCAGCATCACCTCAGCCCGGCCGTTGGAGAGGGCGTCAACGGTCGAGAACCGTTGGAATACCCTGATGGGGTCATCCGAGCTCAGGACCGTGACGGCAGATCCGAGCCGGATTTGGTGGGTCCGGGCCGCTGCGGCTGCGAGGAAAACCTCCGGGGCCGAGACGGCGAAGTCCTTGCGGTGGTGCTCCCCCACGCCAAATGCGTGGAGTCCGACGGCGTCAGCCAGTTCCGCCTGATCGAGCAGCTGGCGCAGCACTTGGGCGTGCGGCTGCGGGCTGCCGTCCGGATTCTCGCCGACGTCGCCAAAGGTGTTCAGTCCCAGCAGGATCCGGTCAGCGGCTACCGGCGCGGTGGGACCCGCGGTCGGGGAAGAATCCGGCTGCGAAGTCACCGGGTTTCCTTCAGCCAGCCGGCGAGCTCGGCAGCCCAATAGGTCAGCACCATGTTCGCACCGGCCCGCCGGATGCCCAGCACGGACTCGGTGATGGCGGCACGGCGGTCGATCCAGCCGTTGGCCGCGGCGGCTTCGATCATCGCGTACTCCCCGGAGATCTGGTAGGCGGCCACGGGAACCGGGCTCATGGCGGCGACGTCGGCCACGATGTCCAGGTAACTCATGGCCGGTTTCACCATCACGATGTCAGCCCCCTCGGCGAGGTCCAGTTCCACTTCCCGGATGGCCTCCCGCCGGTTTCCGGCGTCCATCTGGTACGTCCGCCGGTCGCCTTTCAGCTGGGAGTCAACGGCTTCGCGGAAGGGACCGTAGAAGGCGGAGGCGTACTTGGCTGCGTAGGCAATCACCGCGGTGGTGCTGTGTCCGGCTTCGTCCAGAGCCTGGCGGATGGCAGCGATCTGGCCGTCCATCATTCCGGACGGGCCCAGCATATGGGCGCCGGCATCGGCCTGTGCCACCGCCATCCGAGCGTAGATCTCCACGGTGCGGTCGTTGTCTACGTATCCGTCGGCATCGAGCACGCCGCAGTGCCCATCGTCGGTGAACTCGTCCAGGCAGACGTCACTCATGATGACCAGGCCGTCACCCACTTCGGCGCGGACGTCCCGGATGGCCTTGTTCAGCACCCCGTCCGGTTCCAGTGAGGCGGTGCCCTCGGCGTCCCGGACCGCCGGAATGCCAAAGAGCATGATGCCTCCGAGTCCCAGTTCAACGGCTTCGGCGGCAGCGCGCTTGAGGGTGTCCGTGGTGTGCTGGACCACGCCCGGCATGGACGTGATGGGGTTGGGTTCGGTGAGCCCTTCCCGGATGAAGGCCGGCAGGATGAGCTCGGCCGCGGCCAGCCGCGTTTCCGCGGTGAGCCGGCGCATCGCCGGTGTAGTGCGGAGGCGTCGGGGCCGTTGATTGGGAAAGCTCATCGTGTGTCCTCCACAGGTGGTCCGGGTTGGGTCGGGGAATCCAGGGCTTCGCAAACCGCGGCAACGAGTCCGGCGGGGGTGGGCTCAGCCGCGACGGCCGCAACATCGAGTCCGAGGGCTGAGGCTTCGTCCGCCGTCGAACGTCCGATCGCGACCAGCCGGCAGTCCCTGAGCGGGGAAAGTGCGGCACTAATGCGACGTACGGCGCTGGGCGAGGCCGCCACAACGGCGTGGAGCCGGCCCGCCGCAATCTGGGCCCGGGCGGCTTCCGTAGTCAGCATCGAGTACGACGGCGGCACGGCCACGCGTGCAGCGGTGCTGTTTTTCCCGGGGTCGGCAGCCAACGGATCGACGGCCAGCCTCCGTTCTGCATCCGCCGGGAAATCGACGGTCTGGTAGGCAATGACGACAGTCACGGACGCTCCTGAGGCCCTCAGCCCGTCAGCGAGGCGCGGGGCCGCGATATCGGCCTGTGGCAGCAGCACCCGTCCGGCCCCGGCGGGCCACACGTCAAGCAGTCCGGCTGCTGACTGGGCAGCCGCCGGAGTGAGTGCCACGGGAACGCTTGCGGATTCGAGCATCCCTTTCGAGGCCTGGCCAATGGCAGCCACCTTGGTCGTGGCTGGCAACCAATCGCTGAGCGTCAGGCCACGCTCGGCGGCTTTATCGCGCAGGACGTGGACCGTGGTGGCGCTGCTGACCACCAGCCAGTCGAAGGCCCCGGCAGCCAGCGCATCACAGGCGACGTCCAGGGAGTGCTGGTCCGCGGCTCGCTCAAAATCAATCAGCGGCAGCAGCAGCGCCTCGGCACCCGCGTTCTCAAGTGCCGCGACCAGCGTCGGCGACCGTTCCGGGCTGCGGGTGATCAGGACCCGGGCGTGCGCGAGCGGCTGTAGGTCCTGCTGGGAACTTTTGTCCTGGCCCGCCATGTCAGGCCGTCCCGGGTAGTGTATCCACGGGCAGGTCAGGAGGCGTGAAGGTCTGCGATGTCGGCGGCGCCGCCGGCAAGGAGGACCTCGGCCAGTTCGATGCCAAGAAGCGTGGCCCCTACTTCGGTCAGCCCGTCAGTAGCCCGTTTGTCGCGGACGGACGCTGTGCCGTCCACGGCGCACACCACGGCTTCGAGGTGAAGCATGCTTCCCTTGCGGTAAGCGTAGGCGCCCACTGGGGCAGCGCAGCCGGCCTCAAGCCTGGCCAGCAGCGCCCGCTCGGCGGTGACGGCAAGCCTCGTGTCGGGATCATCAAGTGCCGCGAGGGCCTGGGCGAGGACACCTTGGGAGCCTTCCGTTGATCCCGCCTTACGGGGAGCATCGGCCGTGCGGCATTCAATCGCCAGCGACCCCTGTCCGGCGGCCGGCAGCATAACGTCGGTTTCGAGGAATTCGGTGACGGCGTCGAGCCTGCTGATGCGTTCCAGTCCTGCCGCAGCCAGGACCACGGCGTCGAGGTCGCAGGACTTGCCTGGCACAACCTGGTCCGTTACGTTGCCGGGAAGACCGGGCACACGGCCAAGGCGGGTATCCACGTTGCCGCGGATGTCCAGGATCTGCAGGTCCGGCCGCGCAGCACGGAGCTGGGCAGCGCGTCGCGGTGAGCCGGTGCCAACGGTGGCGCCCTGCGGCAGGTCGGCAAGCTTCAGTCCGTCGCGGGCGCAGAGCACATCGCGGACATCAACGCGGCGGGGCGTCGCCGCCAGCGTCAGGCCCACGGCCGCGCCGGTAGGCAAATCCTTGAGCGAATGCACGGCGACGTCGCACTCGTTACGCAGGAGGGCTTCGCGGAGGGCAACAACAAAAACGCCCGTGCCGCCCATTTGCGACAACGAACCCGTGAGGACATCGCCGTCGGTCCTGACGTGCACCAGTTCCACAGGGAATCCGCCGACGGCGGCCAACTGGTCCGCGGTCTGCTGTGTTTGCGTCAGGGCGAGCTTGCTGGCTCTGGTCCCGATCCGGACGGTCACTGGGTGCCTGCTCCCCCGGCCGGTACGCCAGAGGCGTCCGGGTACGGATCGTGTCCGGTGCCAACAGTGGTGTCAGCGCCAGCGATGGTGGGCTTCTCGCCACGGAAGTTGGCGCAGCAGCCGGGCCGGCAGACGTCGTACCATGGGCCGAGGCCGGTCACTGCCGGGCGGTCGGCGATGTTGTGGGGCTGTGTCCGCTCCGAGATCAGGTCCACCAGCCCGTCAACGAACTTGCGGTGGGTGCCGGGGGTGGGCACCCTCGTAGCGGCCAGGCCCAGGTTACGGCAGGTTTCCAGGGCTTCGGTGTCAAGGTCCCAGACAACCTCCATGTGGTCGCTGACAAAGCCCAGCGGAACAATAACGATTCCCTTGATTCCCTGGCCGGCCAGTTCCTCGATGGCGTCGTTGATGTCGGGCTCCAGCCACGGCACGTGCGGGGCGCCGGACCGCGACTGGTAGACGAGTGACCAAGGCGCGGTGAGGCCTGACTCGGCCTCAACCCGGCTGATGACGGCGGCGCCGGTGGCGAGGTGCTGTGCCACGTACGCCGAACCTTCTTCGAACTCGCGTGGCTCGGCGTCGGACCGTCCTGCCGCCTCGGCGTCCCGCGTGGGAATGGAGTGCGTGGCGAACAGGATGTGTACGGGGGCATCGGGCGTGCCCGCGGCGGCCAGCTGTGCGCGGACGTCGGCCAAGCCGGCGGCGGTGCCTTCAACAAAGGGCTCCACAAAGCCCGGGTGGTCAAAGTACTGGCGCACCTTATCCACCTCAAGCCGGCCGTCCAGGCCTGTTTCGGTCAGTGCCATGCCGATGTCTTCGCGGTACTGGCGGCAGCTGGAGTAACAGGAGTAGGCACTCGTGGTGATCATCAGCAGTTTGCGGTGGCCGGCGTCGTACGCCTGCTGCAGCGTCTGGGGGATGTAGGGGTCCCAGTTACGGTTGCCCCACAGCACTGGCAGGCCGATTCCGCGGGCTGCCAGTTCGGCTTCCAGGGCTGCCTTGAGTTCGCGGTTCTGCTGGTTGATGGGGCTGATGCCGCCGTTGGCCCGGTAGTGCGTGGAGACTTCTTCGAGCCGCTCGTCAGGGATGCCACGGCCGCGGGTGACGTTGCGGAGGAATGGAATGACGTCGTCCTGGCCCTCGGGACCGCCGAAGGAGGCGAGCAGGACGGCGTCGTAGTCCTTCGGAGCCATCCGGCCGGCTTCGGTGACGGGGTTGACCGCCGTCAGGGTTGAGCCTTCCTGGCGATGTGACGGGGTCATGCGAGGACCTCGGCGATCTCCGCTGCAGAGATGCGGCGGCCTGTGTAGAACGGGATCTCCTCCCGGACGTGGTTCCGTGCCTCCGTGGCGCGCAGGTGCCGCATCAGGTCCACGAGATCCACGAGTTCCGGTGCTTCCAGGCCCAGGATCCATTCCCAGTCGCCCAGGGCGAACGACGAAACGGTGTTGGAGATGACCTGGGGGAAATCGCGGCCCAGCATGCCGTGGTCGCGCAGCATCTTGCCGCGCTCGGCCTCGGGCAGGATGTACCACTCGTAAGAGCGCACAAACGGGTAGACGCAGAGCCACTCTGCCGGTTCCACGCCGCGCGAGTAGGCGGGGGTGTGGTTCTTGGCGAATTCCGCCTCGCGGTGCACGCCCATGGCGGACCAGACGATTTCCGTTCCGGCGAAGAGTTTGCTGCGGCGGACATCGCGCATCGCCTGCTGCAGGGCTTCGGGCTTGGGGCCGTGGAGCCAGACCATCACGTCGGCATCGGCGCGCATGGCGGAGACGTCGTAGCTTCCGCGGTGGGTCACCCCGGCCTCGGCCAGGCGGGACAGCAGGGCATCGAAATCATCGGCAGCATCGGCGCTGCGCAGGACGTCCGCTGACCGCTTGAAGACAGTCCAGAGGGTAAAAAACTGCTCGGCTGATTCTTCGGTTTTAGTGACAGATTCGGCAGAAGTGTGGCTCATGGTTACCAGTTTGCCCCTTCCTCTTCGCCAAGTCGAAACCGGAGAGTTCTACAAGCCGTAGAAGTGTTCATAATCACATTTTTGGACAAAGGCCCCGGGGTCAAACCACAGTGCCGCACCTTCAAAGCCGCCGGATGCGGGTGAAGATGAGTCCGGCTGCTCCGGCCGTCGCAACGAGGCCGACGCCGAGCCATACCTTGGCACCCTCGGCCGCCGGTTCCGCGGGGACCGTCATCTCCTGCCGGCTCCGGGCGGCTCCGCCGAGAGCTTGGGGAACCCCGATGCGGGATGCGGCAGCTCCTCCCGGTATGCGGACAGACGGCGACGGTGTCCCAGACGGTGTTCCAGACGGTGTTCCATCGGGCCCAACGGCCGGCTGGCTGGCTGGTGCCTCCGCCCCTTCGGCTCCGCCCGCGTCTGCAGCGGCGTCCCCGGACGGCGCGGCCCCTGCCGCCGCCTGCCCGGCCCCAGGCTGCTGGAGCGGCGTGGCCGTGCCGGCGGGCAGGGGTGGAGTGGCGGTCGCCGGTGTCGCGGACCCGGCAGCCGCCGCGCCCGTGGCGGGGGCCGGAGCCGGGGAGTTCGGGACTGTCGATGTCGGAACAGGAGTTGTCGACGGGGTGACCGTGGTTGCCTCGGGGACCGGCGTGGGCTGCGGGGCGGTAGGAGCCGCATCACCGAGCAGGCCCTGCAGCAGCCCGCCGATCGCGGGTAGCTGTGTGCTCCCCGTGATCTGCACGTCGGGTTCGCCGGAGCCGGAACCTCCGTCCGCCTGCGACGCGGGAACGCCCGCTGAGAGAACCAGTACCGCACCGATCGCGGCAGCGGCGCTGCCACGTCGGACTCCCCCATGGATACCGGTCCGGGAACGTGAAATTTCGGACCTGTAATTCACCATAGTGCTCAACCCTAGCCACGCTGGCGGGGGATGTGAAAGTCGGACATAGCCTGTGGCGGGCCTGGTTAAGCAGCTGATATCCGGCTGAACTGGGACGATCCTCAGCTCAGCAGGCTGCGGATCTGCTCCTTGGTGTCTGCCACCACAGCGGCCAGCCCGTTGCCTGCCACCCAGCCTCCTACGATGCCAAGTCCCTCCTGGCGGGCACAGATGGTCCTGATGGCCGCCACGCGTGCCTTGTGGCCGACGGCAGCGAACGGCAGCGCCCCCTGCCACCGCACAACGTCCCAGCCAATAAGGTCTTCCTGCCGGATCGGGACACCGAGCAGGGCCGACGCATCACGTAGGGACGAGGCAAGAAGGTCATTGTCGGTTGCCGGACCGCCCGTGCCGGAGGCCGAGCCGTCAATCCGGCCATAGGAGAGCCGGAGAACATGCGTTCCGGGGCCGGCAGCGGCGGCCAACCAGTCCCATTTCGCCGTTGCATGCGTCAGTGCTTTGGCTTCAATTCCGGCGGTCTGCGGTGCCACGAGGATGCCTGTCCCCCGGGGCCGGCGGTCCAGTTCGGGGACGTCCACCACAAGCGTGGCAAGCCTGACGTCGGGACCGCCGGCAGGCTGTTTCCCCGCCAGGTCCGGGACCGCAGCCTGCAGCAGCCCGACCGCGGCCGGGCCGTCGAGCGCCACGACGAGGAGGCCGGCGTCGTAAGCGGTCTCATCCGCGGTGATGCGCCAGCCGTCCGACGTCCGGATGGCCCGTTCCGCGCGGGCACCATTCACCAGCGCCACGCCGCGGGCCCGCAGGTCCGACACGAGGGCGGCAACCAGCGTGTGCATGCCGCCTTCCAAGCCTGCGACGGCGGATCCGGCCTTGGCGGCTTGGGTTGGCACGGTGGCCGGCGCGGTGGTTTGCGCTGTTGTTGGCCCCGTCCCCGGTCCAGACGGCGTGGGGCCGCGCCGCTGCGCCGAGACCGCGGCTGCGAGTGAACCGTGCCGGCGGAGCCCTGCGCGCAGTCCTGGCGCCACCATGTCAACGTCCAGCAGTCCAGGATCGGCGGAATGCACCCCTCCGACCACAGGGGCGACCAGCCGGTCAAGGACGCGGCGGCCCATGCGGGCACGCACGAGCGAGGAGACGCTCGTTACCTCAGCCGTTGTCCCGATCGAGGCGGGCAGGATCCTGTCCAGCGAGGCCCGCAGGGAACCCAGCAGGCCCAGGGAGCGCCGGACCTCGGGGTCCCAGGGATTGGCCGGGATGCCCAGGACACCCGTCTTGGGCAATTCCCGGGGGCCGTCGGGCAACTGCACCCACGCGCCACCAGGTTGTGGGGTGACGATTCTTCCAGCCAGCCCCAACTCGGTCGCGAGGTCGGCAACGGCGGTGGAACGGGTGGCAAAGGACTCGGCGCCGCTATCGAGCAACAGGCCCGCAACTGTGTGGCTTCCCACGCAGCCACCCCAGTGGTCGGTGGCTTCAAGAACAGTGACCCGACGGCCCGCCGCGGCGAGTTCCCGAGCGGCCAGGAGGCCGGATATCCCTCCGCCCACCACCAAGGCCGCCGGGGACACCCCGGCCTGCGCGTCGGCCTGCTGCCGGGAGTCCGGTTCCGTGCCCATGGGGCTATTCCGGGGAAATGGAATGAATGAGCTCAACAACCCGGGTCAGGACGGCGGGATCGGTCTCCGGAGGCACCCCATGGCCAAGGTTGAGGACGTGGCCGGGCGCAGCTGAGCCGGCTTGGATGACTTCGCGCACGTGTGCCTCCAGGACCTCCCAGGGGGCGGAAAGGAGGGCTGGATCGATGTTTCCCTGCAGCGGTACCGTGCCGCCGAGCCTGCGGTTCGCCTCATCGAGCGGAAGGCGGTAGTCGACGCCCACCACGTCCACGCCGACATCGCGCATGGCCACCAACAGTTCCGAGGTGCCGGTCCCGAAGTGGATCAGCGGGGCACCCAAGTGGCGGACGTGGTCCAGTGCCCGGGCAGAGGCGGGCGCGACGTATTTCGTGTAGTCCGCCAGGCCCAGGGACCCGGCCCACGAATCAAAAAGCTGTCCCGCGGAGGCGCCGGCCTCAAGCTGGGCGCGCAGGAACATTCCTGAGGCGTCGGCGGCCCAGTTGGCCAGCGCGGTCCAGGTCTCAGGATCGGCGTGCATCATGGTGCGCGGGCCGAGGTGGTCTCGTGAGGGTTTGCCTTCCACCATGTAGGCGGCGAGGGTGAACGGCGCGCCGGCGAAGCCGATCAGGGGGGTCTTGCCCAGTTCGGCGACCGTCAGGCGGACCGCTTCACGGATAGGCTCCAGGGCTTCCCAGGTCAGCTGCGGCAGGGCCGCAACGTCTTCAGCAGTACGGACCGGCTTGTCCAGCACCGGACCCACGCCGGGCACAATGTCCACGCCGACGCCGGCAAGCTTCAGCGGAATCACAATGTCCGAGAAGAAAATCGCGGCATCGACGTCGTGCCGGCGCACCGGCTGCAGGGTGATCTCGGATGCAAGCTCGGGCCGGAGGCACGAGTCAAGCATGGCCACGCCTTCACGGACCTTCAGGTACTCCGGCAGTGACCTGCCCGCCTGCCGCATGAACCACACTGGCCTGCGTGACGGCTTGCCGCCGCGGTAAGCCGTGATGAGTGGGGAATCTGCGGTGCGGCCGTCCCTGAGTGGGTGGCCGGCAGCGAGGGCGCTGTCGTGGGACAGGGCACTAGGCACGGCATTGGACACAGCGGAACTGGAAGTCATGCCATCGATTGTCCCCCAAAATTGGCCCTAAAAGATAACGACAGACTGTCACCCACAGCGGCCCGGATGGCTCCGTGGCGGGAATCACAGCCCCGGGCCGTCCGCACCCGCATCCCGGGTTGTTCTACCGCGGCACGAAAAAGCTATGATTGATCTGCTGTGGTTCTTTTTTCATTGGTGGCTACACACGCCGACATCGACCTTGAGACCGTTGCTCAGTTGAGCAACGGTGCTTCCGGGATCGCCACATCCGCACTCTCCGGATCGCCGGCAGTGACGGGTGCGGTGGTGCTTGCCACCTGCAACCGCTACGAAATCTACGGTGAAGCGCCCCACGCAGATGACGTGGAGGCCGCCCGTGCGGCCCTGGTGTCCCAGATCAGCGGCCTCAGCGGCCTCAACGAACAGCTCGTTTCCCGCTCCTTCAGCACCCGGACCGGCCCCGAAGTCACCCAACACCTATTCGCCGTCAGCGCCGGGCTGGACTCAGCCGTGGTAGGCGAGCGCGAAATCGCAGGGCAGGTCCGCCGCGCCCTGATCACCGCCCAGCACGAGGGCACCGCCAGCCCGGGCCTCGTCCGGCTGTTCCAGGCCGCATCCAAGACGGCCAAGGACGTCGGGGCGCAGACCGCCCTCGGCTCCCGGGGCCTGTCCATCGTCTCGGTGGCACTGGACCTGGCCACGGACTTATCCGAAAACCCGGACTGGTCAGCCAAGAAGGTTGTGGTGTTCGGCACGGGGGCCTACGCCGGCGCCACCATGGCGCTCCTCCGCGAGCGGGGCTGCACCGACATCTCGGTGTTCTCCTCGTCCGGCCGGGCCGAAGGCTTTGTGGCCACCCGCGGCGGGACGGCACTGGACAGCGAATCGTTGCCCGCAGCCGTTGCGGCGGCCGACGTCATGATCGGCTGCAGCGGCTCGGACACCCGTGTCGAGGCAGACGAACTGGCCCAGGTCCGGGCCGGATCACCGCAGCCGCTGATCGCCATCGACCTCGCCCTCACCCATGATTTTGACCCGGAAGTAGGCGGGCTCGACGGCGTCGAACTGCTGACGCTGGAATCCGTGCGCCTGGCTGCACCCCAGGAACAGGCCGAGTCCCTCACCCAGGCCAGCGGCATTGTGTCAGGCGCGGCCAAGGCGTTCGAGCAGGAACGGGAGGCCCGCTCGGTGGATAGCGCCATCGTGGCATTGCGCAGGCACACCATGAACGTCCTGGACGCCGAGATGGAGAAGGTCCGTGCCCGCCACGGCTGCACCGCGGCGGCGGAGGAAGTAGAGTTCGCGCTGCGCAGGATGGTCAAGCAGTTGCTGCACGTCCCCACCGTCCGCGCCCGCGAACTGGCGGCCAACGGCCAGCAGGACGACTACGTGACTGCGCTCGAAACCCTCTACGGCATCACTGTGGAGCAGCCTGCCGCCGCAGCGCAGGTCGAATGCCCGGTGGACCACAAGGGGTTGGAAAGCGCCTGACCCGGCGTTGCCCTATCACTTTTAGCTCTTAAACCACCGGTTTGGCGACCAAAAGTGATAGCGCAACGGGCTAGTAGACGGGCTTCTGCGGCTCCACGTCGCGCACCCACGCCAGGATTCCGCCGTCGAGATGGCTGACCCGCTGGTAACCGGCCTTCCGGGCCGCTTCCAGGACATTGGCCGAACGGGCACCCGACTTGCAGTGGAATACGATCTCCTTGTCCTGCGGCAGCTCAACCCAGGCCTCACCGGCGAGGATCCTGCCTTGCGGGATCAACACGGAGCCGTCGATGCTGACGATGTCGTGTTCGCCGGTTTCCCGGACGTCCACCAGGTCGAAATCCTTCAGGCCCGCCTTGCGGGACGCCAGCATGGTGGCCAACTGGGTCGCCGTAATGCTGTGCTCGTTGTCCGCTGAGGCGGCTGGCGTGATGCCGCAGAAGGCCTCATAATCCGTCAGTTCCGTAATGGGTTCCGCAGCAGGGTCCTTGGAGACGCGGATCTCGCGCCAGCTTCCGCCCAGCGCATCGAACAGTGCCACGCGGCCCAGGAGTGAACGCCCGACGCCGGTAATCAGCTTCACTGCCTCTGTGACCATGAGCGAGCCGACGGCGGCGCAGAGCATGCCGAACACGCCACCCTCGCCGCACGACGGCACGGACCCCGCCGGCGGCGCCTCCGGGTATAGATCGCGGTAGGTGGGTCCGTGCTTTTCCCAGAACACGCTCACCTGGCCGTCGAAGCGGAAGATCGATCCCCACACGTAGGGTTTGCCCAGGATGGCCGCGGCGTCGTTCACCAGGTAGCGGGTGGCAAAGTTATCCGCCCCGTCGAGGATCAGGTCATACTCCGCGAACAGCTCCAGCGCGTTGGAGGAGTCCAACCGGACGTTGTGCAGGCGGACGTCCACCAGCGGGTTCAGTGCCGCGATCGCATCGCGGGCAGATTCAATCTTGGGCCGTCCCACATCGGCCACGCCGTGGATCACCTGGCGCTGCAAGTTGCTGAGGTCAACGTCGTCGTCGTCGATGATCCCCAGGGTCCCCACGCCGGCCGCGGCGAGATAGAGAAGCGCCGGCGAACCCAGCCCCCCGGCCCCGATGACAAGCACTTTCGCGTTCTTTAAGCGCCGCTGTCCGAGGGCACCGATCTCGGGAATGATGAGGTGCCGTGAATAGCGCTCCACCTCGGCGGGGGTCAAATCACCCGCGGGCTCCACCAGCGGTTCAAGCGAAATAGAGGAAACATTTGCGGTGAATGTCGAAGCCATACTTCAATGTATGCCCCGAGATACCGCGAGGTCATATTACCCCGCAGTAAAGTGGAGGTAACTGCAATGGAAAGTAGGGCAACTGTGGTCCACGAAGCACGGGCTGACCGGGCGTCCGTCGGCGAACCGCCGGCACCTCAACGCACCGCGGGCCAGCGGTCCGCCCGACTTCCCCGGGATGAACGCCGGGCACAGCTCCTCACAGCGGCCCAGGAAGTCTTTGTCGCCAACGGCTACCACGGCGCCGCCATGGATGAAATCGCCGAAACAGCCCATGTGAGCAAACCCGTGCTGTACCAGCACTTTCCCTCCAAACGCGAGCTGTACCTGGCCCTGTTGGACAGCCATCTCAGCTCGCTCACGGACCTGATGCTCGGGGCCCTCAGCTCCACGGTTGACAATAAAGAACGCGTCCAGGCCGTGATGCGCGCCTATTACCGGTTCATTGCCAGCGACGACCAGGCCCACCGCCTGGTTTTCGAGTCGGACCTCATCAACGATCCCGACGTCAGCTCCCGCCTTGAGACCTTCAACAAAACATTCGCCGACGCCGTCGCCCGGGTTATTGCCGAGGACACCAAGCTGCCCCATCTGGAAGCACAGCTCCTGGGGCGGGGCCTGGCGGGGATGGCCCAGGTCAGCGCCCGGTACTGGCTGGAAACCGACGGCAACCTTGACCTCGATGTGGCCAGCGACCTCATCTACCGTTTAGCTTGGCGCGGAATCTCTCGCTTCCCCAAAGAGACCTAGACTACAAATAAGAGAACCCAAGAAACTTTGATTGGCTGGGAGGCCCCCTTTTGGAAATTAAGATTGGCATTCAGAACATTGGCCGCGAAATCGTGCTGGAATCGGCGCAGGACGCTGACGCCGTGGCTACGGTCGTTGAAGAAGCCATCACCAAGGGCACCGAACTCCGCCTGAAGGACGACAAAGGACGCATTATCATCGTTCCCGGAAACGCCTTGGGCTACGTCGAAATCGGCGCGGAAGAAGCCCGCAAGGTCGGCTTCGGGCAGTTCTAGCAGCCGACCCACCGCCTAAACCGGCGGATATCCGTAGCTTTTGAGGAGATTCGATGCTTTCGCTGACGATTGTTGTACTGGTGACCGTGGCCGCAGGCTTTATTGTCTGGGCCAATGACAAACGGCACGCCAAGTACGGCATGGGGCTGCCCGCCGGGGTTGCCGCGGCGGTCGGCGCGCTGAGCTGGATCATCTTCATTGCCGCAGGCTTCGGCTACCAGCCGGGCCTCACTTGGATTCCGTGGGTGCTGCCCATGGTGCTGGGGTCAGCGGCCGCGGTGGGTGCTGCGGTGTACCTCGGACGCACCAGGTCGCACTACGACACTTTGCGGCTGACGGCGGCGCTCAAGCTCTAGCCAGGCTCAACCCGCCGGCTGACGTCCTGCCTCCGTGCACAGGCAGAGCCGGTTTCCCTGTGAATCCGTGACCACCACCCAATTGGGTGCGTGGTCACGGTTCATTAACGCTCCGGTAGCCACAGTCTTCTCCAGGACAGCACCCGACTCCGCGCGGCTTCGATGGATGTCCAGGTGCATCCTGCTGCTGTTGGGGGTGGGCGTCTCCTGGAACCACACTGACGGGCCGCGTCCGTGAGGATCCACCAGGTCCGTGCCGGGGCCCTTCTTGTATCCCAGTGCGACGCGCCACACCTCGGAGATTTCAGCGGCGTCCGTCGTGTCGATTCCCACCTCAACGGTCCGGTGCAGTCCCGGTTCCGCTGTTGCTCCGGCGTCTGCTGCGGCAGCACTCGCCGCACCAGCAGCCCTCACATCCCGGGAAGTCACCACGTCGCCAGCGTCATGGGAGGTGTACCGCAGGAACACACGGTTGTACCGCCAGTCGAGGTCCGGGTGGTGGTTTTGTTCTTCGGCGAGGCGTCCGACGTCGGCTATCAGCTGCAAGGCCGCGGCCGCCGTCGGCGTTTTAAACACAGTCACGAACCCGCCGAGGCGGTACCGCCAGTCCGGGAGGCCAGCCAGCGCTTCATCGATGGCTGACCTGCTGAGTGTGTCTTCAGTGCCCGCCACGGCTGGCTCCTCGGGTTGATCCTTGAGGGCACGCCCGGTGGCTGGCCGCGGCGGCAACGGGTCAGAGGAACTCTGCCCGGCCTTCCATGGCTGAGGATGCCAGGGCGTGCTCACGGCGCGGTATCCGCCCGGCCGCTTTCGCCAGCCTACCGGCGATCACAGCGTGTTTGAAGGCCTCCCCCATGAGTGCCGGGTTCTGGGCGCGTGTGACAGCGGTAGCCAGCAGGACGGCGTCGCAACCCAGTTCCATGGCAAGGGCAGCGTCCGAGGCAGTCCCTATGCCGGCGTCCAGCACCACGGGCACCGACGCGCGGGACACGATGAGTTCGATGTTGTGCGGGTTGAGGATGCCCAGCCCGGTGCCGATGGGCGATCCCAGTGGCATGACCGCCGTCGCGCCGAGGTTTTCGAGCCGCAGGGCCAGGACGGGGTCGTCGTTGGTGTAGGCGAACACCTTGAAGCCCCGGTTGACGAGCTGTTCAGTCGCGTCCACGAGCTCAACGGCGTCCGGCAGGAGGGTCTGTTCGTCGGCGATGACCTCAAGCTTGACCCAGTCTGTTTCCAGCGCCTCGCGGGCCAGTTCAGCCGTCATCACGGCATCCCGCGCAGTGAAGCAGCCGGCAGTGTTGGGCAGGACCCGGATGCCATGGTCCAGCAGGAGCTGGAAAAGGGAGCCGGTTTCGGCTGGCGAGTATCGCCGCATGGCCACGGTGGTCAGCTCCGTCCCGGAGGCCAGCAGGGCCGCGCCCAGCCCATCAAGGCTTGGCGCGCCGCCGGTGCCCATGATCAGGCGGGAGCCGAGCTCCACGCCGTCGATCACGAGCGCGTCCGGGTGCCCGGTCGGGTTAACGGTATTGATGGTTTCGGTCATGGTTCAGCCTCCCTGGACTGCTGTGACCAGTTCGACGTCGTCACCTTCGGCGAGTGCCGTGACGTACCACTGGCTGCGGGGTACTACTTCGGAGTTGTGTGCCACTGCCACACCCAGTTTTTGCCCGTCGGTGGCCTGCCCGTTCGCAGCCAGGGGACGGCCAGTGACCTGGCTGACCAGAGTGGTAATTGACGCGCCGTCGGACACGCTGTGCTGCGAACCATTGAGGGTGATGTTCATGCTGTTTCCTTGGTGGGTTGGAGGATGGCGGCACGGCGTGTGGAGAATCTGGCCGGACTGAACGGGAGCCAGCGCGGGTCTGTGCGTCCATCCATGAGGTCCCGGCAGATGGCGGCGGCTGCAGGGGTCAACAGCACACCGTGGCGGAAAAAACCCGTCGCCACGATCAGGCCATCCACCGGTCCGGGGTTCCCTGGGAGGTGGACGCGGCCCAGCAATGGAGCGTTATCCGGCGTAGCAGGACGCGCCCGGGCTGTACTTTCCAGCAGTTCCAGCTCGGCGACCGCCGGCACCAGGACCTGGGCATCGCGAAGCAGCTGGTAGACGCCGCCTGCCGAGACGCCGCCAGCCGACGTTCCTGTGCCGTCCTGGCGGCGCTCCGGACTGGATGCTGCCAACGCGTCCTCGCGCTGGGTGGCACCGATGACCACAGTGCCGTCACGCCTTGGAACGATGTAGACGGGAACACCGTGGACCAGTCCGCGGACAGTGGCGGTGACCAGAGGGCGGAGATGCTCCGGGACGCGCAGCCGGAGAATGTCGCCGTGCACGGGGCGCAGCGGCAGCTGGAGTCCATCGGGCAGCCCGGCCAACGACGCCGCTCCGAGCCCGTTGGCCACGATGGTTTCGCTGGCGGTCACCGAGCCCCCACCGGCCAGCCGGACACCGGCGACCCGGCCGTCTTTCCAGGCCAGCGACGACGCACGGTCGGCAACGGCGAATCCGTGTTCGGCTCCTGCGACGGCGGATCCTGAATCCTCCCTGTGGCTGGCCAAAGCCTCCCGCAGGCACGCCACCAGCTTCCGCGGATCCACCTGGTGGTCAGCGGGAATGTCCAGGGCGCAGGAGATCGCGGGGCTCAGGAGGGCTTCGCGGCTGCGGGCCTCGCGCACCGTCAGTGGTTCAACGTCCAGCCCTTGGGCCCGCTGGACTGATCGGAGGTCCATCAGCGCACGGCGGTCGGCCGCGTCCGCGCCGATGGCCAGCGTGGGGGTGGGCAGGTACCCTGCATCGCCGGGAACGTCCCGGGCCAGGTCCGCCGCGAAGGCCGGCCACAGCCGGGACGATTCAAGCATCAGCTCCAGGAGTTCTTCCTCCTGGTAGTGCAACTCACTTACCGGGGCGAGCATGCCTGCCGCAGCCCAGGAGGCGCCGGAACCGGGGGCATCATCGATGACCACCACAGAACGGCCCGAGCGCCTGGCTTCCCAGGCTATGCCGTGCCCGATCACACCCCCGCCGATAACGGCGACGTCAGCAGAGAGGTCGGCGAGAGCGTCATTGGGGGCGCCGGCGGAGGGACTGCCGGTTGGCGGGATCATGTGGTTCCTTCCCTACGCCGGTACTAGCCGGATCAGGTCAAGCGGTCGGCTCTGACGCCCTCTCAGCCCGGCGCTTTATGACAGCTGCCGCGGGCTCCCGCAGTACCTGCCCAGTTTAGAGGAACTACTCTGGTTTCCATGAACGCAGCCCTTCCTGACAGCACTGCCGTCGTCAACAGCACCTTCCTTTCCACCAGCCATGCTGAGGCCCTGGGCGGTGCCCGGCTGTACCTGTGCACGGATGCCCGTAAGGATCGCGGTGACTTCGCCGAGTTTGTTGATGCGGCCTTCGCCGGGGGCGTGGACATCATCCAGCTCCGCGACAAGACGATTGAGGCAGCAGAGGAGCTGGACCTGCTGGCGGTACTGAAGGAGTCCGCCCTGCGCCATGGACGGCTATGGGCGGTCAATGACCGGGCCGACGTCGCGGTGCTCTCAGGTGCCCCGGTGTTCCATATTGGCCAGAAGGACCTGCCGCTGAAGGCTGCACGCACCTTGTTGAACGGCAATGCAGCCATCGGTCTGTCCACCCACACCACCTCACAGATCGACGGCGCGGTCTCGGCCTCGGCCGCCGTCACAGCCGCGCCCACCGGGCTGGACTATTTCTGTGTTGGTCCGGTGTGGGCCACCCCCACCAAGCCCGGCCGGGCCGCCGTCGGGCTCGACCTCCTCAGGTACGCCGCGGGCGCAGTCAAACAGGCGGCGTCCGTGCCCGGCGTGGCAGAGGTACCCTGGTTCGCCATTGGGGGCGTGGACCTGGGCAACGTAGAGCAGGTGGTGGAAGCGGGCGCCCGCCGGATCGTTGTGGTCCGGGCCATCACCGAAGCCGCCGATCCCGCAGAGGCCGCCGCGGCACTGCTTCGGGCCCTGGACGCCGCCGGCTCCTAGGCCTCCGGCCCCAAAGAGGGGATGGCGTGCATAATCAGCGAAAATCGGGCTAACCTGAATTTCGTGTCACATCATCGGCTGGCCCCAAATGTCCACGAGCACACCAATGCCCTCGAGGAGGCACTGAGTGCGCTGCGGACCGAGCTGGAGCTACCGGGCGACTACCCTGCCGACGCCGTCCGAGATGCGGAAGCCGCTGTCTCGTCAAGGCAACTGCCTGATGCCGACCTGACAGGCATTGATTTCCTCACTATTGATCCTGAGTCCTCCACCGATCTAGACCAGGCCCTGTTTATTGAGCGCGCCGGCAGCGGCTATCGGGTCCTCTACGCCATCGCAGATGTACCCGCATTCGTGGTGCCCGGCGGGCCGCTGGACGCCGAGACCCGCCGCCGGGGACAGACGTTCTACGCGCCCGACGGCCGCATCCCGCTTCATCCGGAGGTCATCAGCGAGGGGGCCGGCAGCCTCCTGGCAGGCCAGCTCTGCTCTGCCTTTGTCTGGGACTTCCACCTGGACCAGGCTGCCCAGGTCACGTCTGTTTCGGTCCAAAGGGCACGGGTCCGCAGCCGGGCCAAGCTCAGTTACAAGGGCGCCCAGGCTGAACTCGACGCCGGAACGGCCTCGCCGGTGTTGGAGCTCCTCAAGGAAGTGGGCCTCAAGCGTGTTGAGCTGGAGCGGGAACGCGATGGCGCGAGCCTGAACATGCCTGAGCAGGAGATCGTGCAGCTTCCCGACGGCGGCTATCGGATCGCTGCTGCTCCCCAGCTCCCGGTCGAGGACTGGAACGCCCAGATATCGCTCATGACAGGAATGGCTGCGGCCACCCTGATGCTTGAGGGCAAAGTCGGCATCCTGCGGACCATGCCCGCCCCTGACGAACGGTCCCTGGGGCATTTCCGGCTGCAGACCGAGGTTCTGGGCAAGCCCTGGGACGGGAAAGCGGGCTACGGGGAGTATCTCCGCACGCTTGACCCCACGGATCCGCGGCAACTGGCCATCATGCATTCGGCGGGAATGCTTTTCCGTGGTGCCAGCTACACGGCGTTCGACGGCGAAATCCCCAATGATGCCCGCCAGTCCGCGATCGGAGCCGCCTACGCCCACACCACCGCTCCGCTCCGTCGGCTGGTGGACCGCTTTGTCCTGGTCATCTGTGAGGCACTCAGCAACGGCAGCCCGGTCCCGGCCTGGGCGCGGGAAGCGCTGCCCTCCCTGCCGGTGATCATGGCCGGTTCCGATCAGCTGGCTGCCAGGATGGAGCGTCTGGCGCTGGACACCGTGGAGGCCGCCCTGCTGGTCAACCATGTGGGCCAGGAATTCGACGCAATCGTCATTTCAGGGTCCAAGCCGCAAAAGGACAACGGCAAAAACGGCAATGGCTCCAACGGTAACGGCAACGGCAGGAACGGGAACGGCCCTTCCGGAATCATCCAGATAGCCGAGCCCGCCGTCACGGCCCGCTGTGCCGGCGACCTCGAATCCGGCACCAAAGTCCGTGTCCGGCTTCTCTCCTCGGACATCGCCACGCGGGAAGTGCATTTCGAGCTCGTCGGGTAGGCGCCGGGGCGGCCGAAAGGGTCAAAGCCGGGTTTAAGACTCCTTGCCGGTAGACTGAAGAAGTAGATATGGATGCCCGGTCGTTGATTTCCTTGATTTTGAATTCAACAAGCCCGCCCCTACGCGATCTTGAGATACGCCCGCTGGTCACCAGTGCCAGCAATTAGATAGCCCGCGATCGGCTTCCACTGGATTTGCTTGCGCGCTTCGAGCGTGCTCCGGAACGGCCACGTTGGCCGGCCCGTTGAGCAGGCAGCGCCAATGCCCAAATGAATAAGGAAACTCACCTGTGAGTGAATTGCATACCCACCAGCTCCTGATTGACGATTCCGGCACCGAGGTCATCGAGCCGGAAGAAACCATTATCTCGGACGAAAAGCCCCATGAGATCGAGGAGAAATCCTTCGCAGACTTCAACGTCCGCGCCGATATCGTGGAGTCACTCGCCGATGCCGGGATCACCCACCCGTTCCCGATCCAGGCCATGACACTGCCGGTGGCGCTCTCGGGCCACGACATCATCGGACAGGCCAAAACCGGAACCGGCAAGACCCTCGGCTTCGGCATCCCCGCGCTGCAGCGCGTCGTGGGCCGTGACGATCCCGGCTTCGACAAGCTCGCCGTCCCGGGCGCCCCGCAGGCGCTGGTGATCGTTCCCACCCGCGAGCTCGCCGTGCAGGTAGCCAACGATCTCCAGACCGCCTCCCGCAAGCGCAATGCCCGCATCGCCACCATTTATGGCGGCCGCGCCTACGAGCCGCAGGTCGAAGCCCTGCAGAACGGCGTCGAAGTTGTCGTCGGTACCCCCGGCCGGCTCATTGACCTTTACAAGCAGAAGCACCTGAGCCTCAAGAACGTCAAGATCGTCATCCTCGACGAAGCCGACGAAATGCTGGACCTCGGATTCCTCCCGGATGTGGAAACGCTGATCGCCGGCACGCCTGCGGTCCGCCAGACGCTCCTGTTCTCAGCCACGATGCCCGGACCGGTCATTGCGATGGCTCGCCGCTACATGACCCAGCCCACCCACATCCGTGCGGCCGACCCCGACGACGAGGGGCTCACCAAGCGCGACATCCGCCAGCTCATCTACCGTGCCCACAGCATGGACAAGATCGAGGTCGTGGCGCGCATCCTGCAGGCTCGTGGCCGTGGCCGCACCATCATCTTCACCAAGACCAAGCGGACCGCCGCCAAGGTGGCAGAGGAGCTGGTGGACCGCGGGTTCGCGGCTGCCGCCATCCACGGCGACCTCGGCCAGGGTGCCCGCGAACAGGCCCTCCGGGCTTTCCGCAACAACAAGGTGGACGTCCTGGTGGCCACGGACGTCGCCGCCCGCGGCATCGACGTCGACGACGTCACGCACGTCATCAACTACCAGTGCGTTGAAGACGAAAAGATCTACCTGCACCGCGTGGGCCGCACCGGCCGCGCCGGGAATAAGGGTACGGCCGTCACGTTTGTCGACTGGGACGACATGCCCCGCTGGGGCCTCATCAACAAGGCACTCGGCCTCAGCGTACCCGAGCCCGTTGAGACGTATTCTTCCTCCCCGCACCTCTATGAGGAGCTGGACATTCCAGAGGGAACCAAGGGCCGGCTGCCCCGCAACAAGCGAACCCTTGCCGGTGTTGACGCCGAAGTCCTGGAGGACCTGGGCGAGACCGGCAAGAAGAACTCCCGCAGCAGCGGACGTGACGGTGCACGTGACGCGGCGAAGGACAGCGGACGCGACAACAGCCGCGACCGCGCACGCTCATCCAGCCGCCGCAGCGGAACTGATACGGCCCCCCGCTCAGGTGAGCGCCGCCGTCGTACCTCCGACGCGGCGACTGCAGGCACCGGCCCCGCCACGGAACCGGCGGCTACAGCCCCGGCCGAAGGGGACCAGTCGCGCACCCGCCGCAGCCGGACACGCACCCGCCGCCGCAACGGCGAAGTGGTGGCCGGCGGCGACAACGGCGCACAGCCGGGCAGCGCCGAGGCCTAAAAGCCTCAATGACTGAATCTGTCTGGGCGCCGGACGGCAGCAACCTGGTGGTACACGCGGACAACGCGGAATTCCTCCCCTCGCTGCCGGACGGCGCCTTCACACTCATTTACGTGGACCCGCCGTTCAACACCGGCCGGGCCCAGCAGCGCCAGGAAACGCGGATGGTGGTCAACGCCGAAGGTTCCGGAGACCGCGTGGGCTTCAAGGGACGTTCCTACGACACCATCAAAGGCGCCCTGCACCGTTACGACGACGCCTTCAGCGACTATTGGTCCTTCTTGGAGCCGCGGCTCGTGGAGGCCTGGCGGCTGTTGGCAGACGACGGCACGCTGTACCTTCACCTGGACTACCGCGAAGTGCACTATGCCAAGGTTATGCTGGACGCCATCTTCGGCCGGGAATGCTTCCTGAACGAGATCATCTGGGCCTACGATTACGGGGCGAGGGCCAAGTTCCGCTGGCCCACCAAGCACGACAACATCCTGGTGTATGTGAAGAACCCGGCGAAATACCATTTCGACAGCGCCGAGGTGGACCGGGAGCCGTACATGGCGCCGGGGTTGGTCACGCCCGCCAAACGCGAGCTCGGCAAGCTGCCCACTGACGTCTGGTGGCACACCATCGTCTCGCCCACCGGCAAGGAAAAAACCGGCTACCCCACGCAGAAGCCTGAGGGCCTTGTCCGCCGGGTGGTTGCCGCGTCTAGCCGGCCCGGGGACTGGTGCCTGGACTTCTTCGCCGGTTCCGGTACGCTCGGTGCGGTGGCCGCCAAGCTGGACAGGAAGTTTGTGTGCGTGGACCAGAACCAGCCAGCCATCGACGTCATGGCCAAACGGCTGGGCTCCCGCGCGACGTTTACGTCGTTCCCCCCCAACTAGGTCGCAGTTAATGTCGTTTTGAGCCTCCAATACGACATTAAATGCGACCTAGATTCGTCGCTGGTTCGGCTAGCAGGTTTCCATCAGCTGGATTCCGTGATCTCTCTGTCGGTTGTCCAGGACCGCTCCGTTGGAGTCGCAAATGGCGTTGACCAACAGGGCAAAGCCTTCACCGTTCTGGAAGTTGCCATTGCTGCCAGCGCCTTCCGGGACAGTTCCCGGCGGCAGGAACACCCAAGCACCCGCCTCCAGTACGTACGCCCAGTTGCCCTGCACATGGACGTTGATATTAGGGCCGGGGATGAAGATGAAGTCGCTGCCCGTGTAGGCCGACCGGCTGACGTTGGAACAGTCCAGCGCATTGGCTGCCGTGGGGACAAACATAAAGAGTGCGGCCAGGCCAGCCGCGGCGAATGATTTCCTGAACATGGTTTCTCTCCGTCTACCGTACGAAATGTTGCATGGCGACGAGACCTTTTGGCGATGAACACCAACCCCGGCAAGCGCAAGACTACTCAGCCCGGAGCGTTAGTCAAGATGTGCGGAACTCCCGCGCACTACTGCCGTCCCAGTGGCCAGCTCCTCGATCCGCGCCAGCACCTGGGGCGTCGTCAGGTTCTCTCCCAGCAGGTTGGGTTTGCCGGTGCCGTGGTAGTCGGACGAACCTGTAACCAGGAGTCCATGCTTGGCCGCGAGGCCCCTCAGATACTCACGGCCGGCCTCGGGATTGTCCCTGTGGTCGATCTCCAGGCCCACCAGGCCGGCGTCGATCATCTCCTGGTACGTGCGCTCCCCCACGATCCGTCCACGTGCGGAAGCCACCGGATGCGCAAAGACGGGAACGCCGCCGGCGGCACGGACAAGCTCGACGGCGGTTGCGGGGTCGGGCGCGTAGTGCTGGACGAAGTAGCGCGAATGGGAGGTCAGGATGGAGGTGAAGGCCTCCGAACGGTCCGCCACGACACCGGCGGCCACGAGCGCATCCGCGATGTGCGGGCGCCCCAGCGTGGCACCGGGTGCCACATGATGGATGACGTCGTCCCACGTCAGCGGATAGTCCTCCGCAAGCAGGGTGACCATGCGCTCGGCGCGGGTGAGGCGGGCGTCCTTGGCCTTCGTGATTTCCTCCAGCAGCCCGGGGTGGTCAGGATCGTGCAGGTAGCTCAGGAGGTGCACACTGATCCCTTCCGCCGTCCGGCAGGAGACCTCCATGCCCGGAACGAGCGCCACGCCGAATTGCACGGCAGCGGCCGAGGCTTCGGCCCAGCCATCCGTGGAGTCGTGGTCTGTCAGCGCGACGACATCCAGCCCTGCGCGGGCGGCCGAGGCCATCACATCGGCGGGTGTTTCCGTGCCGTCGGAAACATTGGAGTGGGCATGCAGGTCAATCCTCACCTGCCCAGCCTAGTTGACCGCGTTCGCGCAGCCGCGTAGCTGGTGAGACGATGGTGCCGTGAACGATGCCGAAAACACCCTGAACTCTGCTTCCCAGCCCCTCGAAGAGCGCGTCAACAACCGCTCGCAGCGGCCCAGTTCCGATGCCTTCAAGGCCTTTATGGCCAGCAATTGGGCGCCTTCCACTAAGGAACTGCCGGCGCGCGATACCGTCGCCAGCTACGCCGCGACCCGGCGAAGGACCATCTCTGACCAGTTCAAAGGCGAACGCCTGGTCATTCCCGCCGGCCCGCTGAAGGTGCGCTCCAACGACTGCGACTACCGCTTCCGTCCGCACTCCGCATTCGCCCACCTCACCGGCCTGGGCCTGGACCACGAGCCGGACGCCGTACTCATCCTCGAACCTGTCGGAGAAGGAAAGGGCGACGACGGCGGGCACCACCATGCCACGCTGTACTTCCGCCCGCTGGCCGGCCGGGACACTGAACAGTTCTACGCCGACTCGCGATCCGGCGAGTTTTGGATCGGCGCCCGTCCCACCCTGGCTGAGTTTGAAGCACGGTTGGGACTTCCCACCGCTCACATTGACGCGCTCGAAACCGCGATCACCAAGAATGTGGGCGCTCCCGAGATCGGCGGGATCTCCATTCGCCTGGTCCGCAAGGTGGACGAGAACATCGATGCCCTGGTGGACACGGCCCGCTACAACACGGCCAAGGACCCGGACAACCTGGACCTCGCGGTCCTCGATGCGCTGGATGAGAAGCTGTCTGAAGCCCTGTCCGAGCTCCGCCTCCTGAAGGACGAGTGGGAGATTGAGCAGATGAAGACGGCAGTCGCGGCCACGGTCGAAGGCTTTGTGGAAGTGGTCAAGTCCCTTCCCCGTGCCCTGACCCATGACCGCGGCGAGCGGGTTGTGGAAGGCGCGTTCTTTGCGCGTGCCCGCGAGATCGGCAACGAACTCGGTTACGACACCATCGCGGCCTCGGGCAACAACGCCACCGTGCTGCACTGGACGCGCAACACCGGCAGCATCAACGCCGGGGAGCTCCTGCTCCTGGACGCGGGAGTGGAGGCCGACTCCCTGTACACCGCCGACATCACCCGCACCCTGCCTGCCAACGGCATGTTCAGCGAGATCCAACGCAAGGTCTACGAAGCGGTCCTCGACGCCGCCGACGCCGGGTTCGCCGCCGCCCGGCCCGGGGCCAAGTTCCGGGACATCCACACCGCCGCCACGACGGTCCTGGCCGAGCGGCTCGCTGAGTGGGGGCTGCTGCCCGTCAGCGTGGAGGAAGCGGTCAGTCCCGAGGGGCAGCAGCACCGCCGCTGGATGCCGCACGGCACCAGCCACCACCTCGGACTGGACGTGCACGACTGCGCACAGGCCAGGCGGGAGCTGTACCTGGATGGCATCCTGACCGAGGGCATGGTCTTCACTATCGAACCGGGCCTGTATTTCAAGAACGAGGACCTGGGCATCCCGGAGGAGTACCGCGGCATCGGAGTCCGGATCGAAGACGACGTCCTGATGACGGCCAATGGCCCCATCAACCTCAGTGCCGCGCTGCCCCGCAAGGCCGACGACGTCGAGTCCTGGATGGCCGGTATCTATCGGGAAGCCAACGGCGAAGGCAGCCAGCAGGCCCCCGCATAGCCCGCTGCGGCCTCAAACGCGAACGGACACCTAAGCCCCTGGGGTTTAGGTGTCCGCTCGCGTTTGAGGCCGTGGACGTAACGGCTAGGAGCCCGCTTCGTCCCGGTTCCTGTCCGGTGCCACGTCGGGCTGCTGCGCAGGCTGCCCGGAGTCCGGGTGGTCGCTGCCGGGCCCGGCGTTGTTGGCGGGTGAGGCAGGCGCGGGGTTATCGCTGACACGCACGCCGTACTGCGGCCGGCCATCGGGCAGGTCAGGATAGCGAACCGCCGAGACGGGGGCCGGAGCCGGCTGCGCCTGGCCCTCGGCCGGCTGGCCTGGTTGTGCGGCCACAGCGGGGCCGCCCTGCGTACCGGGGCTCTGCTGTCCGTACGGATCGTTCCAGCTGGCTGGCCTCACGGGAGCCTGCCCTTGCTGGTGGCCGGCCTGTTGGCCGGGCGCCTGCCCCGGCTGCTGGTAAGGCTGGTTGTGGTAGTCGCCCTGCGTGTATGGCCTCGGCCCGGCAGCGGCGTCGGACCGTGTCATCGGCAGCTGCTGGAGCAGCCGCCGGGCTTCGTGGGCGGCCTCTGGCGAAACCACCACGTCATAGGTGGTGGCCACCACTTGGCTGGTAGAGGTGAAGTCACGCTTTCCCCGCTGCATGGCGTAGGTGACAATGCCGAACAACATAAAGAAGGCGGCACCCATCAACACGGACGTCAGGATGGAGAAGTAGCCCGGGGACGGTGCGAAGAAGGACAGCATCACGCCGACGAACAGACCGAACCACATGCCGCTCAGCGCCCCTGACAATGCCACGCGGGGGTAGCTGAGGCGTCCCGTCACGCGCTCCACCATCTTGAGCTCGTTGCCCACGATGGACACCATCTGGACCGGGAACTGCTGGTCAGCGAGATAGTCCACAGCCTTCTGGGCATCCAAGTAGGAGTTGTAGGAACCCACGGTGTCACCTGTGGGGACGGTGCGGGACTCGTCCACGCCGTTGGACCCGCCGGCCTTCGGACCACCAAAAATGTTTGACATACCTCCATTCTTGCCTATCAGCATGTGTGCCGCCTGTAAATTCAGCTAAAAGAGAGCAGACTCGGTAGCCTGTAGACGTGAGCACAAATCTTTCGCGCGTCTTCGTTGCGCGCCTTCTGGGTCTTGACGTCTTCGACCCGCTGGGCGACCGTCTGGGCCGGTTGCGCGATGTTGTGGTGCTCTCGCGCGGAAGCCGGGGCGCCCCCCACGTGGTAGGCATCGTCGTCGAAGTTCCGGGTAAGAAACGCGTTTTTGTGCCGATGACGCGCATCACCTCGATCGACCAGACCCAGATCATCTGCACCGGCCTGGTCAACCTCAGGCGATTTGAGCAGCGCGGCGCCGAGACACTGGTAGTGGCGGAGATGTTTGACCGCCGGGTAACGCTCAGGGATGGCAGCGGTGACGCCACCATCGAGGACATCGCCATGGACCAGCACCGTTCCCGGGACTGGTTCGTCAGCAAGCTGTTTGTCCGCCGCGGCCATTCCCTCTCGCCCCTGAGCCGCCTGCGCCGCAACGAGACCATGATCATCGACTGGGCCGACGCCCTCCAGGGTGCCCGCACCGAGCCCCAGGCCGCAACGCAGTTCGTAGCAAACCATGAAGACCTTAAGCCCGCTGACTTCGCCGAGGCGCTGCAGGAAATGAGCGATAAGCGCCGCTTCGAGGTAGCCAGTGAACTCCAGGACGAACGTCTCGCCGACGTCCTGCAGGAGCTCCCGGAGGATGACCAGGTGGAGATCCTTTCGGCCCTTGATGTCCAGCGCGCCGCTGACGTCCTCGAAGAAATGGACCCCGACGACGCCGCCGACCTCCTCGGCGAACTGCCCACCGCCCAGGCCGAAGAACTGCTGCAGCTGATGGAGCCCGAAGGCGCCGAAGACGTCCGCCGCCTGCTCGAATATGACGAGGATACCGCTGGCGGCCTGATGACGCCTGTGCCGGTGATCCTTCCCCCGGAGGCGACCGTCGCCGAAGCCCTGGCCCACGTCCGGCGCGAGGAACTCTCGCCCGCCCTGGCTTCGTCCATCTTCATCGCCAGGCCACCGCTCGAGACTCCGACCGGCCGGTTCCTGGGCGTCGTGCACATCCAGCAGCTCCTGCGATTCCCACCCTTCGAGCCCTTGGGGAACCTCGTGGACAAAAACCTGGAGCCGTTGTCGGACCAGGCCCACATCAGCGAAGTCGCCAGGACGCTCGCTACCTACAACCTGAACTCCCTGCCCGTGGTCAATGATGACGGCCGGCTCGTGGGGGCGGTGACTGTTGATGACGTTTTGGATCATCTGTTACCGGATGATTGGCGCGCCCATGATGGCGAAGCCCCGATAAGAAGGCTCGGTGGCCGCATTGGCTGACAATACCGCTCCCAAGAATCCCGGCCAGCGCGGCACAGGGAAGGCAGCAAACAAAGGAAGCCTCGACACACCCCTGAGCGGCCGCAAGCGGATCCTGCCCAAGTTCTCCCCCGATCCGGACGCTTTCGGCCACGCAACCGAAGGTTTTGCCCGGTTCATGGGTACGCCCCAGTTCCTGGTCTACATGACAGTCTTCGTCGTCATCTGGCTGGTCTGGAACACCTGGGCACCGCTGGAGTGGCAATTCGACTCCCGCGCCCTCGGCTACACCTTGCTGACGCTGATGCTTTCGCTGCAGGCGTCCTATGCTGCACCCTTGCTGCTGCTGGCCCAGAACCGGCAGGATGACCGCGACCGCGTCTCGCTGCAGCAGGACCGCCAGCGCGCTGAACGCAACCTGTCCGATACCGAATACTTGACCCGTGAGCTCGCCTCGCTGCGGATCGCCCTTCGCGAGGTGGCCACGCGCGACTACGTCCGCGCGGAGCTGCGTTCGTTGCTGGAGGACATGCTGGAGGCCCAGGAGGAACTGCGGACCCACGACCCCTCCGGGGCCGGCAGCCACGAATCGCCGCGGGACAAGGTCAAGGAGAAGCTGAAGGAGAAACGGGATCGGCAGCGGAGCCCCCGCACGCAGCAGATCCCCCGGGTCAAGCCCAGTCACGCCGCCCAGCAACCCGCCGTAACGCCGCAGCCGGCGCCCCCCGAAACCTTTACAACCCCGGAAGCCGAGTAAACGCCTGCATGTCTGAATCCCTGCACCAGGCGGTTAATACTGCCCTGGCCACCGTCATCGACCCTGAACTCCGCCGCCCCATCACGGAGCTAGGCATGGTGGACTCGGTGGAGATTTCCGACGACGGCCGTGTTCGGCTTGCCGTGCTGCTCACCATCGCCGGTTGTCCCCTCCGCGACACCATTTCGTCCGACGCCGACAAGGCGCTTTCCGCGGTTCCCGGGGTCACCGCCGTCGAGGTTGAACTGAAGGTCATGAACCAGGCCCAGCGCGACGCCCTGAAGGAACAGCTGCGCGGCGCCGGCGGCCAGCGCGGCATCCCCTTCAACCAGCCCGGTTCGCTGACCAAAGTCTTCGCCGTGGCCAGCGGCAAGGGCGGCGTGGGGAAGTCTTCCGTCACCGTTAACCTGGCCTGCGCCCTGGCCGCGCAGGGACTCAGGGTAGGGATCGTGGACGCCGACGTCTACGGCTTCTCGGTTCCGGCACTGATGGGCATCACGCAGGCCCCGACGCGGGTGGACGACATGATCCTGCCACCGGTCGCGTACGGCGTAAAGGTCATCTCCATCGGGATGTTCGTCACGGCGAACCAGCCTGTGGCCTGGCGCGGTCCCATGCTGCATCGCGCCTTGGAGCAGTTCCTCACCGATGTCTACTTTGGTGACCTCGACATACTCTTCCTTGACCTCCCCCCAGGTACTGGCGACATCGCCATCTCTGTAGCCCAACTGCTGCCCAAGGCGGAAATCCTGGTGGTCACCACGCCCCAGGCCGCTGCGGCGGATGTCGCCGAGCGGGCAGGCGCCATCGCCACCCAGACGGGGCAGTCGTTGGCTGGAGTCATCGAGAACATGTCCTACCTTGAGATGCCCGACGGCGGCAGGATGGATTTGTTCGGAAGCGGCGGCGGGGAGGTCCTCGCCGAGCGGCTCACGGCAACAGTGGGTTCAGAGGTACCGTTGCTGGGCCATATTCCGCTGGACATCCTCCTGCGGGAAGGCGGGGACGCCGGTTCGCCGATCGTGCTGGGGCAACCGGAGACACCGGCCGCTAAGGCGCTTGTTGAGATTGCCGGCAAGCTGTCGGCGAAACCGCGCGGGCTGACGGAGATCAAGCTGGGGCTGCAGCCGCGCTGACTGCCATGGGCTGGCGGATCGGCGGGACCCTCCCGGCGCCCTCCCCGTGCAGTTCCTAGGTTGCTTCGGTGTCGAAGGGCGCTGCTTCACCGGCTGGCAGCTGCTGGATAACCCGTTCAGGGCGCGGGGCCGTCGTAGTCGCGCCGGCAGTGACGGCTGCGGCGCCGGCCACGGCTGCCACCGCTGGCGCACCTGCGCTGACCGGTTTGGAGTCGTCGTCAAGAAGCGCTTCCTTGATGATGCGCCGGGGATCGTACTGGCGGGGATCGTATTTCTTCCAGTCGACCTCGTCGATGTCGATCCCCACCTCCTCTTTGATCTGCTCGCGGGCGCCGGAGGCCATGCGGCGGACTTCCTTCACCAGATTCGCAAGTTTCTGGGTATATTCGGGCAGCCGCTTGGGACCGATCACCAGAATGCCGATGATCAGCAGAAGGAAGAACTCCGGGCCGTTGATTCCAAACACTTTAGGAAGATTACCCTCTCCGGGGTCATGCTGACGATTCCCGCTTACGACCGGCGGCAACAGCCAGTTTTAAGGCGTCAGAATCCGGACAATTTTGTGCAGGCCACGCTGCAGTCGTTCACTCAGGGGCTCCGCTGCAGGAGGACTGACGGACGCCGTCCCCTCTGGCGCAACGCCCGCGCTGATACCGGTCGCGGCGAGGGCGGTGAGCCGCTGAAGGACAGGGAGGGCGTCGTCCGCCCGGTCCGCCGGCAGGTCGGATTCGTACGTGAGCGTGTTTGCTCCGGACTGGAGGACCGCCGCCCCGGGTACGGAGCTCAAGATGGACACGTCACTGTCCCCTGCAGGCGTGCGGACGTCATGCTGCTCGACGACCTTGGCATAGTACCGGCCATCTGAGAGCTTCATCTCGACGGCCGGGCGACCGTCCAGGGTGGTTGCCCTGGCAGAAAGAACGTGAAAGCCCAAAGACTCCAGCTCAGGACACACCCAGCCTTCCAGGCGCAGTCCTGCAAGTTGTCCGGCGCTCAGCTCCCGGCCGTCGGCGGGCACCTTGGCGGGCTGCTGTACAAAGCTGCCAGCGGCCGAACTGGCAGCCATCGGCAACGGGTCGCCGGCCAGGGCGAAAGCGCTTGCGGCAAGGACCCCGGCAGCCGCCGCCGTTCCGCCGGCTGCGAAGGCCAGGATCTTCGCTCCGCGGTGCGGACTGCGTGACGGCTCGCAGGAGGCCATGGCAAGGACATGCGTCTGCTGCAGCAGGCGGGCCGTGAGATCCTGGCTGGCAGGCGGGATGGACGCTTCCCGCAGTCTTTCGATGTACTGGCGTTCGCGACGCATGGCCGAGGCGCACTCCGGGCAGCTCTTAAGGTGGCTGTCGGTCCGGGGATGCCTGCGGAACAGCGGGTTGTCGGGAGTCATGAGGCCGATCAGAGAATGCTGGCGATGCGTGGCATCGAAAGCTTCGGCTTGCGCGAGTGCTGCGGCCGTGGGTCCCGGTGCGCGAGCTTCTCACGCAGCATGGTCCGGCCGCGGTGGATGCGCGAACGCACGGTCCCCAGCTTGACGCCAAGCGCCGCTGCAACTTCGTCGTAGGACAGGCCCTCGAGGTCGCACAGCACAACTGCCGCGCGGAAGTCCGGCGGAAGCTCCTCCAGTGCGGCCTGCACGTCGAGGTCCAGGTTGTTCAGTTCGAAGCTCTGCTCCGGCCCCGGTTCGCGGCCCGGGATCCGGGATTCGGCGTCCTCCGCCAGCGCGTCAAAACGGATGCGGCTCTTCCGCCGTGCCTGATCCAGGAAGAGGTTGGTGGTGATGCGGTGCAGCCAGCCGTCCAACGTGCCAGGTTTGAAGTTTTCCAGTGACCTGAAGACCCGGACAAAGACCTCCTGGGTGAGGTCTTCGGCGTCGAACTTGTTTCCGGTCAGGCGGTAGGCCAGCCGATAGACTTTCGCGGAATGGTTGGCAACCACTTCTTCCCAGGTTGGCCTGACCCATTCGACCGCAGGATCTTGTGATGCAGGGACAGGTGCCACAACTGATGCTGACATCGTCCACTCCCCTCGTGGATAAGCTAACGCCCGGATACTGTTGACATCTCTGGTTCGGCGCCGATCACCGTATGGATGAGCGGATCTCCATCATTTCAAAGTTGGCTGGGAATTTCCTGATTGGCAAGCCACTTCTGCCAAAGGCGCAACCCCCGGGATCCGGCGTCCGTGCCTTAAGACACAGTAGGCTGTATTCAACACTCCCCTGCCGCCCAGAAAGCGAAATCACCCATGAGCGCCGACAAGTCCACGAGCTGGTCCTATGCAGAAGATCTGCCCGCAGAGGATGAAGTCATGCTTCGTGCACGCGAACGCTCCTTTGAGCTGGGAGTGACCCCGATCGGACGCGGCGTAGGCGCCGTCCTGACGGTCCTGGCAGCGTCCTCCAAGGCGCAGACCGCCGTCGAAATCGGTACTGGAGCAGGAGTTTCCGGTGTCTGCCTCCTGCGCGGCCTGGGGCCCCAGTCCGTGCTGACCACCATTGATGTGGACGTTGAACACCTGAAAGCGGCACGGGAGGCGTTCTCGGAGGCAGGCAGCCCTGCCAACCGCACGCGCACTATCTCCGGACGTGCCGGTGACGTCCTGCCGCGGCTCACCGACTCCGCCTACGACCTCGTCTTCATCGACGCCGACAAGCCGGGCCTGCCGGGTTACGTGGAACAGGCTGTCCGCCTGCTGAAGTCCAGGGGGCTGCTGATCATCAACGACGCCCTGGACAAAGATCGGGTGGCCAACCCTGCCAACAGGGATGCCACCACGGTTGTGCTCCGCCAGGTGGGCAAAACCATCCGCGACGACGAGCGGCTCGCCTCCAGCATGCTTCCTACCGGCGACGGCCTTTTGGTCGCGGTCAAGAAATAGGCGGCCAAGAATAGCCACGCCCGGGAATAGCCCCGGCCAGGAAAAAGGCCAGGGCCCGCCGCCCTAAGGCTGCGGACCCTGGCCCAGCGAGATTATTCGGTAACGCCTACGAGGCATTCCTTAAGGTTTGCCGCTTCCGCTGCATTGAGTTCAACAACAAGCCGTCCGCCACCTTCGAGCGGCACACGCATAATCAGGCTGCGGCCCTCCTTGGTGACTTCCATAGGGCCGTCGCCGGTGCGTGGTTTCATAGCCGCCATGAGGAATTTCCCCTCCAATTAGTCCAGGACATATCAGCCCGGACGGGCTGTGTCCGCATGGTCAATCAAGCCGCTATGGCGGCACGCGTGGGCACCGCCATGGCTGAACATATTCTGAATGCTTTTGTCCTTGCTTACTTACTATTATCCCGTAATTACCCGCACGTAGCTAATCGATGGACATTTCCGGCCGCGTCGCTTTCCTGCACTCCGCCGCCGAGGCAGGGCGGGCAATCACGGCGGATAGTCGCCGCCTCCGGGCAGTTGGGCCCAGGCCCACAGCCAGACAATCCAGACGATCTGCAAAATAACAAACATCACGATCACTGTGCCGCGGTAGGCCTTGGAGCGGGACAACACCGCTGCAGCGAGGGCCAGCGGAAAAAGCGGAAGCAGCATCCTGAACGTGCTGGTCTGGGGATGCAGGAACAGCAACAGGTATCCCATGTAGCAGGCGCACCACAAACGGAGTTCAACACCGAGTTTCAGTACCGGAGGGCTGAAGAGCATCAGCGTGAACAGCCCGGCAAAAACGAACGGCGCAACCACGCCCAGTACTGGCCCAAAGAGCTGGATGCCTGTGTCGAACCATGGCTTGAACGGCACGAGGTCGTGACCCCGCCAGACCGTCTCCGTCCTGGTGTACGCCTCGATATCACCGGTAGCGGCCCAGGCGGCGGCAGGCCAGATGAGAGCGGCGGCTCCGCTGACGGCGGTCAGGCCAGCCAGGGCGCCCAGCTCCCGCCGGCTGTGCACCTGGGAGTCCTGTTCACCACGGCCTCGTTGCACCAGCCGGCAGATAAACAGCACTCCAACCATGGCGGCAAATGGCACCCCCACCGGCCGGGAGAGGCTCATGAGCAGCACCACGGGCATCGCGAGGTAGTACTGCCGCCTTACCAGCAGCAGCAGCGCCGCAACCAGAAGGAGGATGGTCAATGGCTCGGCATAGGGCACCTGGAGTATCCCGGAAACGGGGAAGGTCGCGAAGAACGCCACTGCCCAAATGGCTGTGCCGTGCGTCACCCGGTGGCGAAACAGGCTGTAGAGGACCAGGGCTGCCATCAACCCTGAGAACATCGCGATGAGTGCCAGCGACGCTTCCGGCGCGATGCCGGTCAGCGCTGAAAGTGCCCCGCCGAGGAAAGGGAAAAGCGGGTAGAACGCCCAGGCGTTTTCCTGGACATTGCCGGCCGCGTCAACGGGGAGGACCGCCGGGTAGCCGTTGCTGATGACCTCGCCGTACCACCGCGCGTCCCAGATATTGATGAAGTTCCAGTAGTCCGGCTTGGCAGGGAACCAGGGATTTGTTCCCTGGTGCCGGGCTGCAGCCACGAAGATACCTGCGCTGACCAGCCTGGCCGCCACGTAGAGGGCTGAAACCTGAAGCCACCACGGCCAGTGCCGGACTGCTCCTCCGGCCCGTGTCGCCAGTGCGCTGATCGAGGAGGCGAAGCCCTGCCTGCTTCCAGTGTCCGTGCTCAAGCCCCGTCCTCCGCCGGGCTCCGGCCCGGGCCCGGCGGTGCCTGTTCCGGTCCCTGTTGCGGTGTCGGTTCCGCTGCCTGTTGCGGTTCCAGGTCCGTGTCCGCCGGGTTCTGAATCACACGCTGTGCCTCAACAAGCCGCGCAGTCAGTTGCTCCACTTCCCCGCGCTTGGCGGCGAGCTGGTCGCGAAGCTCATCAAGCACCTGGTCCACCTGGTCCATGCGGTAACCGCGCAGGCCCAGGGAAAAGCGGACGCGGTCGACGTCGGCCGGCGCCGCATCGGCGGGTAGCAGGACTGGCGGAAGGTTTGCCACGGGCTGCTCGAAGCCGGTGTCGAGGAGTCCGCTTTCCCGCACGGCGCCCGGGCGGCCGCGCCGGAAGATGCTGGAAGGGCCGCCGGCACCGGCCCCCACGACGGCGCCAACCAGCACGATGGCCAGGAAAACCAGGAAGAAGCTCACAGCATCAATCGTGCCAGATCGCGGACAACCTGCTATTCGGGCCGCTGCTCGCCGTTGGACGGTACCTGGACAGTGCCGTGGAGCACTCGGTCCACGGCGTCGGCGGCATCGTCAACAACCTGGATCAGGTCCAGGTCCTTCTCGGAAACCATGCCCTCGGCCACCAGTGTGCCCTTGATCCACTCGATCATCGGACCCCAGAAGTCGACACCGAGCAAGACAATGGGGAAGGAGGTGACCTTCCGCGTCTGGACCAGCACCATTGCTTCGAACAATTCGTCCAGCGTCCCCAGCCCGCCTGGAAGGACAATGAAGCCCTGGGCATACTTCACGAACATCGTCTTGCGCGCAAAGAAGTACCGGAAGTTGATGCCGAGGTCCACCCATTGGTTGAGGCCCTGTTCAAAGGGAAGTTCGATACCCAATCCCACCGACACTCCGTTTCCCTCAACGGTCCCCCGGTTGGCGGCTTCCATGGAACCGGGACCGCCTCCGGTAATCACAGCCACGCCCGCCTCCGCGAGTTTCCGGCCCACTTCCACGCCCATCTCGTAGTAAGGGCTCCCCGGCTTGGTCCGGGCGGAACCGAAAACGCTGACCGCCGGGCCCAGGTCTGCCAAGGCCCCGAAGCCTTCAACGAACTCGCTTTGAATCCTCATCACACGCCACGGATCGGTGTGGACGAACTGCCCGGCACCCTTGGTGTCAAGCAAATGCTGATCAGACATTTCCACGGCCGCCTGTTTGCGGCGGAGTTCAAGGGGCCCCTTACGGCGCGGCTGGGAAGTTTTGGCCGGATCTGCGTTGATGCTCATCACACAAGGCTAGCGCCACGGCGGGCACACCAGCGGCAGGTATCTCTTGAATCACGATCCGCACGAACTTGGCGTGATTCCCGTCATAAGAGGTCTTTGTTCGCTAGATTCTTCCTATGACTACTCATGTGCCCGGCGATGCGCTCGTCTCCCTGAATGGTGTGAATAAGCATTACGGTCAGCTGCACGTTCTCAAAGACATCAACCTCCATGTCCGCAAGGGCGAAGTGGTTGTTGTCATTGGGCCCTCCGGCTCCGGCAAGTCCACGCTGTGCCGTGCCATCAACCGCCTCGAAACAATCGAGGGCGGCACGATCAGCATTGATGGAAAAGTGCTGCCGGAGGAGGGGAAGGAACTCGCCCAGCTCCGCGCCGACGTCGGGATGGTCTTCCAGTCCTTCAACCTGTTCGCGCACAAAACCATCCTTGAGAACGTCACCCTTGGTCCCATCAAGGTCAAGGGCGTCGCCAAGGCCCAGGCCGACAAGGAAGCCATGGCATTGCTGGAGCGGGTAGGCGTGGGACACCAGGCTCCCAAGCTGCCGGCGCAGCTTTCCGGCGGCCAGCAGCAGCGTGTAGCAATCGCCCGCGCCCTGGCCATGAAACCGAAGGTCATGCTCTTCGACGAGCCCACCTCGGCGCTTGACCCCGAGATGATCAACGAGGTCCTGGATGTCATGATCCAGCTGGCCAAGGAAGGCATGACCATGGTGGTGGTGACCCACGAGATGGGCTTCGCCCGGAAGGCCGCGGACCGCGTGGTCTTTATGGCTGACGGCCAGATCGTGGAGGACGCCAAGCCGGAAGAGTTCTTCACCAACCCCCAGAGCGACCGCGCAAAGGACTTCCTGTCCAAGCTGCTTACCCACTGATTCAACCATCGAACGCACACACTCCAGTTCGCACCCAGGCCGTGACCCGCGGCCGACCAATGAAAGGAATGTCATGAAGGCATTTATGACCCGCCGGAAGTCGTTCTTCGTGGCGGCTACCGCAGCCTTGGCGTTGTCCCTGAGCGCCTGCGGCGGAACCACGCCCGGCACCACCGCCGATCCCACCGTTGCCGAGAAGCCCACATTCGCTGCTGGCACCACCATGGAGAAGCTGGCCTCGGCCGGCACCATCAAAATTGGTACAAAGTACGACCAGCCGCTCTTCGGCCAGGTGGGCCTGGACGGCAAGCCCGTCGGCTTCGACGTCGAGATTGGCAAGCTGATCGCAGCCAAGCTCGGCATTCCCGCAGACAAGATCGAATGGTCCGAGACACAGTCGGCCAACCGGGAGCCCTTCATTGAACAGGGCAGGGTGGACATTGTCATCGCCACCTACACCATCAACGCCAAGCGCAAAGAGGTCGTCAGCTTCGCGGGTCCGTACTATGAGGCCGGCCAGGCACTGATGGTCAACAAGGACAACGACTCCATCAAGAAGCCGGAAGACGTCAAGGGCAAGAAGGTCTGCTCCGTGACCGGCTCCACCCCTGCCGCCACCATTGTGGACAAGTATGGAGCGATACTCGCCCCGGCCGGCAAGTATTCAGACTGCCTGGAACCGCTCCGCAACAAGCAGGTTGAAGCCATCACCACGGACAACGTGATCCTGGCCGGCTTCGTGGACAAGGAGCCGGATGCCTTCAAGCTCGCCTCCGACGAAACCTTCACCAAGGAGCCTTACGGCATCGGCCTGAAGAAGGATGACACCGAGTTCCGCAACTGGATCAACGACCAGCTGGAAGCCTTCGAGGAAGACGGATCCTACAAGAAGGCCTGGGAAGCAACCGCGGGTTCGGTCATCAAGACCGCTCCTGAACTTCCCGCCCTCGACCGTTACTAGGTAACAGCGGCGGTTTCCGGGGGATGTTATTGCACAGCTGATCCCCCGGAAGCCGCCACCTCTTTTTTCGACCGCCTACGCCCAGAGCCGAAGGATCCTATGGAAGTCATCATTGAAAACCTCCCCCTGTATTGGGAAGGCCTTCTCCGCACTCTTTTCCTGTCTGTCGTCTCCGGGATCATCGCCCTGATAGTCGGAACCCTCCTGGCTGCCGCCCGGGTCTCCCCCGTTGCGGCGTTGCGCGGCTTCAGCACCGTGTACGTGGAGGTCCTCCGGAACACGCCGCTGACCATTGCCTTCTTTTTCGCCGCAGTAGTCCTGCCGCGGCTCGGGGTGACCTTCCAGCAGTTCGAAGTCGCCGCTATCATCGCCCTCAGCGCCTACACTGCGGCTTTCATCGCCGAAGCCGTGCGCTCCGGCGTCAACAGTGTGCCGGTCGGCCAGGCAGAGGCCGCGCGCAGTATCGGCATGAAGTTCGGGCAGGTGCTCTCTTTCATCATCCTGCCGCAGGCCCTTCGGACGGTGATCCCGCCGCTGATCAACATCCTGATTGCCCTCGTGAAGAACTCCTCGGTCGCCGGCGCGTTCTTTGTACTCGAACTTTTCGGCTACGGCCGCCAGATGGCTAACGCCAACGGCGACCAGGTCATGGCCGTGCTTCTCGGCGTGGCGTTCTTCTATCTGCTCCTCACCGTTCCGCTGGGCATCCTGGCCAGCACGGTGGAACGAAAGGTGGCGATTGCCCGATGACATCAGTTCTCTACGACGTTCCCGGCCCCAAGGCACGCCGGGTCTCCCTGATCGGTTCCGTCATTGGAACCGTCCTCATCCTTGGCCTGCTCGCATGGATTGTCATGACCCTCACCCAGCAGGGCATCTTTGAAGGACGGCGCTGGGCGATCTTCACCCGCGCCGACGTCTGGACACTGCTCGCAAGCGGCATCGGGGCCACGCTCAGTGCCGCTGCGATCGCCGCAGTGATCGCGTTTCCGCTCGGGCTGATGCTTTGCCTGCTCCGGATCTCACTCGTTGACTGGATCCGGATACCCACGCGGATAGTCCTTGAGTTCCTGCGCGGCATGCCCGTTGTCCTCATGATGCTCTTCGTGCTGCTGGTTTTCGGCACAAGCTCCTTCGTTGCCGTGATTGCCGGGCTTGTCCTGTACAACGCCGCGATCTTCGGTGAAATCATCCGGGCCGGTATTCAGTCGCTGCCCAAGGGCCAGAGGGAGGCGGGCCTGACCATCGGGCTCACCAGCTTCCAGTCCCGCATGCTGATCGAACTGCCACAGGCTGTCCGCCGGATGATGCCATCTCTGGTGGCCCAACTGGTAGTACTCCTGAAGGACACGTCGCTTGGCTACATTGTGGCCTACGGCGAGCTCCTGCGCGCAGTCCAGGTCATGGCAGACTTCCTTGGCAACGCGTTCCTGTTCCCGATCTTCTTCGTAGCTGCCGCCATCTACATCGCGATCAACATCTGCGTGTCCCGGATCGCGGTCTGGATCGAGCGCCGTGGTTCCAAGAAAGCCGCGGGTGGCGTGGCCAAGGCGCCAACCGCCGTCGTCGCCCCGGAACTTCCCGAGGTACGCGAACCCAAGTAGGCTGCTTCCTCCAGCGTGCAGAAAGGGTCCGCAGCCAGCTGGCTGCGGACCCTTTCTGCATTGCGGACTAGGCCGCCAGCCAGCTCCGCAGTGCGCGCAGGCATTCGCGGATGGCGTCCGCGTCAACGTGTTCGTTGTCCTTGTGCGCCAGCAGCGGGTCACCCGGCCCGAAGTTCACGGCCGGGATGCCGAGTTCGCTGAAGCGTGCGACGTCGGTCCACCCGTATTTGGGTTTCGGCTCGGCCCCGACGGCGGCTACGAAGGACGCGGCAGCGGGATGATTCAGGCCGGGACGCGCGCCCGCGGCAGCATCGGTGCGCACGACGTCGAAGCCTTCGAGCAGTTCGCGCACGTGGGCCTCCGCCTGGTCAGGCGTCTTGTCAGGGGCGAAGCGGTAGTTGATCTCCACCACGCAGCGGTCCGGAATGACATTGCCTGCCATGCCGCCGTTGATCTTCACGGCGTTGAGGCTCTCCCGGTAGTCCAGTCCATCAACGTTGACGGTCTGCGGTTCGTAGGCAGCCAGCCTGGCCAGGATCGGGGCCACGGCGTGGATGGCGTTCTTGCCCATCCAGGCGCGGGCGGAATGCGCTGCCTCCCCCACCGTGGTGGCCTCAAAACGGCTGGTCCCGTTGCACCCGCCCTCCACCGTTCCGTGGGTTGGCTCCAGGAGGATGGCAAAATCGCCACCCAGGAGCCCGCCGTAATTGCGGACCAAGCGGCCCAGCCCGCTCTTGACCGCTTCCACTTCCTCGTGGTCGTAGAAGACAAAGGTGACATCGCGACTGGGTACCGCGCCGCCGTCGAACATGGTGGCTGCCAGGGCCAGCTGGACCGCAACGCCGCCCTTCATGTCCGTGGCTCCGCGTCCATAGAGGACCCCTTCGCCCGGAATACCGGACTCCCAGCTCGACGGGACAGTGCCACGCGCGCCCTCGGTGGTTGGCAGCGGAACGGTGTCCAGGTGACCGGCAAGGATGACCCGTTCCGGCCGACCCAATTCCGTGCGTGCAATCAAGGAGTCGCCGTCGCGCACCACGTGCAGTTCCGGGATGGCTCGCAGGGCGGCCTCAACGGCGTCGGCCAACTCCGTCTCGTTGCCGGAGACACTGTTGATGTCCATGATGGCGGCGGTGAGGAGGGCAACGTCCTGGTGGACGTCGAGCGGCAGGATGGAAGCGTCAGGAGCAGTTTCGGCAGTCACGAAGCCAGTCTAGTTCGAACCCGGGGTCCGGCTCTCGATAGACTGGGCCCATGACTGAGACCGCTACTTCTGCCGTGCCCGAAAACCAGAACGCAACTGTTGATGCCCGCTCCGCCTATGGCTTCGGAGTCGCCACCATCGCCACCGCCCCTGGTGACGAAAACGGCGTGGAAAATGCCAACGCCACCGTCCTGGATGTCTGGTTCCCGGCCCCCGCCCTTGGCGTGGCCGCGGAGAGCCTGCGGGCAGTCGAAAACGCTGACCCCACCCTGACTGAAATCGCGAAGAACGGGGCCGACGCCGACCGTGGAACCGAGCAGAAAGTGGTTTTCGTCCAGATAAACCTGGATGAGGCACCGGCAGACACAGCTGACGCGTACCTGCGCCTGCACCTGCTGTCGCACCGCCTGGTGAAGCCCAACACCATCAACCTTGACGGCGTGTTCGGCAAACTCCCCAACGTCGTCTGGACCAATTTCGGCCCCGCCGCCGTGGAAGGCTTCGAACTGACCCGCGCCAAGCTGCGCAAGCGCGGCGCCGTCACCGTTTTCGGCGTCGACAAATTCCCGCGCATGGTGGACTACGTGGTACCCACCGGAGTCAGGATCGCCGACGCCGACCGCGTCCGCCTCGGTGCCCACCTCGCCGAAGGAACCACGGTGATGCACGAGGGCTTTGTGAACTTCAACGCCGGCACGCTGGGGACCTCGATGGTGGAAGGCCGGATCTCCGCCGGTGTAGTCGCCGGTGACGGCAGCGACGTCGGAGGCGGCGCGTCCATCATGGGCACCCTGTCCGGCGGCGGCAAGGAAAAGATCGCCATTGGCGAGCGCGTGCTGCTGGGCGCCAACTCCGGCGTCGGAATCAGCATCGGTGATGACTCTGTGGTGGAAGCCGGCCTCTATGTCACTGCCGGCACGCGCGTTCGCGTGATCGGCCCGAAGGACGCCGACGGCGAGGACACCACGAAAGTGGTCAAGGCCGTTGAGTTGTCCGGTGTTCCCAACCTCCTGTTCCGGCGCAACTCCACCACAGGCGCTGTGGAGGTCCTCCCCCGCAAGGGCCAGACCGTGGAACTCAACAACGCCCTGCACGCCAACTGAGCCCCGCACCTCATCCTTCAGTGGCACGTAAACGTGGCCTCCGGCGACCTGTGGTGCTGCTCCTCACTCTGGCACTGGTAGGAGGCGGGGTTTACACGGCTGTTTCGTTTCTGCAGCGCTCCGAGACCCTGGTCTCAGAGCGCTGCACAGCCGTGGTTGGCTCCCAGACGGCGGAACTGGCTACTGACCAGGCGGTCAACGCGTCCCTGATCACCGCCGTCGCGGTCCAGCGCGGGCTTCCGCCGCGCGCCGCAAGCATCGCCCTGGCCACTGCCATGCAGGAATCCAAACTGCGCAACATCGGCCACGGTGACCAGGCCGGTCCGGATTCGCGGGGGCTGTTCCAGCAGAGACCGTCCCAGGGATGGGGGACGGAGGCACAGATCATGGACCCCTACTACGCGGCCAACGCGTTCTACGACGCACTGGTCAAGGTACCGGGCTACGAATCCCTGGAAATCACCGACGCCGCCCAACGGGTGCAACGCTCCGCATACCCCGACGCATATGCCCAGCACGAGGAAATGGGCCGGTACTTCGCCTCCGGACTGACGGGCCAGTCGCCGGAAGCGGTGAACTGCACGCTGCGCTCCCCTGACGCTCCGGGCGACCCCGCCCGAGTGGCCGCCGAGTTGTCCCAGGCTTATGGCGCCCTGGACACCACGGCGGAGGCGCAAACGCTGACCATTGAGGCAAGCGGCGCCCGGGCGTGGTCGGTGGCCCATTGGGCTGTTGCCAACGCCAAGGGCCTTGCAGTCATCAATGTGGAGGTTGCCGGGCGAAGCTGGAGCCGCGGAGACGACGGATGGCAGGTCTCCGATGCCGCCGACAGCCAGGTACGGATAACCGTCTCGCCTCCCATCGACAGCTAAGCTCCTCCGGCGGCCGAGGTTTTAGCAGGACGTGCTCAGACGAGCATTTCCACGACTGGCTGGACGTAACTGCGGAAGAGCTCGGGCTGGGACATCAGCTCGTGGCTCATGATGATCTTGTCCGGTTCCAGGTACCACGCCCGTTGCTCGTTCAGGGGCAGTTCAATAATGGTCAGGTTGAAGTCCCGGGAACCCCTGCCAATTTCCATGAGGCGGTCATCGACCATGTCATCGAGCAACTGGTCGGAGCCGCTGGCCACCCTTTCCGCCTCCAACTCGGCATATTCGCTGCGGCGCTCCCGTGCCCACGTCAGGGCGGCCCCGAAGTGCGCCTGCAGGACACGCTGCAGCGCCGGGGAGTTGCCGAAGGCCTCAAAGGTGGGCGGCGTCAGCTCCGGCGACATCTGGGGATAGGACTTGAGCAACTGGTCCCACCAGGCTTCCCACTCCGTCTTGAGTGCACTAAGCCCACCCACTTCGGCAGTGAGATGGGAGTGGTCCGCATGGCGGATCTTCGGGGCGGCATGGGACAGGGCGGGACGGCCGGCCCCGTCCAGTCCGGCGGCATCTCGCACGTACAGGGCGATCATCATGGGACCTGACGTATCCATGGTTATCTGCCAGCCGGAACCGCCTGTGTGATGCATCCCTATTCCTCCCGTGGCGTGCGCTGTACCGGCTTTGTGTTCCGGATCTGCTTCCCCCGGCTCCCAGTCTATTCCCGAAGCTGCCTGACGTTAACGGCCTGACCAGCGGACATGCCCGCGATATGGCGCTCCAGGACGTCCCGGCACATCTGTGCGGTCATCCACTCGGGCTGCAGCAGCGCGTGCATGCACAGGCCGTCAATGGTGGCAAGGAGCCTTTCGGCTTCGATGACCAGTGACTGCTGCCCGTTGCCATCATCCGGCACGAGGTCCGTGACCAGCCGGCCCACCACGGCAGCCACCCCGCGGTGGCTCCGGTCGGCCTCGGCAGCCAGGAAAGGCCGGATGCGGGCTGCGTTCTTGAAAGCCATCCAGACGCAGGCATCCACGGCACGCTCTTCGTCCAGCGGCAACAGTTCACACAGCAGTGTTAATACGGCCTCGTGGTGTTCCACCGTGCCAGCTGTGTGTTGTTCCACCGTGTCCAGCGCACGGGAGACACGGAAGATGATCCGGTCAATGACGGCGGCAAACGAGTAGCCCAGCAGTTCCTCGCTGCTCGCAAAATAGTGCCGGACAGAGCCGACGGCGAGCCCGGCCTCATCGGCGACCTCGCGGAGCGACGCGCGCTCCAGGCCATCTACGGCAATGATCCGGAAAACGGCGTCGACAACTTCCCCACGCCGGGCTTCGGCGTCCACGATTTTAGGCACTCCTCTTTTTTAACACAGTTGTGCTTTATAGGCGTAATCCCGCTGCGCTACTTCCGGACCGGTCCATGACCGGCATCCGGAATGACCGGGCGCACGGGGCATGAAGTGGGATAGCGTTGAGGCATGAAAATTCTGGTCACTGGTGGCACCGGGTACATCGGCTCCCACACTGTTTTATCCCTGCAGGAAGCCGGCCATGACGTAGTGGTGATCGACAACCTGGCTAACTCCAGCGAGGAGTCCCTGCGCAGGGTTGCAGAGCTCAGCGGAAAAACGGCCGAATTCCATAACGTGGATCTGGTGGACGAGGCAGCCGTCGAAGGAGTGTTCGCCAAGGGCGGGATTGACGCCGTCATCCACTTCGCCGGCCTGAAAGCGGTAGGGGAATCAGTCCGCGAACCCCTCAAGTACTACTACAACAACCTCGTGGGCACCCTGAACCTCATCCGGGTCATGGACCGCCACGACGTCCGCTCGCTCGTTTTCAGCTCCTCGGCCACCGTGTACGGCGAACACAACCCCATCCCCTACGTCGAGAAAATGGAAATCGGCGCCAACAACCCCTACGGCCGGACCAAGGAACAGATCGAGGACATCCTCTCTGACCTCGGCGACGCCGATCCCCGCTGGCACATCGCCCTGCTTCGCTACTTCAACCCCGTCGGCGCACACCCCTCCGGCCGCATCGGCGAGGACCCCCAGGGCATCCCCAACAACCTGGTTCCGTTCATCGCCCAGGTAGCCGTGGGGCGCCGCGACAAGCTCATGGTCTTCGGCGGCGACTACGACACTCCCGACGGAACCTGCCTGCGGGACTACATCCACGTCGTCGACCTCGCCGAAGGCCACGTCGCTGCGCTGAACCACGTCGCGGACCGCGCCGGAGTGTTCCGCTGGAACCTCGGCTCCGGCAAGGGCTCCTCCGTCCTGGAAGTCCTGCGCTCCTTCGAAAAAGCCGTGGGCCAGCCCATCCCCTACGAGATCACCGGCCGCCGGGCCGGCGACCTCCCAGCGTTCTGGGCCGACCCCCACTCAGCCCTGGCCGACCTCAGCTGGTCCACCACCAAAACTGTCGACCAGATGTGCGAGGACCACTGGCGCTGGCAGAAAAACAACCCCCAGGGTTACAACTCCTAGCATCTAAGGTACAAAAAGCGGCCACGGGCAGCGCAAATGCGTGACTCTTAGCTGACCCGAAAATTCGGTTCAGCGGAATTCCGGGCTTTCCGTTTCGCCGGCCGCTCAAAAGCCACGCAATCTGGCTGCGGGAAAGGCTGAGAAGGGTAGCCTTTGGGTCATGAACGACGGCGGCCGCCCCCCGGGGGGAGGGGGGCGGCCGCCGGCGGGTGTGGGTAGGGGGCCGGGGGGGCCGCGGGCCCGGTGAAAGCGCGCCGGCGCGCCCCTGTAAACC
>NZ_JBBCBS010000003.1:0-271746 GCF_037203945.1 Pseudarthrobacter sp. CCNWLW207 | reverse complement strand
ACCCACGAACTGTGGGTGGGGTAATGGCTTTTATGGTTCGCTTTGGGTTCTTCACCGCGGGGGGCCCCCCACGTGGGTTGGGGGGGGGCCCGCCGTCGTTATTCTGTAGGAGCCGGTGGCGTCAGCGGACCGGGTAATCGCGCTCGGGCTCGCCGATGTACAGCTGGCGCGGGCGGCCGATCTTGGTGTTGGGGTCGCTGATCATTTCACGCCACTGCGCGATCCAGCCCGGCAGGCGGCCGATCGCGAAGAGCACCGTGAACATCTTCTCGGGGAAGCCCATGGCCTTGTAGATGAGGCCGGTGTAGAAGTCCACGTTCGGGTAGAGCTTGCGCTGGATGAAGTAATCATCATTGAGCGCCTTCTCTTCCAGGCGCATGGCGATGTCCAGCAGTTCGTCGTTGCCGCCAAGCTTGCTGAGGATCTCGTGGGCTGTTGCCTTGACGATCTTGGCTCGCGGATCGTAGTTCTTGTAGACGCGGTGTCCGAAGCCCATCAGGCGGACGCCGTCTTCCTTGTTCTTGACCTTCTCCATGTAGTCCTCGGGCTTGGTGCCGTCGGCCTGGATCTGGCGGAGCATCTTCAGCACTGCCTCGTTCGCGCCACCGTGGGCCGGGCCGAAGAGGGCATTGATGCCTGCCGATACCGATGCAAAGAGGTTGGCGTTGGAGGAACCAACCAAGCGCACCGTGGAGGTGGAACAGTTCTGTTCGTGGTCAGCGTGCAGGATCAGGAGGAGATCCAGCGCCTTGGCGATGACCGGGTCCACTTCATACTGCTCGGCGGGGAGGCCGAAGCTCAGGCGCATGAAGTTCTCAACGAGGTTGTGGGAGTTGTCCGGGTACAGCATGGGCTGGCCGATGGACTTCTTGTGCGCGTAGGCAGCGATGACCGGCATCTTGGCCATGAGGCGGATGGTGGAGACTTCCACCTGCTCGGCGTTGAACGGGTCCAGGGAGTCCTGGTAGAACGTGGACAGCGCTGACACGGCCGATGACAGTACAGGCATCGGGTGGGCATCCCGCGGGAACCCGCTGAAGAAGCCCTTCAGCTCTTCGTGCAGCAGGGTGTGGCGGCGGATCTTCTGGTCGAACTCTTCCAGCTCCGTGGCGCTGGGCAGGTTTCCGTAGATCAGCAGGTAGGAGACCTCGAGGAAGCTGGAGTGCTGCGCCAGCTGCTCGATGGGGTATCCGCGGTAACGCAGGATGCCCGCATCGCCATCGATGTAGGTGATCGCCGAGGTGGTAGCCGCGGTGTTCATGAAGCCGGGGTCAAAGGTGACTGCGCCCGTCTGCTTCAGCAGTTTGGAAACGTCGTAACCTTCGTTTCCTTCAATAACCTGGATGCGCGGGAGCTTTAGCTCGCCTCCTGCGTGGAGCAGGGTTGCGCTGTTGGTCTCAGTCATGGAGTCCCCTTCATGAGGCGTCTGGGCCTCTGTCGAAAGCTTGATCCAACATCCGGTGAGCCGCGCACTGTCCCTGTACATCCAGGATTCCAACACCCGGGCTGCCTTCTTGTAGAAAGCCACCATTGATAGTCACTTAAAAAGTACAGCCCCTTGGCGGGTGTCACTAATCGGCGTCGTTCGAAAATGCCCTAAAATGCCCATCTTGTGGCGCGAGTCACATCATTGTTACGGGGCTGCCGCAAGCCGCGACACGGCCGCGTCGATGCGTTCATCGCTTCCCGTCAGGGCAACGCGTACAAACCCGTTGCCCGCATCGCCATAGAAGACGCCAGGCCCCACCACGATGCCGCGGTCCGCAAGACGGCCCACGGTCTCCCACGTGCTCTCGCCGGCGGTGGACCATAGGTACAGCCCCGCCTCGGATTCTTTGATCTCCAGGCCGAACTGCAGCAGCGCAGGCACCAGCCGTTCCCGGCGTCCGCGGTAAAGGTCCTTCTGGGCCAGGACGTGGGCGTCGTCACCCAATGCCACGCGCATGGCTTCCTGCACGGGGTAGGGCACGATCATGCCCGCGTGCTTTCGGCTGTTAACCAGGTTGGCCATGATGTCCGCATCGCCTGCTACGAAAGCAGCACGGTAGCCAGCAATATTGGACTGTTTACTTAGGGAGTACACGGCCAGCAGGCCTTCATGGGACCCACCTGCGACGCGTGGATCCAGGACGCTGGGTACCGGCTCACCGCCGCGCTGGACATCCCAGGCACCCCAGCCAAGTTCCGCATAGCATTCATCAGACGCGACAACGGCACCGAGGTCCCTGGCCTGCGCGACGAGAGCCTTCAGCGAATCAACATTCCTGACGCTTCCGGTGGGGTTGCCCGGGGAATTCACCCAGATCAGCCGCACGCGTGAGCGCGTCACTTCATCAAGTTCGTCCAGGTTGTCCGTGGCCACCGACGTGACGCCAGCGAGCGTGGCCCCGATGTCATAAGTAGGGTAGGCCACCTTGGGACGGACGACGACGTCGCCCGGCTGGAGCCCCAGCAGGAGCGGCAGCCACGCCACCAGTTCCTTGGAACCTACGGTGGGCATGACATTCCGCGGGTCCAGGCCCGGAACGCCGCGGCGGCGTTCGAACCACCCGGCAATGGCTTCCCGCAGCGGGATGGTGCCATGGACGGTCGGGTAGCCCGGTGCGTCAGCGGCGGCCTTGAGTGCCTCCTGGATCAACGCCGGAGTAGGGTCAACCGGAGTTCCAATGGAGAGGTTTACGGCCCCGCCATGATGCTCCGAAGCCCTGGCCAGATAGGGCGCCATGGCCTCCCACGGGTAATCGGGCAGGCTCAGGCCAAAATTGTTCACCGCTGCGGTCACCGGGGTACCCGGCTCAGTGGTCTTGGTTCTGCGGGGGCAGCGCGGCAATCATCGGGTGGTCCTTGCCCGTGTTGCCGATCTTGGCGGCACCGCCAGGCGACCCAAGGTCATCGAAGAACTCCACGTTGGCCTTGTAGTAGTCAGCCCACTCATCGGGGGTGTCATCCTCGTAATAGATGGCCTCCACCGGGCACACCGGCTCGCAGGCACCACAGTCGACGCACTCATCCGGATGGATGTACAGCGAACGCTCACCCTCATAGATGCAGTCGACCGGGCATTCCTCAATACATGCCTTGTCCTTGACATCTACACACGGCTGCGCGATTACGTACGTCACGTCCCTTGCCTCTCCACGTTGTTTCCGGCGACGGCCGGCAGTTGCATCCGGCGCTCGGTCCGGACTGTTGACTTCAGAGCCTATTATCTCCCAGCCCGTTCCTGCGAACCTAGCCGGCCGCCTAGTATGAACTGGTGAGTCCCACCCAGCCTACGCCCCGAGAGTTTCTGGCCCGTGCAGCGCCCGGGACCAGGGTGGTGGTCCGCTACCGGATCGCAGGCGGCGGCCTCACTGACGCGCTGGGCCATCTGGTGGACACCGACGACGACGGCTGCACCGTGCGCACGCGGCAGGCCGACGTCGTAATCCCCTTGGAACTGGTTGTGGCCGCCAAGGAAGTGCCACCCGCTCCCCCACGCCGCCCGGCGCGCGCCCGGGGCTGAATCACGGCCAAACATTTGGCGAAGTCCAAGCACAAAACAAACTGCCGGTACGACGGCGGGAATTCCGCCTGCCGTACCGGCAGTTTCAGTTATGTGCTCCAGGTGACTAGACCTTTGCGCGGGCGCGGTTAGCCTTGGCGCGCTCGTTGGTGTCCAGGATGACCTTGCGGATGCGGATGGACTCCGGAGTTACCTCAACGCACTCGTCCTCGCGGGCGAATTCGAGCGACTCTTCGAGGGTCAGGTCGCGCGGCGGCGTCAGGTTCTCGAAGGTGTCCGAGGAGGCCGCACGCATGTTGGTGAGCTTCTTTTCCTTGGTGATGTTGACGTCCATGTCGTCTGCGCGGGAGTTCTCGCCGACGATCATGCCCTCGTAAACCTCGGAGGTGGGCTTCACGAAGAAGGAGCCGCGTTCCTGCAGGTTGATCATGGCGAACGGCGTTACAACGCCGGCGCGGTCCGCGATCATGGAACCGTTGGTGCGGTACTCGATCGGGCCGGCCCAGGGCTCGTAGCCCTCGGAGATGGAGGCCGCGATGCCGGCGCCACGGGTGTCCGTGAGGAACTTCGTGCGGAAGCCGATCAGGCCACGGGCGGGAACGATGAACTCCATGCGGCACCAGCCGGTGCCGTGGTTGGCCATGTTGGTCATGCGGCCCTTGCGGGCGGCCATCAGCTGCGTAACAGCACCGAGGTACTCTTCCGGCACGTCGATGGTCATGTGTTCCATCGGCTCGTGGATCTTGCCATCGATGGTCCTGGTGACAACCTGCGGCTTGCCCACGGTCAGCTCGAAGCCTTCACGGCGCATCTGCTCAACGAGGATGGCCAGCGCGAGCTCGCCACGGCCCTGGACTTCCCAGGCGTCGGGACGCTCAGTGGGCAGAACCTTGATGGAGACGTTACCGATCAGTTCCTTGTCCAGGCGGTCCTTCACCTGGCGTGCCGTGACCTTGGCGCCCTTGACCTTGCCGGCCAGCGGCGAGGTGTTGATACCGATGGTCATGGAGATCGCGGGATCGTCCACGGTGATCAGCGGCAGCGGCTGCGGGTTTTCGGCGTCGGTCAGGGTCTCACCGATGGTGATTTCCTCGATGCCTGCCACAGCGACAATCTCACCCGGTCCGGCAGACTCCGTGGGAACGCGGTCCAGGGCCTTGGTGGCCAGGAGTTCGGTGATCTTGACGTTCTTGAGTTCGCCGTTGGCCCGCGCCCAGGCAACGGTCTGGCCCTTGCGCAGGGTGCCGTTGTAAATACGCAGCAGTGCGAGGCGGCCCAGGAACGGGGAGGCATCCAGGTTGGTGACGTGGGCCTGGAGTACACCATTCGGGTTGTACGTGGGAGCCGGAATGTGCTCGATGATGGTCTGGAACAGCGGCTCCAGGTCTTCGTTTTCCGGAGCGGTGCCGTCGGCCGGCTGCTCGAGGGAGGCACGGCCTACCTTGGCTGCGGCGTAGACAACGGGAACGTTGAGGATCTTGTCCAGATCAAGGTCCGGAACTTCGTCGGCGAGGTCAGAGGCGAGGCCCAGGAGCAGGTCCATGGACTCGTGGACGACTTCCTCGATGCGCGCATCGGGACGGTCGGTCTTGTTGACCAGCAGGATGACGGGCAGGTGCGCGGCCAGGGCCTTGCGCAGCACGAACCGGGTCTGGGGCAGCGGGCCCTCGGACGCGTCAACAAGCAGGACGACGCCGTCAACCATGGACAGGCCGCGCTCCACCTCGCCACCGAAGTCGGCGTGGCCGGGGGTGTCGATCACGTTAATGGTGATCGTCTCGCCCTTGGAGGACGGCCCGTTGTAGGCCACTGTGGTGTTCTTGGCCAGGATGGTGATGCCTTTTTCGCGCTCCAGGTCACCGGAGTCCATCACGCGGTCTTCGAGGTGGTTGTGCTCGGCAAAGGAGTTGGTCTGCTTGAGCATGGCATCGACCAGCGTGGTCTTGCCGTGGTCAACGTGGGCCACAATCGCGACGTTGCGCAGGTCACTGCGCGATGCAGTGGCTACCGCGGTGTTGGTGGTGGTTTCAGACATGCGTAATGGCTCGATTCAGTGGGTCAGCTGTAAGTATCGCCGCATTTCCAACTGGAACGCACGACGGATTGGCCCATTAGCACAGGGCACCTTCCCCCATTCTAGCCGCTGAGCCATTTATTGGCCTAAAAACTTGAGATTGGCTGTGGCTGGGGACCCCAGCAGTAGCGCCAGAGACACGGATGTTCTGTGAGAAAAGTCACTGGCTTTATTTGACTTGATGGCCCATCATGGCTGTGATACTTCAAGCTCGTCCGGAGAACCACTGATGCGAAAAGCCTCGGCTCTGTCCCGCTTCGTCGCATCCGGAATCGCTGTAGGCGTACTCCTGTGCGGCTGCGGACAGCCACCTGCACCTCCCGTTGCGTCCACAGTGCACGCTCCCGGGTCCGGACGGCATGTGGCCCGCGGCGTTGACCCGGCAAATCTTCCCGCCGGCACCATCTACCGGAACCCGGCCAGCGGCAGGGACGAAATGGTGATCCCCGACGTCAGCCGTACAGCCCTCCTGATCGGGGACTCCCAGTCTGAACCCGCAGACGGCTGGCCGCGACTGGGCCTGGCCGCCATTGGTTACAAGGTCCACTTCTGCGGGCTGGGCGGCACGGGCTTCGTGGCCACCAACGGCAAGACCGGGAACTACATCGATGCCCTGCAGCGCGGAGATTGGCTGCTTCCTTATGGGACTCCCCCGCTCATCGTCATCCAGGGCGGCGGCAACGACGCCGGCCAGGGTGCCACTGACGCGCAGATCGTGGCCAACGCGGACCGCCTGGTCGCAGCCCTCAATGAGCGGTACCCGGGTATCCGGAAGGTCCTGATCGGCACGCTCGGGCGCGGCGCCAACTATGGCGGGGGCCGCCGCAGCCAAGTGGACGCCCTCCTGGGTAGCGTTGCGGCAAGGCACGGCATGCCGTTTGTGGGCGTTGGCGACTGGCTGACCAAGTACAACCTCACCAAGGACCTGGCCGACGCCGTCCACATGAATGCCTCGGGCCGCCGATCGCTGGGTGCCCTTCTGGAGAACAGGCTTCGTGACCTGGGCATCACAGCCCCTCCCGTCGATGGGACCGGCTCGCTGGCAGTCGCCGAACATGACCTGCTTGCTCCCCAATAGCCTTAACCGGATGGAACCGGCACCGAGGCAGGTACCGGTTCCATCTGCAGCCTGGGTGGGGCTGCCTTTGTGAGGCTGCGCTCAGGCCACCTCGGGCGGGAGCATCAGCTTCGCTCCGGGGATGGCGTTAAGCAGGGCCTTCGTGTAGTCCTCTTGCGGGGATTCGAAGACGTCGTCCGTGGAACCGGTCTCCACCAGCTTGCCCTTTTCCATGACGCAGACGTGGTCGGCGATCTGTCGCACCACAGCCAGGTCATGGGTAATGAAGAGGTAGGTAAGGCCCAGGTTCGACTGCAGGTCCGCCAAGAGATTGAGTACTTGCGCCTGCACCAGCACATCCAGCGCTGACACAGCCTCGTCGCAAATAATCACTTCGGGGTCCAGGGCGAGTGCCCGGGCGATGGCCACACGCTGGCGCTGGCCGCCGGAAAGTTCGTTCGGGAACCGTTGCATGCTTGATTGCGGCAGCGACACCTGATCGAGCAACTGGCGGACCTTCTTCTCCCTGCTCGCCTTGTCGCCGATCTTGTGGACGCGCAGCGGCTCCTCGATGGTCCGGTAGATGTTGTACATCGGATCCAGCGAACCGTAGGGATCTTGGAAGATCGGCTGTACCCGCCGCCGAAATTTGAACAGCTCCGCCGGCTTCAGCAAAGAGGTATCGACGCCGTCAAAAAGGATGCGCCCATCCGTGGGCTTCTCAAGTTGCAGGACCATCTTGGCAACAGTGGACTTGCCCGAGCCGGACTCGCCCACGATCGCTGTTGTGGTGCCCCTGGTGACATCGAAGCTGACTCCATCCACAGCTGCAAAATCCGTCGATTTACCCAGTCCTTGCCGCAGCTTGTAGACCTTCCGCAGATCCTGGATCTGCAGGACATGGTCAGCGGCGGCGGACTCTACAGGTGCAAGCAAATCGGATGCTTCCACGCCGAGTTCCTTCGCCACTTGAATCCTTCGGCTCGCCAAGGAAGGGGCAGACTCGACCAGCCGTTGGGTGTACGGGTGCTGCGGATTCCGAAGGAGCTCCAGCGACGGTCCGGATTCCACGACGTTGCCCTGGTACATGACCACTACCTTGTCCGCCCGCTCGGCAGCCAGCCCCAAATCATGGGTAATGAGCAGGACGGCCGTCCCCAGTTCACTGGTCATGGTGTCCAGATGATCCAGGATTTGCCGCTGGACAGTGACGTCCAGGGCCGACGTCGGCTCGTCAGCGATCAGGAGGCGCGGCTGGCACGACAGTCCGATAGCGATAAGTGCCCGTTGGCGCATGCCGCCTGAAAACTCGTGCGGGTACTGTTTAGCCCTCCGATGGGCGTCGGGGAGCCCGGCCTCTGCCAGTACCTTGGCGATATCGTCCGGACCACTCGGCCGGCCATTGGCACGTAGGGTTTCTTTGACCTGGTAGCCGATCTTCCACACCGGGTTCAGGTTGGACATCGGGTCCTGCGGGACCATACCGATCGTGTTGCCGCGGAGTTCAATCATCCGTTTCTCGGAGGCGTGGGCTATATCCTCGCCGTCAAGAAGGATCTGCCCACCGGACACCGCGCCGTTGTTAGGCAGCAGTCCGATCGCGGCCAAAGCCGTGGTGGATTTGCCCGAACCGGACTCCCCCACGATGGCCACTGTTTCGCCGGGCATGATGGTCAGGTGGGCGTTACGGACCGCCTGTACATCGCCGCTGCCGGTCTTGAATGTGATGGCGAGGTCGCGGATTTCCAGGAGGGGCTTGTTTCCTGGCTCCTCTGCCTCGTCGATGTGAACGTCGGGAATTGTCATCTTGTCGTCTCTCATCGCTGACGGCTCTTTGGATCAAGGGCATCACGGACTGCATCGCCGAGCATGATAAAACTCAGGACCGTGATGGAAAGCGCGGCGGCGGGGTAGAGCATGATTTCCGGCTTCGTTCGAATGGACGACTGTGCGCCTGCAATGTCATTACCCCAGGACATGATGCTGGGTGGCAACCCAATGCCAATGAACGACAGCGTTGCCTCGGCCACGATGAAGATGCCAAGGTTCAAGGTTGCGAGCACGATGATGGGGGCTAAGGCATTAGGCAGGACGTGCCGCACCAAGGCACCCACTTTCGATACACCCAAGGCACGGGCTGCCGTAACGAAGTCGGCATTGCGGACTTCGAGCACGGCGCCACGGGTAATACGGGCCATTTGCGGCCATGCCAACAGCGCAATGACCGCAACCACTGTCCACACACTCTTGTTTTCCCGGAATACCGGCAGCTGAGTGATCACCAGCGCGCCAAGGACCAGGGGCAAAGCGAAGAAAATGTCACCAAGCCGTGCAAGGACAGCATCCACCCAGCCGCCGTAGTAGCCTGCAACTGCACCGAGGGTCACTCCGATGACGAGGACACAAAGCACTGACAACACGCCCACCGAGAGCGAGGCCTGCGTCCCGTGGACAACCCTCGAATAAATGTCGCAGCCCTGGAAGGTGAAACCGAAAGGATGCCCGGCGGTAGGGCCGGCTTCCGAATTGGCCAGTTGGCAGTCGTCGTTAGGCGGCACTGTCGAAAGCAGGCCTGGGAAGATCGCGATGACAATCAACGCCAGAATCAGCAGCGTGGAGATAATGAACAGTGGACGGCGGCGAAGCTTTCGCCAGGCGTCTGCCCAGAGGCTCAACGGTGCCTGATCAGACTTCAGGGCATCTGTTGCAAGCAACGGGGTCTCTTCGATGGGTGCTACAAAATGGTTGTTTCTACTGGTCATAACGAATCCTCGGGTCCAGCCAGGCATACAGGAGATCAACAAGAAGGTTGGCCACCACAAAGACCAGCACCAGGATGCTGACAATGGAAACGATGGTTGGGCCTTCGCTCCGCAACGTTGCCTGAAACAGCTTGTTGCCGACTCCCGGAATATTGAAGATGAATTCGGTGACAATTGCGCCGCCCATGAGGCCGCCAAGGTCAGCACCCAGGAACGTCACCACCGGGATCAGCGAGTTACGCAGAATATGGGTCATGACGACGCGGGGCCTGGAAAGGCCCTTGGCGGTGGCAGTCCGCACATAATCGGCATTCATGCTTTCACTCACGGATGCACGCGTCAGGCGCAGCACGTAGGCAAAAGACACCAAGCCCAAGACGGTGGCAGGCAGCAGCAGGTTGCCCCAGTCAGCCGTGGCGCCGACCGTTGGTTTCGCCCATCCCAGCCTGACTCCGAAGATGAGCTGAAAGACGAAGCCGAGAACGAACGTGGGGACGGCGATGACCACCAGGGAGGCGACAAGAACAGTGGAGTCAAACCACTTGCCACGGCGAAGGCCGGCGAAAACGCCGAAAGCGATCCCGAAAACCGCCTCGATGATGAGCGCCTCGACGGCGAGCATAGCTGTCACGGGAAAGATGCGGGCCAGGGACGCCGCAATGGGCTGACCGGTGAAGTCGTTCCCAAGGTTGAACGTAAAGAGGTTTTGCAGGAAAAGACCGTACTGGACCCAGAAGGGTTCATCCAGGTGGTACTGGCTGCGCAGGGTGTCGATGACAGCCTGCGGGGGCTGGCGGTCACCAAAGAGCGCCGCAATGGGGTCCCCGGGAAGGGCGAACACCATGTAATAGACCAAAAGAGTGGTGCCAAGGAAGACGGGGATCACTTGAAGGAGCCGACGAAGAATAAAACGGGCCACAGGATCACCGGCCTTCCGGGAGGGAAGAAAAATGGTTCATGCTTGCCTTCCTGCCGTGCAGGCAAAATGGGGGCCCGGCCATGAAACCGGACCCCCATGCGCCTGTCGGCAAGTTAGATCCTGGGGACTACTTTGCCGTGATGTCGAAGTAGCGGATGCCGCCGTTCCAGCCGGTTTCGGCCTTCACAACGTTGTTGCTCCACACAATCGGCTTAGCCTGATCCCAGAGAGCCAGGCCGGGAAGGTCCTCGAAAAGGATCTCCTGTGCCGAGTTGAACTTTGCGTTCGCCTCTTCGGTGGTCTTGGCTGCCAGGCCCTCCTTGAGGAGCTTGTCGAACTCAGGGTTCGAGTACTTCTCGTAGTTGGAGGACGCTCCCGTTGCCCAGACAGGCCCGAGGAAGTTGTACAGCGACGGGTAGTCGCCCTGCCAGCCGGCTCGGGTCAGGCCCGGAAGTGACTGGGACTTACGCAGGTCCAGCACTTCGGCGAACTTGGCGAAGGGCTGGATTTCAGCCTGGATGCCGAGGTTGTTCTTGAAGCCGTTGGCCACAGCGTCGATCCATTCCTTGTTGCCGCCATCAGTGTTGGAGGCAATCAGGAGCGGCTTGGAAGCGTCGTACGGCTGGATCTTTTCGGCCTGGGCCCACAGATCCTTCGCCTTGGCGGGGTCGAACTTCAAGGTTTCGCTGCCCTTGAGTCCTTCCTTGTAGCCGTCAATCACCGGCGGGGCGTAAGCCTTGGCCGGGGTGCGGGTTCCGCTGAAGATCACCTTGCAGATTTCCTCGCGGTTGATCGCGTAGGAAAGAGCCTGGCGACGCAGCTTGCCGGCCTCACCCTGGAAGTTCGGGTTGTAACCCGGGATGTTCAGGGTGGAGTTGGTGGCGACGGGCTTCGTGGCGTTACGGTCCGGGAAATCCGTGACATAGGTCTTCAGGGCGTTCGACGGCAGGACATCCGTGATGTCGAGGTTGTCCGACTGCAGGTCAGTGTACGCGGGGCCCGGATCAGTGTAGAACTTGAAGGTCACGCCACCGTTCTTCGCCTCACGGGGTCCGCTGTAGTCTGCGTTCTTCACCAGTGAGATGGACTGGTCGTGTACCCACGCGCCGTCCTTTTCGAACTTGTACGGGCCGTTCCCGACAGGGTTTTCGCCGAAGGTCTTCGGATCCGTCAGGGCTGCGGAGGGCAGAGGGAAGAATGCCGAATATCCAAGTCGCAGCGACCAGTCAGCCTCGGGCTGAGCGAGCTTGACCGTGATGGTGGAGTCATCCTTGGCTTCAAGACCTGACATGGTTTCGGCTGTGGGTGCGGGCGTCGTGGTGGTCTTGCCGTCGGCAGACTTCTCAGTGGTGACGGCCGAGACTTCCTCGTAGCCGGCAATGGATTCGAAGAAGAATCCGTTGTTCTGGAGGTTCTTGGAGTTCGCGGCGAAGTTCCACGAATCCACGAACGTCTTAGCCGTGATTTCTTCGCCATTCGTGAACTTCTGGCCCTGCTTGACCTTGATGGTCCAGTTTTGGGCGTCAGGCGATTCAATGGACTCGGCAAGGGCGTTGACGGGTTTGCCGTCGGCGTCGTACGTGCGTAGGCCTTCGAACAGCAGTTCAACAACACGGCCGCCATAAACTTCATTGGTGTTGGCGGGCAGCAACGGATGCTGTGGTTCGTTGCTATACGCGGTAATGACCTTGTTGGGGTCGCCGGCAGACTGGGTGCCGCCGTCGTCAGTACCGCCTCCGGCACCGCAGCCGGTCAGGGCAAGCGCGGCGATTGCCACCATGCCCAGTGCTTTGGAAGTGCGCGTGAAACGCATTCCGCCTCCTATGAGTTGTGGGAGATATTCAAGGGAATCTTTTGCTTCCCCGCAGCCTGGACCACAGTCTTCCACTGTGACGCAGGCTACATATACGAGTAGCCTAACCGCACAGAGTCCAAATACTGGTACTCCGTTGCCAAACCGTAACCGGTTAATCGCCATTAGCTCGCCGGGGCACGGAAGTTGTGCAAGTCACATGTTACTCGCAGGTAGGACCAACGCCGAATTGACCCTGACAACTCCTCCACAGCAGCTTAGGCAGGCGGCAACGCGCCTTAGTTCAGGCGCCACTCCCACACGTTCCACCACACGCCCAAGGGGCCACCGCTGGCCTTCACGCCCGTGATCCGTCCCGCAACGGCAGTGGTTCCCGTGGTCTGGTAGAGGGGCAGGCCGTAGTCGCTTTCCCATACCCGTTTGTCTATCTCAGCCATCAGTTCGTCCTGCTTGGCCAGATCAGTGGTGGTGGACAGTTGTTCCATCACCTTGTCCGCGTCGGCGTCGGAATAGCCATTGAAATTACTGCCCGCTCCGGTCCGGAAAATCTGCGGTACGCGGCCTACGCCTACCCCTGTACTGATCCAGCCGAGGATGGCGGCATCGTAGGAGCCGCCGCCGAGTGCCTTGGCCCAATCGGCGTTGCCCTGCCCGGCATCGATCACACGGAAGCCGGCCAGGGTTGCCGAGTCACGGATCAACGCAAAGGCCCGCACGCGGTTGGGGTTGTCGCGGTTGTAAAGGATCCGGACCGTGGGAGTCGCACCGTCCAGGAGCGACGCAGCCCCGCCGATGTCTACTTCCGCGTAGTCCGTCGAGCCGTTGTCCTTCACCGTTTCGGTGTATTTGGGGTGGGACGGCAGGAAGACGTGGGAGTCGAGCGGTTTGGCGTCCGGCATCTGGTCTCCGACGATTTCTTCGACGATGTCCTGCCGCGGGACGGTCTTGAGGAATGCCTCACGGATCTTGTCTTCGGCGAACACGCCGGAAAAGTTCAGGTCGAGGTGGTCGTACCCCGACTGGCTGTAGCGTTGAACAGCTATTCCCTGGCCCTCCAGCCCGTTGAACAGGTCCTCGGATCCTGCGGAAGGCTGGGGAGAAATGATGTCAGCCCGGCCGCTTTTGAGCGCGTCCACAGCCGCCGTCACTGCACCTGTGAATTGGATAGTGACCTCATCCAGGTAGGGCTCCGGACCCCAGACGTAGTCCTTGTTCCGAACAAGTGTCACTGAAGCCTCAGGGATGATGTCCCGGACAATGTAGGGCCCATTCGAGAGGTAAATTGCCGGATCACCGGGCAGCGTCTTCGCGTCAAAGCCGGAGTTCCAGAAGCTGCTGACCACCTGGAGGTCCGCATTCAGCACCGGCTGCTCCGCGTCACCGCGGGGCGAATCCCGCAAGAGTTCAATCAGGTCATCTTCATCATTGAGTCCGCCTTTGGCGGCCACAACATGGGCCGGAAGACCGACGTCGAACGCCACTTCCCAGTCAGCGTAGGGCGATCCGTATTCCAAAGTGATGGAGCGTCCGTCTCCCCCTATTTCGGGAAAAACCGTAGTGGCCAGGCCGCTGGTGTCCGACGCTGCGGAAAAGTACTTTCTTCCGGTGCCGGCCGCGGGGTCAGCGTCGTCAAAGTAGCCGGACCCCGCCGCCCACGCCAGCACCAGGTCACCCGCATCGACGGCTTCGCCATCGGACCATTTCACGCCTTCGTTGACCGTGTACCGCACTTTCAGCGGCTGGTCAGAGATCTTTTCGTACCGGCCGAACTTCTCGTTCCGGACCACTTTTGCGGAGTCGTCAACGTAGTAAAAGCCGGAGTGGGTGGCGTACCAGACTTTGGAATTGATGTCGGTGTTGCCGTCCGTGCTGAACGGATTAAAGGAGGAGAGGGCATTGACTTCAGCCACTGTGGCACTGCCGCCGCGTTTTGCCTCGCCGACCACGACGGGCAGCGCTCCCCCGCCGCCGCCGGAACAACCGGCAAGAACCAGGGCCGCCGCCGCTGCACTGCTGATGAGCTTTACCAGACGCCTGAGAGGCATGCCGTCTCTCCTTATGTGTACCCTCTGCCTGAGGGGCCCCTGGACACGCCAGGATCACGTCCAATGTCCTTCAGCAAGAATACTTCGTATGGTCCGGGGCCGGCACCAAAAAGCTGCCCGGTTCCCTGAACCGGGCAGCTTTCGATCCACCCGGCACGCGAAATGAAGGTGCCCTATATGCGCCTTTTCAGCCCGACGTGGGCAGTCCGATATCCGAGCCGGGTGTAGAAGGCTCGGGCCCGTTCCCGTGCTTCGTCCGTGGTCACCTGTGCCAGTTGCGCCCCACGCGCCCGCCCGAAATTGTGTGCCCATTCAAGCATCGCGGTGCCCAAGCCAAGTGAACGCTCCGCGGCCGCAACTCGCAGTCCCTCGATCTGAAGTCGGGAAGAACCACCCCGGGAAAGACCAGGAATAACGGTCAACTGCATCGTGCCCACGATGCGATCGGCACCATTGCGGACAACCCCCAGATAGTTTGAACTGTCACGTTCAACCACGTTGAAGGCCGCCTCGTATCGTTCGAGTTCGGCGCACTCACGATCGGGTCCGAACTGATCATCAGACAGCAGCGCGGCGATGGCCTGAACATCTTCGCGACTTGCCCGTTCCAGCCTGAAGGTCCGGCCCGCCACCCGCAACAGTCCTCGAACCGAGGATCGCGCGTCTGCCTGCAAACGGGCGACCAGCAGATCAAGCCATCCACCGACGTTGGCTCGAGCCTCGATGGTGTCGGGGTAACGGCATCGCAAGTGCAGCCCGGACTCGTCCAGAATGAACCAGAGCATGACGCTGTCGGTGTCGATTGTCGCGCTGACATAATGGGCTTCGAGTCCGACCGAGTCGATTCGCACCGGCAGCCTGCGCAGGTCCAGCCAGGAGATCGCAAACATACCAGGAGCTACGGGCATGCCGCCCCATGGAGCCAGCACGTCCGCGAGCGGCCACGAGCCAAGCTGTACGGCCTCTTTTACTGCGGCCGCCGCAGCGTGCGGCTCGGCGACCGCCGACTCAAGTACCGAATTGGTAATGAACCAGCCGACTGAGTCATGCCAGTTCTCATCGAAGCGGCTGTGAACGGGAAAAACAGCTCGCAGCGGCGTTCCGGCCAACTCGCGGGTTACCGCAGTCATCGCAACAACAGCGAGTGCGAGCGTCGACACACCGTCACTGCGGGCCTGCGCGGCAAAGGCGGCACCGTCGTCGAGATCGAACACATCGCGCACTTCGACGCGCTCGTGCTGCGGATCGGCCGCGCCCAGGGGCAGTGGGAATTGCGGCATAACGCCGCCGCTGTCCCGGATGATGTTTTCCCATCGGTGACGCACGGAGCCCGGCGCTGCATTCCGCTCCAGCAGTGCTTGCGTGTGTTCAACAAATGCGGGCGCCGGCCTGCGGAACGGTTCGCGGTCCGCCCTCCCAGCATCGAGCGCCGACAGCAGGTCGCGCGCGATCACCAGCATCGACCACATATCGACGTGGGCGTGGTCTGCCGCAATCACGACGGTCAGTCCAGCAGCAGTCTCCAACACGCAGAGCCGGTGCGAGGGCTGCTGATATGGCGAACATGCGGCATCGAGAATGTCCCGCACCGTGTCGTTGACGGCCTGGCCAGGAGATATCTGATGCTCGACCCAGGTTCCCGGACCAACGTCAATTTCGTGAAGCTCCGGATCACCATCCGCACCGGGCACGAATGCCGTTCGCAGTGTGCCATGACGGGCTACGACAGCCAGCCACGCATCGGCAATTGACTCACGACGGGTTGGAGTCGGCAGCCGAAAAGACAATGCCATCCAAGAGCCGGGGCGGTCGCCTGCCCCCACATGGAGTTGCTGGTCAAAGGACACTGGAAGGCGTCGGTCCAGCACATTCACACTGACGTCGTAGCCCCAAAGTCGTCCAAACGGTAGGCGCAGGTGCTTGACGTTGGTCAGCCGCATGGCAGAAGCCTATCGCCCCGGATAACCTGAATGCTCAACGCGGCCGCCCGAGGTCACGCGGTCAGTCACGAAACGAGGAGCCAGATGCCCACTTTCGAGGTTCCCGGAGCGGAGCTTGCGGTTGCTTTGAGCGACGAAGGTGGACACCCGGTTGTCCAACTGCATGGCCTTACCTCAAGCCGCGCGCGCGATCGCGTGCTCAACCTCGACCTCGGTCGAGGCCTTAGTGGCACTCGGCTGCTGCGGTACGACGCACGCGGCCATGGCCGGTCGACGGGGCGGAAGGTCCCCGAGGACTATCAGTGGCAAAGCCTCGCCGACGACCTCCTGCGACTGCTCGATAAATGGTTCCCGGGCGAACGTGTCCACGGAGTTGGTCCCTCCATGGGTACCGGCACGCTGTTGCACGCCGCTTCCCGCGAGCCGGACCGCTTTACCGGGCTCACGCTTATGGTGCCACCCACCGCGTGGGAAACCCGGGCTACACAGGCTGCAAACTACCGGGTTGCCGCAGCGCTAATCCAATCTGACGGTGTCAAGGCATTCCTCGCCACCACGCGCGGAGCGCCACCTCCGCCGGCAACAATTGGTGCGCCGGAAACGGTGCCTGACGTCCCCGACGCCCTCTTGCCGTCGTTGTTTCGAGGCGCGGCACTCAGCGATCTGCCTGCTCCCGAGGCCATCGCGCGAATCGATGTACCGACGACAATCCTGGCGTGGGTCGATGATCCGGGCCACCCGCTGTCAACCGCCGAATCCCTTGCCGCGCTGCTCCCCCAAGCAACGCTGACGGTCGCCCACACCCCCGGAGAAGTCGAAACCTGGCCTAATATTCTGAGCCAGGATGTCCCCCATTGGGGCTAACCGACAATTGGCTCGACTACTTGCTCACATGGAAGCGGAACTCAACTAAACGTTGAAGCGGAACTCCACCACGTCGCCGTCGGCCATTACATATTCCTTGCCTTCGATCCGGACCTTGCCGCGCGACTTGGCCTCGGCCATGGATCCGGCCTCGATCAGGTCGTTGAAGGAAACCACTTCGGCCTTGATGAAGCCACGCTGGAAGTCCGTGTGAATGACGCCGGCCGCCTGCGGAGCGGTGTCACCCTGATGGATGGTCCATGCCCGCGTTTCCTTGGGTCCGGCTGTGAGGTAGGTCTGCAGCCCCAGCGTGTGGAAGCCCACGCGGGCCAACTGGTCGAGGCCCGACTCGTCCTGGCCGTTCATTTCCAGCATTTCCCGGGCTTCTTCCTCGTCCAGCTCCACGAGGTCGGACTCGAGCTTGGCATCGAGGAAGACGGCGTCCGCGGGGGCCACCATGGCCCGCAGCTCTTCCTGCTTCTCCGGGTTCCCCAAAATGCCTTCATCGGCGTTGAAGACATAAATGAACGGCTTGGCCGTCAGCAGGCTGAGCTCCTTGAGGTGCTCCATCTCCAGCTTGTCGCTTTTGATGGAGGCGAAGATCGTGTCGCCGCGCTCAAGGACTGCCTGCGCAGCCTTGATGGCTGCCAGTTCGGCGGCTTCCCGCTTCTTGATCTTGACTTCTTTTTCGATCCGCGGAATGGCATTCTCAATGGTCTGCAGATCGGCGAGGATCAGCTCGGTGTTGATGGTTTCCATGTCCGAGCGTGGGTCCACCTTGCCGTCCACGTGGATGACGTCAGGATCATCGAACACCCGGACCACCTGGGCGATGGCCTCAGCCTCACGGATGTTGGCAAGGAACTTGTTGCCCAGGCCTTCGCCCTCCGACGCGCCCTTGACGATTCCGGCGATGTCCACGAAGGACACCGGGGCCGGCAGCAGGCGCTGCGAGCCAAAGATCTCCGCGAGCTGCTTCAGCCGCGGATCCGGCAGGTTCACGACGCCGACATTCGGCTCGATCGTGGCGAACGGATAGTTCGCTGCGAGCACCTGGTTGCGGGTCAGTGCGTTGAAGAGAGTTGATTTGCCGACGTTGGGCAGTCCGACGATGCCAATAGTAAGAGCCACGAGCATTGATTCTACCCGCAGCAGGCCCAGAACCTTTCAGCGGCGGTCTTTGGAAGTCCGCGCAACCCTGCGGACATCCCGCGCGCAGGACTGCCGCTGCCCTGAATTGTCACAGGGGCATGCCACAGTGAGGATATGGATGCTTTCGCCCTGATTCTTGCCCTGTTGATGCTGCTGGTCGGCGCCTTTGCCGGTGCCGCCGCCACCTATTTTTCGTTCCGCCGCCGCGCCCACGCGCTGGAGGAGGATTTCGACGCCGTCTCATCCCGCCTCTCCGAGGTCAGCGCCCAGTTCGCCGCAGCCGACGCCGAACGCCGCCTCCTCAGCATCCAGAACCGGGAGCTCGGCGAGTCCCGCAGCCAGGACGGGAACGTGCTGCGGGCGCTCGCACCGGTGGCCGAAAAACTGACGGCCGTGCAGCAGCAGGTGGCGCTGCTGGAGCGTGACCGACTCGAACAGTATGGCCAGCTTGCGCAGCAGCTCCAGGAGGCCCGTCTCTCGGACGCCCAGCTGATCCGCTCCACCCACGCCCTCGAATCTGCCCTTCGCTCAAATAGCGCGCGCGGCCAATGGGGCGAGGTACAGCTGCGCCGGGTGGTTGAAGCATCCGGGATGCTCAAGCACGTGGACTTCCTGGAGCAGGTCCACAGCTCCGGCACGGACTCAACCGTCCGCCCCGACCTCGTGGTCCAGCTGCCCGGGGAAAAGCAGCTCGTGGTGGACGCCAAGGTGCCGCTGTCCTCATACCTCGCCGCCCAGGAACTGGGTTCCGTACCAGCGGGTGAGCAGGGAAATCGTCCCCTGGACGGCGGCGGCTCGCAGCAGGCCTTGCTGGCCGCCCACGCCAAGGCCCTGCGAGCCCACGTTGACGCCCTCAGCAACAAGAAATATTGGGACATTCCCGGAAACACTCCCGAGCTGGTGATCTGTTTCCTGCCTGCCGAATCGATCCTGGCAGCGGCCCTCATGGCGGATGCCACTCTGCTGGACCATGCCTTGTCCAAGAATGTGGTCCTGGCTTCACCCAGTACCCTGCTGGCCGTGCTGAAGTCCGTGGCCTTCACGTGGCGCCAGGATGTGCTGACGGACAGCGCACGCGAACTTTTCGAGCTCGCCCGTCAGCTGTACGAACGCATGGGAACCCTGGGCGAGAACGTAGGCAAGCTGGGCTTGTCGCTGAAGTCCTCAGTGGACCGGTACAACTCCATGGTCGGCACCCTTGAGGCCCGGATCCTGCCCACTGCCCGGAAACTCAACGCCATGGACGAATCCGGATTGCTCACTCCGCCTGCGCTGGAAGTAACGCCGCGTTCGCTGGCAGCCCCGGAGCTGCAGCAGGACGACGCCGCGGCCTGACGTTACCGGGGAACTGTCAGCTGCGGGACCGGCGTCCGCCGAGCGCGCGGCTGACATCCCCGGCTTCCTTGAGAGTCGCGCGAAGTTCTTTGGGCAGCGAGAAGAGCAGGTCTTCCTCGGCCGTGACAACTTCCTCCACGGAAGAGTAGCCGTAGTCTGCGAGCAGCCGCAGGACATCCTTGACCAGGACTTCGGGCACGGAAGCGCCGGAGGTGACCCCTACAGTCGCCACGCCTTCAAACCATGCCTCGTCCACTTCGTTGGCAAAGTCCACGCGGTAGGAGGCTTTGGCACCGTATTCCAGGGCAACTTCCACAAGCCGTACCGAGTTCGAAGAGTTGGCCGAACCCACCACAATTACCAGGTCCGCCTGCGGAGAGATCTTCTTGATGGCCACCTGCCGGTTGGTCGTCGCGTAGCAGATGTCGTCGCTCGGCGGATCCTGGAGGGTGGGGAACCGCTCTTTGAGGAGCCGGACGGTCTCCATGGTCTCATCAACACTCAGGGTGGTCTGGGACAACCAGATGACTTTTTCCGGATCCCGGACCGTGACCTGGTCCACTTCATGCGGGCCGTTGATGATCTGGATGTGCTCCGGTGCCTCGCCCGCGGTTCCTTCAACTTCCTCATGGCCGTCGTGGCCGATGAGGAGGATGTCGAAATCGTCCTTGGCGAACCGGACGGCCTCCTTGTGGACCTTTGTCACCAGCGGGCAGGTGGCATCAATGGTACGGAGTCCGCGGTCCTCCGCGGACTGGACAACGGCGGGCGATACGCCGTGGGCAGAGAAAATGACCAGGGCGCCTTCGGGCACCTCGTCGGTTTCGTCCACAAAGATGGCGCCCTGTTCCTCCAGCGAGCTCACCACGTGGACGTTGTGCACGATCTGTTTACGCACATACACCGGAGGGCCGTAGTGCTCCAAGGCCTTTTCCACCGCTATTACGGCCCGATCAACACCGGCGCAATAGCCGCGGGGAGCCGCCAGCAGAACCTTCTTCGGGCCCGCTACCGGGGCCGCCGCGGCTACGTCCTCAGGCGAGCGCCGCCTTCGCGGGACAGTTGGCATCGAGAGGGAAACGGCGGTGGAAGTCATTCCTCCATGCTACCGGGTGAGGGCCCGCCGCCCCCGCGAAGCGATGCCGATCACAAGGCCGGCCGCCAGGAGCACTCCGCCTGCAACCGCGGTTCCCGATATCCAGGACTGAAAGCTGCTGGACGCCGCCGCCACGAACGCATCCTTGAACCTGTCGGCCACCTCATTTCCGCTGGCCGTCCCCACGACGGCGCCGCGGGCCCATTGTGAGCCAAAAGTCCACAAGGCCGCCAAGACCAGTGCCCCCACGCCAGCACTGAAAAATACGGTCCAGCGCCGGCGCGCCAACACCAAGGCGAGTGCCAGGGCGATTCCCGCGCCGATCGCCAGCGAATAAGCCAGCGGGGCGTAGGCAGACAGGCGCTCGATCCACTGGCGCTGATCCGGCTGTCCAACGTTGATCAGGGTCTGTTCGGGGGCTTCCAGCTTCAGTCCCGTCGTGCGGGAAAGCTCCTCAACCGCCAGCGCAACCAAGGGTGCCACATCCAGCGTGAGCGACGTGGCGGTGTCCGCTTCGGCCGGCAGGGAGGCGGGGTCGGCAAAGTTCAAACGATGGCTCTTCCGGAGGGACTCTTCCCAGGCTGCCGGGTAACCGGGCAGCCCGGTCAGGGAGCCGGCCGCCGCTTCTGCCACCGGCTGGACGAGGCCTGCCAACGCGTCCGGGATGGAGCTTGTGTCGATGGTTCCCACTGCAGCGGCAGCGAGCCGCTGCTGGAAGTCTGCGTCCTGCCCCAGCGGAGCCGACATTGCCACAAAGCCGTCCTCATCCACCACGTTGCGGTCCACCCAGATAGCAGGGACTGCCACGGCGGACAGCAGGACGCCGAGGATGACTGCTACGGCTGAAACGAAGGTGCGCAAAAGCTGGTCCTAACTGGTTGACGGCTGAGGGGCCATCCTATGCATGAAGCCTGGATAAAGAATGTCCGCCTTCGGTGGTAGAGCTTATGGATAAGGTTGAATGACAGCCGTCATTCAAACATGAACTGCCAATTGCCGAACAAAGGACCGCCATGCCGCCAGCCACAGCTTCCCGGGGCAGCGCGCATGTCTGAACAGGCTGCCCTTCCGGGAACCGCTGCCAGCACGTTGCCCGCCACTGCCGCTGAAACCAGCCCGGACAATCCTTGGCCTTTGCAGTTGTTGTCCCAGAAACTCAAGGCGCACATCGACCGCACGCCTTCGGCATGGGTCGAGGGCCAGGTCATCGAAATGAACCGCCGCGGCGGCAATGCCTATTTGACGCTGCGCGACGTCGACGCGGAGGTTTCGCTGCCGGCGTCGGTCTGGACCAAGGTGTTGGACCGCCAGAACATGCCGTTGGAGCGGGGATCCCGGGTGGTGGCCCTCCTGAAGCCTGAGTTCTGGCTGAAGACCGGCCGCCTCAACATGCTCGTCAGGGATATCCGGCCGGTAGGGCTGGGCGATCTGCTGGCGCGGATCGAACGCCTGCGCCAGGCGCTTTCGGCCGAGGGCCTTTTTGCGGACTCCCGGAAAAAGACCCTGCCGCTGCTGCCCCACCGCATCGGCCTCATCACGGGTCGGGATTCCGACGCCAAGAAGGACGTCCTGCAGAACGCAGCGCTTCGTTGGCCGGCCGTTGAGTTTGAAATCCGTGAGGTGGCTGTCCAGGGCAACACCGCGGTGTCACAGATCGTCCGGGCACTGCGCGAGCTTGACTCCCGTCCCGACGTCGACGTCATCGTCATCGCCAGGGGCGGCGGAGCCTTGGAGGACCTCCTTCCGTTCAACAGCGAAGAACTGATCCGCGCCGTCGCCGCCGCGGTCACCCCGGTGGTCAGCGCCATCGGCCACGAGGCGGACAGGCCATTGCTCGACGACGTCGCCGACTTGAGGGCTTCAACGCCCACCGATGCCGCCAAACGGATCGTCCCGGATGTCGCGGAGGAACTGGCCGGCGTCGGCCAGGCCAGGGAACAGCTCCGCCGCTGCATCAGCCGGCTGGTGGACCGGGAGACAGACCGCCTCCATGCTCTGCAGTCCCGCCCGGTGCTGGCCGCGCCGGAGACCATGGTGACGGGCCGCTCGGAAGAGATTGAGCGCCTCCTGCGGCGGTCCTCCGCGGCCGTCAGCTCGCTGGTGGTGCGGGCGGCTGACCAACTGGCCCACCTGCAGGCCCAGGTGCGGTCCCTTTCCCCACAAAAAACCCTCGACCGCGGCTACGCCGTAGTGGAACTGGCCAACGGCCGGCCCGCGCGGGCAACGGAAGCTTCCGGCCACGCCGTGGTCCGAGATCCGTCGGAGGCACCGTCCGGAACAGCATTATCGGTGCGGGTCGCCCACGGCCTGTTCGGAGCCACCTCCACCGGGAAACTTCAACAAGGAGAAGCACATGCCTGACACAAAACCCGATCCGGAAATCGAAGCGCTGAGCTACGAGGAAGCGCGCGAGCAGCTCATCGGCGTCGTGGGAAAGCTGGAGGCCGGAGGTGCAAGCCTTGAGGAATCACTGGCCCTCTGGGAACGGGGCGAAGCCTTGGCGAAACGCTGCGAGGAATGGCTCGAAGGCGCCAGGAAGCGTCTGGCTGCTTCCCGGGACCAGCCGCTCTGACCGGATCCGGGAAGAGTCAGGACCTTTCGACCAGTTCGCGTTCAATCGGGACGTCAAGCTCGGCCTTTGGCCACTCCAGCCTGAGGTCAGACAGTGCTCCCAGCACCAGCTGCTGCACAGCGATCCTGGCATACCATTTCTTGTTGGCCGGCACCACGTGCCAAGGGGCAACCTCAGTGCTGGTGGCGTCGAAGGCAGCCTGGTAGGCGTCCATGTAGTCGTCCCAGAAGGCCCGCTCCTTGAGGTCTCCGCTGCTGTATTTCCAGTGTTTGGCGGGGTTGTCCAGTCTGGCCAGGAGCCGTGACTTCTGTTCATCCCTGCTGATGTTCAGCATCACCTTGACGATTTTCGTGCCCGCATCCGTCTGCCGCGCCTCAAATTCGTTGATAGCACGGTACCTGCGCTTGATTTCCTCAGGCGTTGCCCAGTTGTGGACCCGGTGGATCAGGACGTCCTCATAATGTGACCGGTCAAAGATGCCCACCATGCCTGCTGCCGGCACGGCCTTCTCGATCCTCCACAGGAAATCGTAGGACTTCTCCTCCTCGGTGGGAGCCTTGAACGCCTTGAACTGGACGCCTTGCGGGTCCATCGCGGCCATGACGTGGTTGACGATGCCGCCCTTCCCCGCCGTGTCCATGGCCTGCAGGATCAGGAGCATCCGCTTCTTCCCGCCAAAGCGCGACTCCGCGAACAGCTTCTCCTGCAGTTCGGCCAGCGCGCTGTCCAGCTCGGCCAGGATGGTCTGACCGTCAGCCTTGTTCCCTGGGTATCCGGGCGTGGCGTCCGCGTCTGCGTCGGCAAGGGAAAAGCCCTCACCAATCCTCAGCGTTTCAGAAGGGTGCTCCTCGAACTCAACGACGCCGTCCATGACGGTCCTTTCCCACGGTTCCGCGTGCCAAGGATGCACGTCACCACAGGCTAGTTCCCCTGGTACCTGCTTAGGAAGTCCCCCATGCGCCCCACAGCCTCCTCGATGTCCTTGACGTTGGGCAGCGTGACCATCCGGAAGTGGTCCGGACGCACCCAGTTGAAGGCACGGCCGTGCGAAACCAGGATCTTCTGCTCTTTCAGGAGGTCCAGGACAAATTTTTCATCGTCCCGGATGTGGTAGACCTCCGGGTCCAGTCGCGGGAACAGATAAAGCGCACCCCTGGCCTGTTGTGTGCTGACTCCTGGAATGGCGTTCAGCATGTCATACGCCTTGTTGCGTTGCTCCAGGAGCCTCCCGCCGGGAAGGATGAGGTCATTGATGCTCTGGTAGCCGCCGAGCGCCGTCTGGATGGCATGTTGGGCGGGCACGTTGGCGCACAGGCGCATGTTGGCGAGCAGGTTGATGCCCTCCAAGTAATCCGAGGCATCCTTCTTGGGCCCGGATATGGCCATCCAGCCAGCCCGGTAACCACAGACCCGGTAGGCCTTCGAGAGTCCGCTGAAGGTGAGGCAAAGGACGTCGTCTCCGGTCAGCCCGGCGAGGTTTACGTGGACCGCGTCCTCATACAGGATCTTTTCGTAGATTTCATCTGCGAAAAGGACCAGCCCGTGCTTCTCGGCCAGGGCCACAATCTTCTTCAGCGTCTCTTCGGGATAGACGGCCCCGGTGGGATTGTTCGGGTTGATCACCACAATGCCCTTGGTGCGCGGTGTGATCTTGGCTTCCATGTCTTCGAGGTCCGGCTGCCAGCCGGACTCCTCGTCGCACAGGTAATGCACCGGTTTGCCGCTGGCCAGGGCCACCGAAGCGGTCCACAGCGGGTAGTCCGGGGTGGGAATCAGGACTTCGTCGCCATCGTCCAGCAACGCCATCAGGGACATCGTGATGAGTTCGCTGACACCGTTGCCCAGGTAGATGTCATCCACATGGATGTTCTGGATGCCACGGGTCTGGTAATACTGCGAGACGGCGGTCCGGGCCGAAAAAATGCCGCGGGAGTCGCTATACCCCTGGGCATGCGGCAGGTGGCGGATCATGTCCACCAAAATCGCGTCCGGGGCTTCAAATCCAAACGGCGCGGGGTTTCCGATGTTCAGTTTGAGGATCCGGTGACCCTCCGCCTCCATCTGCTGGGCGGCCTGAAGAATCGGTCCACGGATGTCGTAAAGGACGTTGTGAAGCTTGGTGGACTGCCTGAATTCTGCCATCCATCAAATATGCCACAGGAAGGATGTACTTCCGTTGAGACCTCGGACACGTTCGACGGCGGCTGCCGGACACTGAAAGTCCGGCAGCCGCCGTCGTGGTTGAACAGAAAGCAAGGGCTACTTGACGATGCCCTTGTCCTTGAGCCAGGCGGCGGCAGCGTCCTTGGCGTTCTGCTTCTGGCTGCCGCTGACTGCACGGTTGAGGTTGACCAGGTCATCGGTGGTCAGAATCCGCGAAACGGCGTTGAGGGCTTCCTTGGCCTTGTCGGTCATTTTGGCCTCGTTGTACAGGGGCAGGACCTGCTGGGCCTTGAAGTTGTTCTTGGGATCTTCGAGCACCACGAGGTCGTTGTCCGCGATGGACGGCGTAGTGGTGTAGATATCAGCCACCTGGACCTCATCGGTCAGCAGTGCCTGCAGCGTCAGGTTGCCGCCGCCGTCACTGAACGGCTTCAGCGCCTTGAGCTCACAGCCGTAGTTCGCCTTGAGCCCCGGGAAGCCGTAGGCCCGGGTTTCGAAGGTCGCCGGCGCGGCCATGGTCAGGTCCTTGCAGACCTTGGCGAGGTCCTCGATGGACTTCAACTGGTACTTCTCGGCCGTTGCCTTGGTGACTACCATGGCGTCCTTCGACTCAGCCTTTGATGCCTCCAGGACTGCCAGGCCCTCGGGGAGCTTCTCCGGCAGGGCCTTGTAGATATCGTCAGCAGAGACCTCGGCGGCCTCGGGGTCCACGTGCGAGAGCAGGTTGCCGGAGTAGTCCGGGACGAGGTCGACCGAGCCGTCCTGCACAGCCTTGAAGTAGATCTCGCGTGATCCGATGTTGGGCTTGGTGCTGGCCGTGACACCGGCAGCCGTCAGGGCGCCGGCGTAGATTTCGGCCACGATCTGGCTCTCCGGGAAGTCTGCCGATCCAACCACGAGCGGTCCGCCGGTTGACCCGCCGGTTCCGCCAGTGGTGGGGGTGGACAGGGGGTCGCCGCCGCCGCAGGCGGAGAGCGCGACGGCGAGGCCAACGCCCGCCGCGAGGCCGGCAAGGCTCCGGCGGGTGATGGTTGTCCGTACTGGGTTCTTCATGGGGTGCCTCCTTGAACAGCAGCTGCCGCAGGCGCGGCAACCGTAAGATCGGCGGGAGCCTTGTGGCCGCCGTCGGGATCGGTGGACAGGCCGGGCGAGAGCACCATTCTCTGCACCGCGGCAAGAATAAGGTCGACGGCGATGGCCAGCCCCGCGATGAGCAGCGAACCGCCGAGCATCCGGGGAAAGTCTTGCAGGACCAGGCCGTCGAAGAGATACCGGCCGAGGCCGCCGAGCGGCAGGTAGGCAACAACCGATACGGTGGCAATGACCTGGAGCACGGCTGTGCGGATGCCGCCGAACATGACCTGCAGGCCGTTGGGTACTTCCACGCGGAAGAGGATCTGCAACTCGGTCATTCCCATGGCCCGGGCGGCATCAACCACTGTCCGTTCAACGCTGGAGATGCCCGCATACGTTCCGGCTAGCAGCGGCGGAACGGTGAGAATCACCAGTGCCCAAACCGGCGGCATAAGGCTGCTGCCTGCGAGCAGTGCGAAAAGGACGAGCAGCCCCAAGGTGGGGAGGGCACGCAGCGCGCCGGCCACGGCGACGGCAACCACGCGCCCCCGGCCGGTATGCCCGATGTACAACCCCACCGGGACCGCAATGGCGGCTGCTATCACCAGCACCAGGCCGCTGTACTGCAGATGCTCCAGCAGGCGGACGGCGATGCCCGAGCTTCCGGACCAGTGCGCGGGGTCGGTCAGCCAGGCGATGGTCTCCAGGAAGATGCTCATCGTGCCGTCTCCACAGCCAAGGGCAGGCCTGCGGCGTCTTTCATGCCTGAATCGGCAGGGGCTTTCGCAGCCCGCGTCCATGGCGTCAGCAACCGTTCCAGCAGCACCAGCACCATGTCCATCAGCAGGGCCAGCACCAGGATGGCCACGATGCCCACCACCACTTCAGTGACGAAGGTCCGCTGCAGGCCGTCAGTGAACAGCATGCCCAGGTTACCCACCCCCAGGAGGGCGGCAACACTGACGAGGGAGATGTTGCTGACGGATACCACCCTGAGCCCCGCGAACATCACCGGGAGGGACAGCGGCAGGTCAATCTGGAGGAACCGCAGCCAGGGCTTGTAGCCCATGGCCACCGCGGCTTGGCGCAGGTCTTCGTCCACGGAGTCGAAGGCATCCAGGGCGGCTCGCACCAGGAGCGCGACCGCGTACAAGGTGAGGGCAACAATAACGTTCAGCGGATCGAGGATCCGGGTTCCCAGGAGGGGCGGCAAGATGATGAACAGGGCCAGCGACGGGATGGTGTACAGCAGTGAACTTGCCGTCAGCACAACAGACCGGAGCGTGGCGTTCATCCGTGCGAGCTGGGCCAGCGGAATCGAGAGAACCAGTCCGAGCACCATAGGGATCAGGGCAAGGATCAAGTGCTGCCCCGCCCGTTCCATGACCATGCCGCTGTTCGACAGGAACCAGTTCATCAGAGCGCAGCCTGCCGGACCTGGCGGGCTTCCTCAATGACAGCCAGGACCTCCTGTGCCCTGATGGTGCCCAGGACGCGGCCCTCCCGGTCCACGGCCACACCCAGGCCCGAGGGCGAGGAGAGCGCAGCGTCCAGGGCCCGGCGAAGGGTCTCGCCAGGCCGGAACAGGGAGCCGCCGGGAATGAGTTCGCTATCCGTTCCCGGACCCGCCCAGCCGAGCGGGCGCATGTCGCTGTCCACTACCAATTGCCAGCCTGACACAGCTCCGGCGTCCCCGGCGAAGCCCGAATCTCCCCGGACGAGCGTGGGCACCGGGTGGATCCCCACGCCGTCGGACGCCGTAAAGCCCAGATGGCGGAACCCCCGGTCCCGGCCGACGAAAGCTGCAACAAAGTCGTTGGCGGGGGCCCGCAGGATTTCCTCGGGGGTGGCGTACTGGGCCAGCTTGCCGCCCACGGCAAAGACTGCCACCTTGTCTCCCAGGACAGTGGCCTCGTCAATATCGTGGGTCACAAAAACGATGGTTTTGGCCAGGTCTTTTTGCAGCCGCAGGAGTTCCTGCTGCAGTTCGTCCCGCACCACGGGATCCACCGCGCTGAACGGCTCATCCATCAGGAGCACGGGCGGGTCGGCGGCGAGCGCACGGGCTACGCCAACGCGCTGCTGCTGCCCTCCGGACAGCTGGGAGGGGTACCGCTTTCCCAGGACGGACGCCAGTCCGACGACGTCGAGCAGCTCTTCGGCGCGTTTGCGCGCTTCAGCCTTGGGGACTCCGTTGAGCCGGGGAACGGTGGCGATGTTATCCAGCACCGTTCGGTGCGGCATCAGCCCTGAAGACTGCATGACGTAACCCATGGAACGCCGGAGTTCGGCTGCGGGAACAGAGGTGACGTCCTTGCCATCCACGGTGATGACGCCAGACGTTGGCTCGACCATGCGGTTGATCATCCGCAGCGACGTGGTTTTGCCGCAGCCGGACGGGCCCACGAAAACGGTGATCGCACCCCTGTCGATTGACATGGTCAGCTGGTCCACGGCAGGGTGCCCGCCCTGATACTGCTTGGTGACGCTTTGGAACTCAATCATGGCCTGGTCCATTGCGGGACTTACCTGTTCTGTTGGACGGCATCGGACTGCGGATCGACTCGGTAAACAAGCACACTGATAATCACGGTAACCCTCATCCCGACCTCAGCTTAACCAGTGGCGCACGGAAAGTGGGCGAAGGAATCCCTACTGTAATCATTCGGAGACCTCGCCTGTGCGGATGGGCGGAGGTTGCGGAGGGACGCCAACGGCCCCGGCGGCCGCAGGGCTTTGGGCACTGACCGGGGCGCGCGGGGGGCCTAGAGTTGGACTGTGACCAATCTCGAAGTGACTCCCGAGCAGGAAGTTTGTCCACCGGCGGCCCCCGAAGACAGTTCGGGCCCTTGCCTGCAGCTCTGGCCGGAACGGGAAGTTCCGCTGGGTGGGGTGCGGGCCATGAATGTTCGTCGCACGCTACCCCAGCGGGGCCTGCCCACCATCGGTGCGTGGTGCTTCCTGGATAGCTTCGGACCGGACAGGACCGCAATGTCCGTGCTCCCCCACCCGCATATCGGGCTGCAGACCGTGACATGGCCGCTGGCAGGGCATATCCGCCACCGGGACAGCGTGGGCAGCGACGTCGTGGTCCGACCGGGCGAACTGAACATCATGACGGCCGGGCGCGGCGTCTCCCATTCGGAATTTGCTGTTTTGCCGTCGTCGCTCCCCACCTCCGACGGCGGCGGGCAGCTGCCGCTGCAGCGCGGGCTCCAGCTCTGGGTTGCGCTCCCGGACAGCCACCGGCACACGGAGCCTGCCTTCGAGCAGCACCGCGAACTTCCGTCCGTGACCGGTGAAGGATTCACCGCGACGGTGATGGTAGGGGAATTCGCCGGTGCGGCGTCACCGGCCACCATGTACTCCCCGATCGTCGGCGTCGACATCTCGTGCGCGGGCCCGGCCGTGCTCCCCCTCAACAAACACTTCGAACATGCCGTCCTGGTGCTCGACGGCGGGCTGGTGGTGGACGGGCAGGAGATTCCGCCGGGGCCGCTGGGCTACCTGGGCGTGGGACGGACGCAGCTGGCCGTTGAGGCGCTCCCGGACACCAGGTTCGTGCTCCTCGGCGGCGAACCATTCCAGGAGGAACTCCTGATGTGGTGGAACTTCGTGGCACGCACCCATGAGGAAGTGGAGGAGGCTCGTGAGGCTTGGGAGGCTCAGGCCGGTATGCCTGGTTCCGAGGCCAGGGAAGCACGCTACGGGCTGGTGGAAGGGCACGGGCCCGACGCCGGTGCTGAAGCAGGCCGGATCCCCGCGCCCGTCCTGCCAACCGTGCGGCTGACGCCGCGGAAGCGCAGTACCCTCCCGTGACGGGCCGTTGCCGGTAGGTCAGTCAGAACTGGCCGTCCGGCAGGCCCCCTTGGGCTACTCCTGCTCGGAGACCAGCTGCAGGACACCGAACACAGGTTCCTGGTCCAGTACGCGCACGTCGGTGATGCCCGCAGCGGCCAGATGCTTGCGGAAAGCGTCCTGGAGCGGGACAACATTCATTCCCAGGCCGCCGCCCAGAATGACGGGCCCGTCAATTCCCAGCTTCCCGAGCGCCTGCGCGGCCAGGGCTGCGAGGTCGCTGCCGGCCTGGTCGAGGAGCTCCTGGCTTGCGGCGTGGCCTGCCGCAGCCGCCTCCACCACCAGGCGCGCCTGCTGCGCCCAGAACCGGCGGCCGGTGTCCGGGGAATGGAACAGCGAGATCAGCCGGTTGGGATCATTTACCCCGCAGGAGGCCAGGAGCGCCGCCGTCAGCTGGTCGACCGGAAGGCCCTGGTTCATCCTGCGCAAGCTGTAGCGGACAGCTTCGCGCCCCAGCCAGTAGCCGCTGCCTTCATCGCCGAGGAGATAGCCCCAGCCACCGGCCCGGGCCTCTTCGCCTTTGGCATTCCGGCCCCAGGCCGCTGAGCCCGTTCCGGCGATCACTGCAACGCCTGTGCTGGCCCGGCCGGCCGCCAGCAGCAGGCGGGAGTCATGGACCACCGTAATCCTGGCTCCGGGAACGTGGGGTTCAATCAGTGCCGCGAGCGCTGCGGCGTCGTCATCCGTGTCGATCCCGCCTGCGCCGGCGTACACCTGGGAGACGCTGCCGCCGCCGATCCGGGCGAACAGGTCAGCGAGGTTGAAGGCCGCTTCCTCGCGGCTGACGTTTTGGACGTTGGAACTGCCGGCGGACTCGTCTGCGACCACCCTTCCGTCAACAAAACGGACCCCGCGGGTCTTGGTTCCCCCAATGTCCAACCCGATGACGGTTCCTGATAAGGGGCTGCGTCCGGCGGGGCTGTGTTCTGCGGAGGACGGGGTCAGGGGATTTTCGATGTCAGTCACATCACCAGCCTACTGATGCCCGTTCGGGAAGCCTGCGCCGCCGTCACCATTTCATACGCTGCGGGATTGGACGAGGCCTGCCAGCAGCTGTGGTCCCTCCTTAAGGACCATCTCCCGGAAAAGCCGGACAGCGTCAGGTTCGGCATCGGGGCCGGGTTTACGCAATCGCCACGCCAGTCCGATTTCCCGGAAGGCCAGGCCTGACTCAATTGCCACTTCGACCCAGCCCAGGTTGCCGGTCTCCGGGCTGACCTCACGGCCCGGGCCGCTGCCGCCGGGCGGGAGGATGCTCACGCCAAGCCCGGCCGATACCAGCCCCCGCACCGTGTGGGAGTCCTGGCTTTCAAAGGCGATGCGCGGCCGGAAGCCTGCTTCGCGAAAGAGTGCGTCCGTCAGGGAACGCAGGCCATAGCCGGACCCCAGTGCCACAAACGGATCGGTCCGGATGTCCTGGATCCGGGCGCTGCGGCGGGACGCCAGCGGGTGGGAGTGATGGACTACCAGCCGGAGCGGTTCGCGGTAGAGCGCTGCCGACGAAACGGAGCGGCCTGCCGGCGCCACGGGAGCAGTGAGGGCCAGGTCCGCCTGTCCGGATGCCAACTCCGCGAGGCAGCTGTCCCTTGCACCCTGGCTGAAAGTGAAACCTGCTTCGGGGTGGCGGCTGCGGAAGGCGCTGACCAGCAGCGGCAGGGTGGCCTCGCCGAAGGTGTGCTGGAACGAGATGGATATCCTTCCGCGTACGACGTCCGATTCGTGCCGGACCAGGTCCAGCCCGGTCTGGAATTCGTCCAGCGCAGCTTCGATGAATGGAAGCAGTGTCCGGGCGGCGGCCGTCAGGCGCACTCCCCTGCCGTCGCGGATCAGGAGTTCGGTTCCGACGGCGGCGCTGGCGCGGCTCAGTGCGCGGCTCACCGTGGACTGCGGCACGCCCAGGAGCTCGGCCGTTTCGGTGATGTGCTGCGTCCGTCCCAGCTCGGCAAGGAGAGGCAACAGCGGGAGCAGTTGGGCCATTTGTTTCTGGTCAGCGTCCATGGAGCCACCTTTCCAGCCGGTTATTCCGTTCCATTTTTGATATGAAATTCAAGGCAAACATGCATTGGAAGCATATATTGCCCGGCGTCTATCGTGGAGAAATGGGCACAGATCAGCGTTCGGCCGGCAACGGGAGACCAGTTCCGACGTCGTGGGAAGGCCATCCGAAAGGCTCCGCTGCGTACGGGAAGGTCCTGGCTGGCCTGGCCTTTGCCGGCGTCGCCACATTTGCCCAGCTCTACTCCACGCAGGCCGTGCTGCCGATGATGGCAATCGACCTGCGGATTACAGCTGCCGAGGCCGGGCTCACCATTTCACTGGCCACTGTTGGGCTGGCGGTCACAGTCATCCCCTGGTCCTTCCTCGCGGACAGGATCGGACGTGTGAAAGCTATGGCCCTGGGTATCAGTGCCGCCACGGTCCTCGGCCTGCTCGTGCCACTCGCCGAAAACTTCGGGATACTCCTGGGGCTGCGGTTGCTGGAGGGAATGGCTTTGGGAGGGATACCTGCCATCGCCATCGCCTACCTCAACGAGGAAGTCAACAAGGCACATGCTGCCTTGGCGGCCGGAAGCTATGTCGCGGGAACCACCCTCGGCGGCCTCGCCGGAAGGCTCGTTGCCGGGCCCGTCGGTGAACTCTGGGGATGGCGGGCAGCCGCGTTAGCGGTGTCACTGCTGGCCACCGTGGCAGCGGTACTGTTCCTGCTGCTGGTCCCCAAAGCCCGGGGGTTCACGCCGGCGAAGGCGGCAGGCCTGCGGGGCGCGTTCAGGACGCTTGCCGGCCATGTCCGTAACCGGAGGCTGCTGGCCCTGTATGTCCAGGCGTTCCTGCTGATGGGCGGCTTTGTAGCCGTCTACAACTACCTCGGCTTCCGGCTGGCCGCCGCTCCCTTTGGCTTGCCGGCCACGTTGATCAGCCTGATCTTCCTGGCATACCTGTCCGGAACTGTCTCCTCACGCTGGGCAGCGGGATTGACCCTGCGCTTCGGGCGCCGGAATGTCCTGTTGGGAGGCGTATTCCTGATGGTGGCTGGGCTTGCCCTGACCCTCACACAAGTGCTGGCAATCATTTTGCTTGGCCTGGTGATATTTACTGGCGGCTTCTTTGCAGCCCACAGCATCGGCGCCGGCTGGACAGGCACCATCGCCTCGACGGGCCGGGCGCAGGCCGCGTCGCTGTACAACCTCTCCTATTACCTCGGCTCCAGTGTCGTCGGCTGGGCTGGCGGGCTGGTCTTCCAGTCCTGGGGCTGGCCGGCCCTGGCAGCAACCGTGATGGCGCTGGCTTGCCTCACCGCGGTAACTGTCGCCGTCGCCCATCCCTGGCGTGAGACCCGAACGGCCCCGGAACCGTCCGCCGGCTCACAGGAAGCTGCTGCTGCTTAGTTGCGAACTATCGGCTGGCCGAGCCTAAAAGTACTGGCGATTATTCGGACACCCGGACTGCCCGCGGGGTGAATGGGCGGAATGGGACGTCTAGGATGAACTCAGCACACTTTGAGGAGATCCCATGAGCAGCAACGCCAAGAACGTCCGGACCGGGGCCCATTCCGAACCCCTGGATGCCATCGACGAGCGGCTGCTCGCGGCCTTGGTTGATGATGCCCGGATCTCCAACAAGCAGCTTGCCGAACTCGTGGGCATCGCGCCCTCGACCGCGCTCATGCGCACTCGGGCGCTCTCCGAACGCGGCATCGTGCAAGGCTTCGAAGCCAAGCTCAGCCTGTCCGCCATCGGACGGTCCGTGCAGGCACTCGTGGCCGTCAGGCTCAGGGCCCACGACCGGGACCAGATCGACCGCTTTACTGCCCGCGTCCCGCATCTTCCGGCGGTCCTGTCCACCTTCCACACCTCAGGATCCGTTGATTACCTGCTGCACATCGCCGTGGCCAGCACCGAGGACCTGCGGGACTGGGTGCTGGACAACCTGGCGACAGACCCTGTGGTTGGCCACACGGAGACAACCCTTGTATTCGACCACATCCAGGGAAACCACGGGCCGCTGCCCGAGTAGCCACTGCCCACGCTCCCGCACTGAGCGTGTGCTAGCGGCGGGCGCCCCGAACGGCCGTCCGCAATGCGAGTGCAGCGATCGCAAAGGACGCGGCGCCGCACAGCACCACAAAGCCGGTGACAGACGCTGCCAGCCCGAACACCGCCGTCGCCCATCCCAGTCCCAGTACCGGGACGGCGCTTCCCAGGTACGTGATGACATATACCGTGCTGATGACCTGCGCATGATGCGCCGATTCCACTTTGGCTGCGACGTCGTTGAAGACCACGCGGAAGGCCACCCCCTGCCCCAACCCGGCACAGATGCTGGCGGCAACCAGCAGCAACGGACTGTCCCAAGCCGCGGAGGCAGCCAGCAGCAGCACCGAAACGCCCAGGACTGCCAAGCCCGCCGGGACCACATACCGGCCGCGGGCACGGAGGAGCTGGCTCAGGGCGGAGGCGCCCAGCGTCAGCCCCGCCAGGGCACCGATGACCGGGCGGGACTCGGCATGCACGATCTGGGCAAAATAGCCCGGCGCCAAGGACAGGCAGAATCCAAAGACTGAGAAGCTGAGGAACCCGACGGCGGCCGCGAGCCAGAAAGCCCCCCTCGCCTCCGTGGACACGGACGGCCGTCGCGGCGCCAGCGCCTTGAACGGGCTGGCGCCGTCCCCAGGCATGATTGCCGGCCGGGCCTGGAGCAGGTACAGGGGTACGAGCAGGACGGCAAGCAGCGCGGAATGCACGTAGTAAGGTGCCGTCGTGTGCTCGGGCAGCGTGGACAGGAGTCCACCAATGGCCGGACCTGCCGCCACACCTCCCGCGGAGGCCAGGAGGGTAAAACGCGAGGCCCATTCCGGGCGGGTGGGCAGCAGCTCCCGCAGCGCGGCGGCACTTGCCCCAGTGGCCAGCGCCACCGCCACCCCCTGCAGGGCGCGCCCGGCGGAGAGAGCTGCCAGGCCATCCGCATGCGCGAAAATCCAGCCACCGGCAAGCCCCACAACAACAGCAAGGATCAATGCCGCCCGCCGGCCGATGTGATCCGACCAGTGCCCCGCCAGCATCAGGGTGGATACGAGGGCGAGCACGTAACTGGCGAAGGCAACGGTGATCCCGAAAGACGAAAGCCCCAATCTGGCCTGCAGCAGCGGATACAGGGGTGTAGCCAGGTTCGCGCCTACCAGCAGGGTAAAAATGACGGTTCCGGCGATAACCAGCCGTGCAGTTGTGGAAGCATCCCAGCCCGCGCGGCCAGCGGGGGCTGGACGCATGCGGAGTTCACTGAAAACTGTCAATCTTGTGCCTTTGCTTCGACCGGCGCCGGGTGTCCTTGTGGGATCCGGCGGCAGGGTAAGAACGGATATCTACAGATTGCGGCACAACTGCCCGATTGATCCTTTGTTCATGCAAGAATTGGTCAAAATCATCAATTCCTAGCCACATTCATGCCGGAAAGTGAGAGTTTTGAACAACACCCTTGACCCCACCGACCTGAAGATCCTGCTGGAGCTGATCCGCGATCCCCGCGTGCAGATCGGCGAACTCAGCGACTCTCTGGGTATCGCGCGCAACACTGCGCAGTCGCGTGTACGGCGGCTGCTTCGTGCCGGCGTCCTCCACGACGGCGGCCGCGAGATCGACCTCGAGGCGGTGGGGTACGACGTCGTCGCCTTCGTGACGATTGAAGTCACGCACCGGGAGCTCGACGGCGTTGTGTCGGCATTGCGGCTCCTCCCCCAAGTCCTGGAAGTCCACGAAATTTCCGGGCGGGGCGATGTCTGGTGCCGTGTGGTGGCCACGGACACCCACAACCTGCAGGCCGCGCTCCGCCAAATCCTCAGAATCAAGGGCGTTATCCGGACTGAAACCGTCCTGGCGCTCCATACGCACATCCCGTACCGGACCGAACCGCTGATCAGCAGGCTGGCACAGGGCGGGCAAACCCAGGCAACACGGCCGGCCCGGCCCCCCAGGGCCGCCCACGGGCAGCCAAGCGACTAGGCTTTCGAGCATGGATTGGCTCTCATATATCTCGCAGATCAATTGGCTGGCCGTGCTGGTCGCCTTCATTGCAAGCATGGTTATCGGCTTCGTCTGGTACCTGCCGGCCGTGCTGGGCAACAGGTGGATGGCCGCGATCGGCAAGACGGAGGAGGACCTCAAGAACATCAGCGGCGGCGCCCGGATCTGGATCCCGATGATCGTCGCGGCAGCCCTGACAGCCATTCTGCTTGCTGTCCTGATCAGCAAACTTGACCTGGACAATGCCATGGCCGGAGGGTTCTTCGCCCTGGTCCTGGCCTTGGTTTTCCGCGCGGGTGGACATGTCATCCATAACGGCTTCGCCGGACGGCCAGCCGCGGTCACCCTCATCGACTCCGGCCACGACCTCCTGGCGATGACCGTTGCTGGTGCGATCATCGGAGCCATGTCCTGAACCGCCGTCGCGCCGCCTCACCGAAAGGACCCTTCCACCGTTGACGATTATCGACAACGCCGTCTATGTGGACGGTGTCCGCAGCGCTGAGCCAGAGTCCATGGAACAGACATTCGAAACGCTCGCCCACCACGGGGGCATGGCCTGGATCGGGCTGTACCGGCCGACCCAAGCGGAGATGGCCGCCGTGGCCAGCGAGTTCGGCCTCCATGCCCTGGCGGTCGAGGATGCGATTTCCGCGCACCAGCGCCCCAAGCTTGAGCGGTACGAGGACAACCTCTTCACCGTGCTCCGGCCGGCCCGCTACCTCGATGCCACCGAAACTGTGGAATTCGGCGAGCTCCACATCTTTACTGGCCGGAACTTTGTCGTCACCGTTCGCCATGCCGAGATGGCAGGGGTGGCCACGGTGAGGCGCCGGCTGGAGTCGCGGCCCGAGCTCCTCCGGCACGGCCCGGAGGCTGTCCTTTACGCTCTGCTGGACAAGGTAGTGGATGACTATGCCCCCGTGGTGGCCGGGCTCGAGAACGACATCGACGAAATCGAAGACCAGCTGTTCAGCGGTGACAGCACGGTCTCACGCCGGATTTACGAACTCGCCCGGGAGGTCATCCAGTTCCAGCGCGCGATCCACCCACTCCCAGGCATGATGCAGCAGCTCAAGCGCGGGTTCGAGAAGTACGGGGTGGAAACGGAACTGCAGCACAGCCTCCGTGACGTGGAGGACCACGTAGAGCGGGTCATTTCCCGTGCCGACTCTTTCCGCGACCTCCTCCAGAACGCGCTGACGCTGGACGGGACACTGACCGCCAACCGCCAGAACGAGGCCAGCGCCGAGCAGAACGAACAGGTCAAGAAGATCTCGTCATGGGCGGCGATCTTCTTTGCGCCTTCGTTCGTGGCCGGCATCTATGGCATGAACTTTGACCACATGCCCGAACTCCACTGGGCTCTGGGCTACCCCATGGCCATTGCCTTGATGGCCGGGACGGCAGGCCTGATGTACGGCATCTTCAAGAAGAAGGGCTGGCTCTGATGCCGGGCCCAGGGAACGATGGCGCTGCTGCGGCGGCGCTGGTCCATGGCCGGATCATCACTCCCGGCACAGATCACCAGCTGGGCACCTACGGGTTGTTCCCGCCGTCGGCCGCCCAGCAGCGTATCCTGACGCCAGCCACCGCGCCGCTCACGGCCAAAAACGCTGAGCCGGACCTGCTGTGGGTGGGATTTGCCGAGCTCTGCGGGGGCGCTGCGGCCCTGGCCGACTACCGGGCGTTGGCGGACCAGCACAGCACGTGGGTCATCGACGGCGTTCCGGACCCCGAGGCGGTCTCGGCAGACATGGCCCTGGGCTGGATCCGCTTCGCCAAAGCCGTGGAGGCCCTCCGGGAGCGGGGCCGGACGCTGTTCCTGATCGGGCGCAGCCCCCTCGACTGGGACCGCGCGACCGTCGCTTGGCGGGGCGCCCACATTCCTGGCACTTCAGACGTGCCGGAAGCGATGGCCAGGATTGCCCGACACCTGGCGGTCCTAATGCGGGTGGAATCGGCCGCCGAGGCGGTTCCGGAAGGTATCTCCGGAAGCTAGGCGGCGTGAACGCCGATTTCCGCACCGTCGCCGAATACAAGACGGCGATTGGCTACCTTTTCAGTGAAGAACCGGTCGTGGCTGACTACCACCACGGCGCCGGGGAAATGCAGCAAGGCGCGTTCCATGACTTGGGTGCTGGAGAGATCCAGGTGGTTGGTAGGCTCATCCAGAAGCAGGACTGAGGCCCCGGAGAGCAGGCACTGGGCCATTGCCACGCGGGCACGCTGGCCACCAGAGAGGTTGCCGATCCGTTGCTTGAGGTCGGCATCGGAAAACTGGAACATCGCCAGAAACCGGTGGACGGATTTTTTCGTCGCAGTCAGCGCCAGGCTGTCGGGCATCGCGTTGACCGCGTGGGTGACCGTGTCGTCGTCGTTAAGCTCTTCAAGCACCTGGTTGTACGAGACCATGCCCGCTCCCTTGGCCCACGAGACCGAACCGGAATCGGCAGGCTCCTCGCCCGTGAGTGCCCGCAGGAGGGTGGACTTTCCGCTGCCGTTGGCGCCGATGACCGCGATCCGGTGCCCGCGGCCAATCTCGAAGCTTAGGTCTTGGAAAAGTGTCCGGCCGTCATAGGATTTGCCGAGCGAATCCACCCTGCACAGCACGTCCTTGACGTAGAGGCCGCCGTAGATCTCCGTGATGATCTGATCCACGGGCCGGGGCGTCCGCGACTTCTTGATCCTGGCCAGCTGGTTGGCCAGCCCCTTACTGGCCGCTTTGGCAGCCTCCCTGCGGTCCGAGATGCCCTCGGCTTCGAACGCCAGCAACTCGGACTCGTGCAGAAACTGGCTTTCCAGGCTCTTGAGCCGGAACTGCTTGGCTACGACGTACTCAGCGAAGTTGCCCGGGTACTCATGCAGGTGGAAGTTTTCCACCTCCACGATGCGGGTGACAACGGAGTCCAGGAATGTCCGGTCGTGGGAGACGATGATCGCCGCACCCTTTAAGGTCCGGAACCAGCCCTCCAGCCATTCGACGCCGGCCACGTCCAGGTAGTTGGTGGGCTCGTCCAGCAGAAGCACATCAGGGGCCTCAAGCAGGATCTTGGCCAACGCGGCGCGGTTCCGCCAGCCACCGGACAGTTCATCGATGGAGCAGACACGATGGGCGTCGTTGAATCCCAGGGTGGTGAGCACTTTGTCGATGCTCCGCTGGTAGTCCCAGCCGTCCAGCCGGTCCATGTCCTCGAAGAGCTCCGATTGGCGGTGGATAAGGATGTCCAGTTGAGCATCCCCCGGCCCTGCGGCGATCTCGGCGTCGATGGCCGCCAGTTCAGTTTCAATGTCCTTGATGTGGTTGAACAGGCCATCCAGGACCTCAAGGATGCTCGCCTCGCCGTCCAGTTCCGAGAACTGTGAAAAGTAGGCGGTGCTGACACCCGGATCCAGGCTGATGGTGCCAGCGTCCGGTGCCACCTGCCCGAGGATGAGCCTGAGGATGGTGGACTTGCCTGACCCGTTCCGGCCGATGAGGCCCACCCGGTCTCCCGGTTCAAGCCGGAAGAATGCTTCACGGAGCACCGGTGTTTTTTCGAAGCCGACGCTGACGTCGTTCAGCCGGATCAAACTCATTGACTCTGTCCAATCCAGGGAAGGTTCGTGCGCAGGAAACCGTCCGTATCAGACAGCCAAGTTTGTGGAGCTAAGGGGATTCGAACCCCTGACCTCTTCGATGCGAACGAAGCGCTCTACCAACTGAGCTATAGCCCCGGAACCGCCCGCTCTCCGTTGGGAGCCGCGGGGCCGGTGACCCTAGGCTACAAATTTTCCGGTCACTTTACCAACCGGGAGCCGAAAAGACTCCTTGGCCTGTGAGTCCGGCGGGCAGCAGGATGTCAGGCGCGCCGGCGCTGCAGGACGTCGTCGAGGTTGCTCAGTGCGCTCTGTGCTTTTGTCAGCGGCTTCGCGGCAGGCGCGACCGCCGGCGCGGCCGGAGCGCCCTGCTTCAGGGAGGGCTTGCCTATGGCCTTGGGCGACTCGGGCAGGTCCAGGGGCTCGGGTGCGGGCCGCTCGGCTTTTGCCGCGTCGACGTAAACCGGTTTGGGGACATCAACCGGTTCCCACGTTTCTCCGGCAGGTACTGAATCCTTGGCCGTGCTGGCGCTGGTGTCGCCGGCTTCGAGGGCAACGGCGAGGGCAGCCTGGCGCAGTTCAGCGGCCGTCAGGGGCTTGGGTTTTGGCCGGTGGGCTTCGGCGTCGAACAGCTGGCTTTCCGGCTGGGGCCCGGGCTGAGGTGCCGGGGTCTGCTCCGGTTGACCTTCACGGCGGGCCGGTGCACTCATCGCGGACCTGAACGCGGCACTGACCTTTTTCCTGCGGTCACGGACAGCAAGTCCACGCAGCAATGCCAACGATCCAAAGGCGGCCAGGAAGGCAAGAACCGGCAACAGGGGCGTGCCCAGCCCGAACGGCAGAAGCACACCGGCAATGACTGCGGTCAGGAGGGCAATGAGTGCCAGCAGCGCAATGGCCGTACGGCCGTAGCGGATGCGGAATCCACCGGTCCCTGCCCTGGCCCCGGGCTCCGCGGCGGCGTCCAATGCGGCTACGGGGCTCTTCCTGATGTCCATGGCTTTCTCCTGCTGGGCGGTGATGTTCATGACCGTCCCGGCTCTCGGGTCCGATGATTCAGTAGCTGGTGCGTCCGCCGTCATCTCGCCTGCGGCTTGAAACTGGTGCCGGCGGTTCCGGAGAACATACGGGGCAACCCAGACAATCCAGAGCACAACGGCGACCACAAGGATCACTGAGCTGCTAAGGGGGAAGTCCACAATCAAAACCGTATGAGCATTACGCCAAGCCCTGCGGCATTAGCCACGGTGTGTCGCCGGCAACGTGGCAAATCAATGGATTTATGACGGCGCGGGACCTAGGAGGGGCGGGACGCCAGCCAGCGGGGAAGCAGCCCATCCGGGACTTCTTCCGAGGTCAGGGCGAAAGTCCGGTGGTCTGCCCACTCCCCATTAATATGCAGGAAGCGCGGCCGGTAGCCTTCGTCGCGGAAGCCGAGCTTTTCAACGACGCGCAGGCTGGGGCCGTTTTCCGGACGGATGTTGATCTCCATGCGGTGCAGCCCCAGAACCTGGAAGCAATGATCCGTAGCCATAGCTACGGCCGTTGGAGCAATGCCGTGTCCGGCCCGCGCCTGGTCCACCCAATACCCCAGCGTTGCCATCATGGCCGAACCCCACACAATGGATGACACTGTCAACTGGCCAACGATGGCGGGAGCAGCTTGCTGGGGACGCCGCTCTGTGATGAGGAACGGCAGCGCGGTGGACTGCGCCGCCTGGATCTTGAGGGACCGCACCATCTGCCGGTAGTCGGGCAGGCCGCCGCCAGGAGCCGGGTTGGACGCCTCCCAGGGAGCAAGCCATTCGCTGTTCCGCCCCCGAACCTCGGTCCACTCCTTTTTGTCCCGGTACCGGATAGGGCGCAGTACCAGGTCCCCGCACTCCAGTGTGACGGGCCAGATGGGGCCGGCGCGCACGGTGCGTTACTTGGAAAGACCGGCGGTGAAGCCGGGCAGCCATTCGCGTAGACCGGGCCCGAGGTCGTCGCTGTCGATTGCCAGCTGGACACAGGCCTTGAGGTAACTAAGTTTGTCGCCGGTGTCGTAACGGCGGCCACGGAAGATCACGCCGTAGACCCCATGGCCTTCATTGTCGCCGGCGGCCAGTTCCTGCAGGGCGTCCGTGAGCTGAATCTCGCCGCCACGACCCGGTCCGGTGCGTTCCAGAACGTCAAAAACAGCGGGGTGCAGGACGTAGCGCCCGATGACGGCGAGGTTGGACGGCGCTTCCTCCATGCTCGGCTTCTCCACGAGCTCGTTGATCCGCACGTAGCTCTCACCGTCGATGTCCTGGATGTCAGCGCAGCCATAGGCGCTGATCTGTGACGGTTCCACCTCGATCAGGGCGACGACTGACCCGCCGGTTTTCGCCTGGACTTCGATCATGGTGCTCAGCAGTTCGTCCCGGGCGTCGATCAGGTCATCGCCCAGCAGGACGGCGAACGGTTCGTTGCCCACGTGCTGCTTTGCACGTAGCACCGCGTGGCCAAGCCCATTGGGGTCGCCCTGGCGGACGTAATGGATGTCGCCGAGGTTGCTGGCGGCCTGGATCGAGGAGAGTTTGGCGGTGTCGCCCTTGTCCGCCAAAGTAGCTTCCAGCGCCGGAACCCGGTCAAAGTGGTCTTCGAGGGCCCGCTTGTTGCGTCCGGTGATCATGAGGATGTCGTGAAGCCCCACTTTGACGGCTTCCTCGACGACATATTGGATGGCAGGTTTGTCGACTACCGGGAGCATTTCCTTCGGCATGGCCTTCGTGGCAGGCAAGAACCTGGTGCCGAGTCCCGCTGCAGGAATTACGGCCTTACGTACTGTCTGGTTGGTGGTAGTCACTGGACTAATCTAGCGGAGGGAACATTCAGACAGTAATCATTGGCCCGGTGAAGCCCGGCCCCGGACAACGGGAAGTTGAGCCATTCATGACCGCCGGCAACAGCTCGTACAAGGAACAGATCCGCGCGCGGCACAGGGCCGCACGTGCCGCCATGGACCTCGCCACCCGCGAGGCAGCTGGTGCCGGAATTGCGCACCACGGCCTCCACTGGGCTGAACAGTGCTCAGACGGAATGCCATCCACGTTTTGTGTCTACCTGGGGGTCCACTTCGAGCCGCCGACCGTCCCGCTCATCGACGCACTTCACGGCCGAGGGCATAAGGTTCTGTTGCCAATCTGCGAACCGGGGCGCAGGCTCAGTTGGGTTTTCTGGGCACCGGGCGGTGAACTGGTCCGAAGCAGGTATGCCCCCATACTCGAGCCGGCAGGGACACGCCACGGAATCGAGGTGATGGCAGGGGTGTCGGCGCTGTTTATGCCCGCCACCGCCGTGGACCGCGACGGCAACCGGATCGGACAAGGCGGCGGCTACTACGACGTTTTCCTCAACTCCCTGGACGGCCTGCGGCCTGGCCTGCCTTCAGCGGCAATCGTCTATGACCAGGAAGTACTGCCACAGGGCAGCATCCCCGCGGAGGACTTTGACAGGAAGGTCCCGGCGGCCCTCACTCCCTCCGGTGTCGTTCCGCTCCGCGCGGCTTGAGCAACACCGGCTCGGCGGTTGGCTTTCGCAGTTGGCATTCGCGGTTGGCCTTCGCGGTTGGCCTTCGCGGCAGGGATGATAGAATTGGCACTCAGGCCCTGCGACTGCTAATGGACGGCAAAGATCGTCCTGGCAGCACGGGACCTCTCGTTTGCCCAAGAGGAGGAGCACCAGTGCCAACGTATGCGTACGCCTGCAAGGATTGCAGCCATGCCTTCGACATTGTCCAGTCGTTCACGGACAGCACACTGACGTCCTGCCCCGAATGCCAGGGGACCTTGCGCAAGAAGTTCAACAGCGTAGGCGTGGTCTTCAAAGGCTCCGGTTTCTACCGCACGGACTCACGGGACAGCAAGGGAAGCGCTGTATCGCCCGCCCCTGCTGCGCCAGCTGCTCCGGCACCTGCCCCGGCCACCGCTGCTGCTGCAAGCTAACGACCAACCCCGCTCATTGGCCCCTGCAGTAATGGTTCCGTGCTGGGCGGGTTTCCAGGCTAATTTGGCCTCCCCTGTTTCCGACGCCTTTCCTGGGCCCCTCAGCAATCCCGGCTTCAGGTTGTCCACATAGCCTTCAACCGGCCTGCCCTGGACCAGTCGCCCGGAACTAGCGTGGGCCTATGCCTGTCCCACTGTTACACCCCTATCAAAGAACCCGCCGCAGCAGGGAATCCAATGCGCCCGGACGCCAACCCCGCAGGACCCGTCCCCAGCCGGCCGGCCGTCCGCCCGGCCGACGGCTTGGCCCTTTGCTGGCCAGGAACCGTCGCCTGGCCATAGCGTTCCTGCTGTGCGTTGCGGCCGCCGTTGCCGTCCATCAGCTGACTCCGGCCCCTGCCGATTCGACGACAGCACTCGCAGCAGCCAGGGATCTTCCGGCCGGTTCCTCGCTGGCGCCCTCGGACGTGGCCGAGGTAAAAGTGCCGCCGGGGATGTTGGCTGCGGGATTCATCCGGGGCAGTGCCGAGGCAGAGGGAAAGCAGTTGGCTGCCCCGCTCCGCAAAGGGCAGCTCCTCACTGACGCCCAACTGCTGGGACCCGGCCTGCTCACGGGAACTCCCCCAGGGTCCGCTGCCGTTCCGCTGCGGATGGCGGACCCGTCATCCATCCAGCTCGTGTCACCGGGCCAGCTGGTCAACGTGGTGCTCACGGGCACCAACGGTTACGACCAGCAGGCTCCCCCGGAGGTTCTGGCGACGGCAGTCCCGGTGCTCTGGACCTCGGGCCAGGGCGGCAAGACCGGGGAATGGCTCGGTACCGCCGAGACAGACGGCCTGATCGTGGTGGCGGCCCGCCCTGAGCAGGCAGCCCGCCTGGCGGGTGCCTCCACGCAGGGCAAGCTGTTTTTCGTCCTGGTGACGCAGCCACCAGGTTGAGCCGGCCCGCCTGTTGTCCGGGGGCCTATGTCCCTCGGCTGCCAAGCTGTCTCGGTCGGGCGGCGCCCCTCAGGCAAAGGTCTCGCGGTGACCTAATGGACGCGTGGCCGTCAGCCCCAGTGCGGCGGCTTCTGCTCCTTCAGCCAGGCGTCGTGGTCGTCCTCCGAACCGTCGCCCCAGCGGCGGGGATCGTCTTCAGCGGCCTTGTTGGGAAGGATGCCCTCGGTGCCTGTGGCAACCTGCGCCGAGGCCGGAGTGGATGCTTTGCCCTCGTGCGCCGTGTTGTCCTGGCCTGCGTTTTCCTGCGCGGTGCCCTCGCCGGCCGGACCGGCGGTGCCGTGTGTTGGGGTCATAATGACCGCCTCCTCCTTATCCGGGCGTGCGGCCCGGTGCTGATGGTTCTCCGGCGCGCCAGGCTGCACCTGCTGCCGGTGGTCGGCCCGGACGCGACGGGCAGGCTCGAGGCCAACATTCCCATAGGCCTCAAGTGAAAGCGGGTCGACGTCGTCATCGAAGAAATTAGCTGAGGCAGTGACCCGGCCAGGCAGGACCACTTTCTCCAGGCCCAAATATCCGGCAATGCGGTCAGCACAGGCCGACGGGTCTGTGAAGACCTCAATGGTCCACAGCGGCATGTACCGCCACCCGAGGCGCTCAAGCAGCTGGGGCCGGAGCCTGCTCCGCTCGCGGACGCTCATGGTCCGGTACTGCTCGGTGCCGTCGGATTCGATGGCCACCGGCCAAGGGGTCTCGGGGTCGTCCTGGCCCATAGTACTGAGCGGGTCCGCCGCGGCTACGACGTCAATGACGCCGTCGTACTGGTGCCAGACACGGGCGCCGCGGGCACGCAGGCGGTCTCCGAGGTCCGCTACCAGCGGATCAGCGCCGAGCGCCTGCTCGCTGGCCGCTGCCCGGGACGCAGGCGTGCCAAGGTTGGTGTTGCCGGCGATCTCGCGGTCCAGCAGCTCGTAGAGGTCGACCGCGCCGTGGGTCAGCCTGGTGTGGTCCAGGTCCTCGGGCCGGAAGCAGGTCAGTACGTGCAGGGACCTGCGGGCGCGCGTCATGGCGAGGGCGAACTTTTCGCGGCCGCCCTCTGCGGACAAAGGACCGAAGTTGTGCAGGGCCCGGCCGTGCGGCGTGCGTCCGAAGCCAGGCGAAAAGATCACATGGTCCCGGACCAGGCCCTGCGCGCGCTCAAGATCAACAACACGGAAGGACTCGGGGCCTGCTCCGAAGAACCCGGCGAGGCCGGGATGGTTGGGCAGCTGCAGCCTGATGGACTCGCCAATCCTGGCCGCATGTCGGAGGCTGGCCGTCACAACGGCCAGTGACGTGCGCGGGCGGAGCCGTGCGTGTTCAAACACCAGGTGTACAACGCGGTTGACCTCTGCCACGACGGATTCAACACCCTCGTGGTCGGCGCTGGGCAGCCCGGTGCCGTCCGGCAGGTACTCGACCAGCAGCGCCCTGTCCAGACCCGTGGCGGACTGGCCTTCGGGGAGTCGGCGGAGGCCGCCGTCGTAGAAGTTCTTGCTGAGCTGGAGGACCAGGTCTTCGTCGACGGCCCGGTACACAAAGTTCAGCCGCCAGACGGGCAGGACGGCCGACAGCGCGGAGAAGGCGCTCTCCACCCGTTGGTGTGCCGTTTCGCCGGCTGCGAGTCTTTCCACTCCCACAGTGAATGTACGCGGGCTGGCAATCCGGGAATCACCGAAGGCAATGACCTGCTTGGCCCGTGCGATGGAAGGCAGAACTGCCTGGAGGGATGTGGCTTCAGCGTCCAGGACAACCACGGCGTCAAAGCGTTGCTCGGCCGGTAGAAGCCCGGTCATCAGGTACGGGCTCACGGACCAGACAGGCACCAGCATGGGCACCAGCGCGGGCGCTTGGGCGGTCAGCGCGGACAGTGTGACCCGGCCGTCCTTCAGCAGGCTCCGAAGCAGGGCAGCCTGGCGCGGATGTTCGGCGATGGCGGCACGCCACCGCTCGGACAGGTCCCAGCGAAGGCGGGCGGCACCGCTGGCGACATGCGCGTTGTCGGCGAGCCTGTATTCGGCCTCCAACTGCCGGAGGGCGTCGCCGTCGGACATGGCGAGGTAGTCGTCGCCGCTGATCATGGCTTCCAGGGCGGACTGCCACCAAGCGAGTTCAAGCTCCGCTGCCACGGACCCGGCCGGGACCTCCCGCTCGGCGAGGTCGTTAAGGAGTTCCCCCAAGCCGTGTTCGCGCATGTTCTCTACCAGCAGCGTGCGCTCGGGCAGGGTTTTCAGCGTCTCGGTGTCGGCGACCAGCCGCTCAAGGCGTTCCATGAGTTCCGGATATGGCGTGGTTGCCAGGGAGCCGCCCGCCTCCGTATGGCGCAGGGCCTCCCCCAGCTCAGTGAGCTCACGGTCCAGCGACCGGTACATCATGTTCATTTCGGCAAGGCCGGACGGCACGGCGGGGTGGCGCTGGGTTGTGGCATAGCCGGACCACAGTGCCCGCTGTTCCTGCACGAGGATCAGGGAGCTGTGAAGGTCCGCGATGTGCACGCCGGGACGGACGTACTCCTTCGCCACGCGGCGCAAGCGGGAACGCTGCATGGACGCCATGTCGATGTTCCGCTCACGCCGCCACGCCGAGGACGCGGTCGCCGAAATCAGGTCATGGACAGGGCGGTCGAAAATGTCCGGCGTGAACTTGTCCAGGCTTTCGCGCACCGCCATGAGGAGCTCAAGCTGCTCACCCCATTCGGCAAATGAAAGGCCAAGGCGGATTTCGGCGTGCTCTGCAACGGCGTTCATCCTCTCGCGCAGGACCGGCAGGTTTTCCTCCACGGAGCGGGCCAACTGCTGGGCCTCTTCGGTTTCCTTGCGGGTGAGCAGCCTTGCCCCGTGCCAGGGGCTGGTGGTGGACGCGCGGCTGAAACTGCCCAGCTCAGCGGCACGGCGGAGCCGGCCGGCGAGTTCGTCACGGTCCCGGATGTTGTCCAGGACGCTCCGCTTGAGCCGGACCGTGGTGGCCGGGGCCGGCTGGATGGAGGTTAACTCAGCCAGTGACTGCATGGCCTGGTAGGGCGAGCACCCCCAGCGCTGCCGCACGTTGTGCAGGGACGCCACATGGTCCGTCAGGGCGTGGCGGTGTTCGGTGAGGGTTTTATGCAGGTTGCCAAGCTGGGGCTCGAGGGACTTCTCATTCCGGACAATGGCCCGGACGAGCTGCGCCTTGAGCTGCTGCGGAGTAGCGGTACCGGAAAGCTGGAACATGATGGACTCAAGCCCGAGGGTCTCCAGCTGGGCGGACACTTCGTTGAGGCTGGCACGGCGGTCCCCGACCACCAGCACGGTCTTGCCAGCATCCACCAGAGTGCCGATGGTGTTGATGGCGGTCTGCGTCTGGCCCGTTCCGGGCGGGCTGCTGACCACCAGGGAGTCGCCCGCACGGGCGGCGTCCAGCACGTACTGCTGCTGCGCGTCAGCATCCAGCAGAAGCAGTTCATCGGCTGGGTGGCGCTGGTCGACGCCGGGGAAACGGGAGACGTCCGGCTCGTCCACGTCCACTACGGCACCGCTGGCAGCCGTAGCCAGGGCGGCAACCAGTGGGTTCCCTTCGTTGATCCATGGGTCGTCGAGATTTCCGGACAGATCGGCGAAAGTCGAGACCAGCAGGTTGTGCTGCGCCTCCGCACCATGAATCGGCCTGATGAGCGTCGCCAGCCGGTCCAGCACCGGTTGTGGATCGAAGCGGGCAGTGCTGTACGCCAGGCGGGTGACGGCGTTGACGTCGAACACAATCCCGTGGATGTTCTTCAGGTGACGGACCAGCGCCGGATTGATGTGAGCCTGTTCGGTGAGCTGCAGTTCGTAGTCATCTTCCCCGGGGCGCACCGTCAGGGAGATCGCTGTGAGCATCACCGGCGCGGAAATGCGCTGCGGTTTACCCCCGACGGCGGAGGTCCACACCACCGTACCGGCGGACAGGTAGCCGGCGTCGATACCGCGGTCATTGCCGAGTTCGAAGATTTTGGAGCGGATGTTCCGGGATGCCCGAGCCGCGACCACGTACTGCTGGTGATCCCGGATCAGGGTTGAGAGCCGCGTGCGGCGGCCCGCCATCAGCTGGGCAAGACCGGATGGGTGGGCGTGGGTGAGGTCGATGGAACCCTCAGGTGTCTTGGTGAAACGCAGCATGGTGTCTGCCCCGGTGACGGGCTTGAGACCGGACAGCCATTTCCTGAACTCCTCGGAGCCCTCCGGGTGGCCTTGACCAACTGACACTACTGCCTTCTTTTCTGCGTTTTCACGTGACGCCCTGGACCATACCGGCATACTTTCGAGCGTAGCCGCAAAGATGCCGTAGTGAGAGACCGCAACACTGATCATGCCAAATTGCGGAGTAATTCCCCGCATAGCGACCAGTGGCCGGCCTCCGCTTCGGAGACCGGCCACTGTCAGGACGCTATTCCCATTCGATGGTTCCCGGCGGCTTGCTGGTCACATCCAGCACCACGCGGTTAACGCCTTCCACCTCATTGGTGATCCGGTTGGATATCCGGGCCAGGAGGTCATACGGAAGCCGTGACCAGTCCGCGGTCATGGCGTCTTCTGAGGAAACCGGGCGAAGGACGATCGGGTGGCCGTAGGTTCGGCCGTCACCCATGACGCCAACGCTGCGGACGTCTGCCAGCAGGACAACCGGCATCTGCCAAACGTCGTTGTCCAACCCTGCGGCTGTGAGCTCTGCCCGGGCGATGGCGTCCGCCTTGCGCAGCAGGTCCAGGCGCTCCTTGGTGACTTCGCCGACGATGCGGATGCCGAGGCCAGGCCCCGGGAAAGGCTGGCGGCCAACGATTTCCTGCGGCAGCCCCAGCTGGGCGCCGACGGCACGGACTTCGTCCTTGAAGAGGGCCCGCAGCGGCTCGACGAGCTCAAACTGCAGGTCCTCGGGCAGGCCGCCCACGTTGTGGTGACTCTTGATATTGGCCGCACCTTCACCGCCGCCGGATTCGACGACATCGGGGTACAGCGTTCCCTGGACCAGGAACTTGATCTTTTCGCCGTGCGCCGCAGCCTCGGCGATGATGGCCAGTTCAGCCTCTTCAAAGGCGCGGATGAACTCACGCCCGATGATTTTGCGCTTCGTTTCGGGATCGCTGACGCCGGCCAGTGCGGCCTGGAAGCGCTCCTGCTCGTTGGCGACGTAGAGCTTGACGCCGGTAGCCGCCACAAAGTCCCGTTCCACCTGTTCGGCTTCGCCTTCGCGGAGCAGGCCGTGGTCCACGAACACACAGGTCAGCTGGTCGCCGACGGCTCGCTGGACAAGTGCTGCCGCGACCGCAGAGTCGACGCCGCCGGAGAGGCCGCAGATGACGCGGGCATCGCCGATCTGCTTGCGGATGCGCTCCACCTGCTCGTCCAGGATGTTGCCGGTGGTCCAGTTGGGTTCCAGTTTGGCGCCCTTGAACAGGAAGTTTTCCAGCACCTGCTGGCCGTAGGCCGAGTGCTTCACTTCCGGGTGCCACTGCACGCCGTACAGGCACTTCTCTTCATTGGCGAACGCTGCGACTTCGGCGCCGGCGGTCGTGGCCAGCACTTCGAAGCCTTCTGGCGCCTCGTGAACAGAGTCGCCGTGGCTCATCCAGGTGTTCTGGTGCTGCGGCATTCCTTCCAGCACGGAGCGGCCCTCGCCGAGGATGGTGGTTTGGGTGGAGCCGTACTCGCGCAGGCCGGTCTTGTCGACTTTTCCGCCCAGGGCATTGGCCATGGCCTGGAAGCCATAGCAGATGCCGAAGACGGGAATCCCGGCTTCAAAGAGGTCAGCGCCGACGGACGGTGCGCCGTCCGCGTAGACACTGGACGGGCCACCCGAGAGGATGATGGCGGCCGGGTTTTTGGCCAGGAGCTGCTCGGTGCTGTAGGTATGCGGAACCACTTCCGAATACACATTCGCTTCCCGGACGCGGCGGGCAATCAGCTGCGCGTACTGGGCACCGTAGTCAACAACCAGCACCGGCTTCTGGGAAGTCTGGGATGCAGTGGGAGTAGTCACCGTACTAGCCTACTTTGCGCGGTTGCCCGGCCGCACATCCAGGGCCGCCGGTGTGACGGACAAAACGTCCGACGGCGGTACGGCCGCAGTGCCGCCGCCCTAGTAGCGCTGGGGTGCCTGCGGGTTGGCAGCCAGCTCCGCCTCGACCTCCGCGTGGAATCGCTTCTCCACAATGAACGACAGGAACGGGACAACGCCGCCCAGGGCCAGCACGATCAGTTTGGCGAACGGCCAGCGCATCAGCGACCAGAGGCGGAAGTTGGACATCAGGTACACGACGTACATCCAGCCGTGGACGATCAGCACGGTGACAGAGATGTTGACGCCGCCCACCACGCCCTTGGGCTCGGCGTCGGCGAACCCCAGGCCGAACGGCGCTCCGGTGACAGCGTTGGTGCCGCCGGCGAACAAGTACTGGCCGAACGCATAACGGGCGATGAGTTCGGCGCAAAGCAGCAGCAGCATGGCGCCGGTGAGATACGCCAGTACCTTGTAGAACTTCAGGGCCGAGCGGATCTGCTGCTCGGTGCCGCCGAAGCGGCGCTTCTTGCCCTTGCCGGCGGTTCCGCCACCCTGGCTGCTGTCACCGGTGGGCTGTGCCTGCATGGCGGGTTTGGGTTCGATCATGGCTGTACCTTTTGTTGGGTCTGTGCAGGAGGTGTCTTGGCTGGAACGTGATGGTGGTCGCCGTCGGCGCCCTCGCCGCCGTCGAACTGGTCTTCAAGGTCCCGGCGGTAATCGTCCTTGACGAGGCGCCACCAGATAAACAGGGCAAAGCCGGCGAAGACCACCCACTCCAGGGAGTAGAAGAGGTTGAGCCAGTTGATCTGCTGGGCAGGTGGCTGGGGTCCGATGCGCAGCGGCTTGAGGTCACCGTCCATGGAGGCAGCGCTGACGTCCTTGCCGGCGGACACTTCGGCCGTGGCTGCGATGAAACCGGGGTAGCTGCTGACGTCCCAGTAGTTGATGAGTTCGGCCACGGAGACCGCCGTGGCGCGTCCGGGTCCGGGCGCCGTTTCGGGCACGGGCGCCTCAGACGGCAGGAGCCGTCCCGTCAGTTCAAGAAGGCCCGACGGCGGTTCGGCGGCATCGGCGGGGTCGGCCACCCAGCCGCGGGCCACCGGGATCCAGGTTTCGGGTGAGGCTCCGGCGCCGCTGAGGACGGGCGCTCCCTTGACGGCAAACGCGGTCAAGACCCAGTAGCCCGACTCGCCGTTATGCAGCCGGCCAGGTATCAGAACCTGTTTCGCGGGGTCGTACGTCCCCTCGGCGGTGACCATCTGGTCAGCCACGGAGCCGTGGAAGAAGTCTCCGGGCTGCAGCGTGCTGGTCAGCGCCTGTGCGGTCTCGGTGGCCGGGTTCACCGGAATCTCGGCTTGCGTGGACCTGCCGAACTGCCATTGGCTGAGCAGGACGAAGACCCCGGATACTGCAATCGCAAACACCAGGCCTGCGATCCATCGGGGTTTGAGGGCTGTTTTCCACACCCCTTAACCGTACTTCGTTCCGCCGTAGAACAACTAAACGGAGAGTGGGGCAGCCGGGTCCCTGCGTGGCGACGGAGTCGACACGAAAGGGCCTGCCCCCAGAGTGGGGCAGCAGGGTCCCCGCGTGGCGACGGAGTCGACACGAAAGGGCCTGCCCCCAGAGTGGGGCAGCAGGGTCCCTGCGTGGCGACGGAGTCGACACGAAAGGGCCTGCCCCCAGAGTGGGGCAGCCGGGTCCCTGCGTGGCGACGGAGTCGACACGAAAGGGCCTGACCCAATCCTTAGTGGTCGAAGAAAACCAGGCTTGAGTTGATGAGTTCTGCTATCACTTCGGGGTCGTAGGCACGGCGAAGTGACTCCCGGAACGATTCCTTGGACAGGGAGCGCGCCAGGGTTGCGAGGACTTCCAGGTGGTCCGAAAAGGAACTCGCCGGGGTGGCGATCAGCAGGACGACCGTGGCCGGCCCGTCGGTGGCGCCAAAGTCCAGCGCATGGCCGTACTTGGTGATACCAACGGCGATGGAGGTTCGGGAAACGAATTCGCTGCGGGCGTGCGGCAGGCCAATGCCGCCCGGCAGGCCAGTGGCGAGCTGGTGCTCGCGGGCATGGACGTGCTCGAGGAAGCCCGGCAGGTCGGTGACCCTGCCGGCGGCGTAAAGACGCTCCGCGAGCTGTGAGGCCGCGTCCACCTTGTCCGATGCCTCAAGCTCCAGGATCACCATTTCGGGAGTGGTGAGTTCGGCATCGTACCGGTCAAGTGGTTCCGCCAAGGCGTGTCCCTTCAGTGAGGCGAGAATGCTGGTGCGTGGAGCCCCTCAGCGCAAGGGAACGATGTCGTCGACGCCCATTCGTGCGGCATCGGCGGACTCATCATCAGGTTGCTGCTGGCTCAGCCGCTCGGCTTCTACGCGTGCAATGTAGTGCTTGATTTCGCTTTCACGCTGCACATCGCTCCAGCCAAGGACTTCACCCATAAGTTTAGCGACTACCGGAACCGCGGAGACACCACGATCCCACGCCTCGATCGAAATCCGGGTCCGGCGAGTCAGGACATCGTGGACGTGCCGGGCGCCTTCGTGGGTCGCGGCATATACGGCCTCGGCCTGGAGGTAGTCGTCGGCGCCGGGCAGGGGCTCGGCCAGCTCAGGCCTCTCGGCGATGAGGGCCAGCACTTCCGGTATCAGCGATCCATAGCGGTTCAGCAGGTGTTCCACCCGCGCCACATGGACCCCTGATTCCTCCGCCGTCCGGTTCCTCCGGTTCCAGGCAGCTTTGAAGCCGCTGGCGCCGAGCAGCGGAATGGTCTCCGTGCAGCTGGGCGGCACGCGTTCGTCCATGGTGCGGGTGGCCTCGTCAACGGCGTCCTTGGCCATGATCCGGTAGGTGGTCCACTTGCCGCCCGCCACCACCACGAGGCCGGGCACGGGGTGCGCTACAACATGTTCGCGCGACAGTTTGGCGGTGGAGTCGTTTTCACCGGCCAGAAGGGGGCGCAAACCGGCGTAGACCCCCTCCACGTCCTCACGCGTGAGCGGCCGTTTCAGGACTGTGTTGACGTGTTCGAGGATATAGTCGATGTCTTTGCTGGACGCCGCCGGATGGGCCTTGTCGAGGTTCCAGTCAGTGTCGGTGGTTCCGATGATCCAGTGCCGCCCCCACGGAATGACAAACAGCACTGACTTCTCGGTGCGCAGGATCAGGCCCACGGTGGATTGGAACCTGTCCCTCGGCACTACGAGGTGGATGCCCTTTGAGGCGCGGACCTTCAGCTGGCCTCGCTCTGTCACCATGGCCTGGGTCTCGTCCGTCCACACACCGGTGGCGTTGATGACCTGCTTGGCCCGGACTTTGAATTCCGTGCCGTCCTCATGGTTGACCACCTTGGCCCCCACCACGCGTTCGCCCTCGCGCAGGAAGTCCACTACCGCCATCTGGTTGACTGCGTGGGCGCCGTAGTAGGCGGCTGTCCGGATCAGGTTGGCGGCATATTTGGCGTCATCGACCTGGCCGTCGTAATAGCGGATGGAACCAACGAAGGCGTCATCCTTCAGGCTGGGCGCGGCGCGGAGGGTCCCGCGGCGGGTCAGGTGCTTGTGGAACGGCACCCCGCGGCTATGCCCGCCGGTGATGGACATGGCATCGTAAAGGGCAATCCCTGCGCCCACGTACGGCCGCTCCAGGAACGGCTTGGTCAGTGGGTAGAGGAAAGGCACGGGGCGGGCGAGGTGCGGCGCGAGCACGGAAAGGATCAGGCCGCGCTCGTGCAGGGCTTCCTTGACCAGGCCGAAATCGAGCATTTCGAGATAGCGCAGGCCGCCGTGGATAAGTTTGGAGGACCGGGAAGATGTTCCCGCCGCCCAGTCACTGGCCTCCACGATCCCCACGCTGAGGCCACGCGTCACGGCGTCCAGGGCCGCTCCCGTACCCACGATGCCGCCGCCGACAATGAGGATGTCCAGTTCCTTGCCGGGCTCGGTCGTGGCCCGCAGCCGCGCGATTGATTCTTCGCGGGCTGCCGGACCCAGGGTGCCGCTGGTGTTGGGAACACTCGTCATGGAAGCCTCCGTTGCCGCTGGTGCAGGTAGTAAACCACACTACTTGCTAGCTGCATGCTTGGGCAGGCGGGGCCCGGAGGGCCTCCCACCCGCCCCCGCCGCAGGTCAGTTTCCGGCGTAAGGCGAGACGACGACGTCGACCCGCTGGAATTCCTTGAGGTCCGAGTAGCCTGTGGTGGCCATCGAACGGCGAAGCGCGCCGACCAGGTTGGACGTGCCGTTGGTGTGGTGGCCGGGCCCGAAGAGGACCTCCTGCAGGGATCCTACGGTGCCAACGTTGACGCGGTCGCCACGCGGCAATTCGAGGTGGTGGGCCTCCTGGCCCCAGTGCCAGCCCTTGCCTGGCGCCTCTTCGGCGCGGGCGAGTGCGCTGCCCAGCATCACGGCGTCCGCACCCATGGCTATCGCCTTGACGATGTCGCCCGAGGAGCCCATCCCGCCGTCGGCAATCACGTGCACGTAGCGCCCGCCCGACTCATCCATGTAGTCACGGCGGGCAGCCGCGACGTCGGAGATGGCGGAGGCCATGGGCGAGTGGATTCCCAGGGCACGGCGCGTGGTGGTGGTGGCGCCGCCACCAAAGCCCACCAGGACCCCGGCAGCGCCGGTGCGCATCAGGTGCAGCGCCGGGGTGTAGCCGGCAGCGCCGCCGACAATCACGGGCACGTCCAGTTCGTAGATGAACTGCTTAAGGTTCAGCGGCTCGTGGTCCTTGGAGACGTGTTCGGCAGACACGGTGGTGCCGCGGATGACAAAGATGTCGACGCCGGCGGCCACCACGGTTTTGTAGTGTTCCTGGGTGCGCTGCGGTGTCAGTGACCCGGCCACGGTGACGCCGGCGGCACGGATCTCCGCGAGGCGTGTCGTGATCAGCTCGGGCTGGATGGGGGCGCGGTAGAGCTCCTGCATGCGTCCGGTGACGGCGGGGCTGTTGATCTCATCCTCAAGGGCACCGATTTCGTCCAGGACCGCCTGCGGGTCCTCGTACCGGGTCCACAGGCCTTCGAGGTCCAGGACACCAAGCCCGCCGAGGCGGCCCAACTCGATGGCTGTCTGAGGGGACATGGCCGAGTCCATGGGTGCAGCAATGACCGGCATATCGAACTTATAGGCGTCGATCTGCCACGACACGGAGACGTCCTTGGGGTCGCGTGTACGACGGTTAGGGACAATCGCAATGTCATCCAGGGAGTAGGCACGACGCCCACGCTTGCCACGGCCGATCTCGATCTCGTAAGTCACTGCTCTAGGTTATCCCAGCCGGCCCCCCTGCCACGGCCGGTGGAGCGTGGCCCGGTGGGCGAAGGGAGGATCTTTGACGGCCGCGGGGCCGGTTCGTTACGGCAACGTGGCCTATGGCTCGCTCTGAGCGTCGAAACTGAGCTGGGATTCGAACATCCTGAAGTAGCGGCCCCGCAAGGCCACCAACTCCTTGTGGGTCCCCTGTTCCACGATCCGGCCGTCTTCGAGCATGTAGACAATATCGGCCTTTTCGATCGTGGCCAGGCGATGGCTGATGGCGATGATCGTGCTGCTGCGGTCCGCGAACAGCCTTGTGAAGATGCGGTGTTCGGCCAGCGCATCGATGGCCGAGGTTGGCTCGTCCATCACCATAAAAGACGCGTCGCGGTAGAAGTTCCTGGCCATCGCGAGCCGCTGCCATTGGCCGCCGGAGAGTCCACTGCCCTTGCGTCCGCGCGGATCTTCCATCCAGTTGCTGACGTGGTTATCCAGGCCGTTGGGCAGTTTGTTGATGAATTCCAGAGCTTCGGCGTCTTCCGCCGACCGTCGGATCCGGCCGTCGTCCTTCGCGGAATCGACGTCGCCGAAGTAGATGTTTTCCGCCGCGGTGGCGAATTCGTACTTCAGGAACTCCTGGCTCAGCACTGCCAGGTGGCGGTGCCAGGAGGTGACATCGACGGCGGCGAGGTCCACGCCGTCGAGCATTACCTGCCCTGAATCCGGAGCATAAAGCCCCGCCAGGATCCTGATCAGGGTGGATTTTCCGGCCCCGTTCTCTCCCACGATGGCGATGTGCTGGCCTTGCCGGATGGTCATGCTGATACCGCGGATCACCTCGATGTCGCTGCCGGTGTAGGTGAAGTGGATGTCCCTGAGTTCCACCGTCCGAGGGGCCTGCAACAGCGGCGGCGCGTGCCGTGAGTGGACAGGCAGCGCCATGAACAGTTCGTAGTCCTTGAGGTTCGCGAGGTCCTCGTCGATGGAGCTCAGCGACGACACCAGGTTGTTGGCTGTGGACAGTGCCCGGCTGACGATCTGCTGGACGTACAGGAACTGACCCACGGGCTGGGCACGGGCAATGATCTGACCCACCACCCAGATCAGCGACACCACCTCCGCGCCGTACTGCAGGGCGTCGGCGGCCAACTGCTTCGGGATGTACCGCTTCTGGAAATCCAGCCGACGGCGCTCGTCCGCGTCCCGCAACCGGGACCGGAAGTCCATCAGGTAGCCCACGATCCCGTACAGCCGCATCTCGGCGATGTGCTGCGGGCGCAGGAGATTGGTCTCGATCATGCGGCGCTGGCGGCGCGAGTCCACCTGGGTGTTCCAGTGGGCGATCTGCTCCCGCGAAAGTTTGAACTGCAGGTAGACGCTTGGGACGATCGCGACCAGCACGATGACGGCGATCCACCAGCTCACCAGCAGCAGGGCGCCGACGGCGAGGATCACCGACACGAGCTGGGTGAAGATCGCCGCGATGCGGTCCAGGACCCGGGCGTAGGAGTCAGAGAACCGCTTGGCGCGGTCATAGAGGTCAACGGTCTCTTTGTCGTCGTAGCGCCAGAATTCGAGGGCCAGGAACCGCTCGTACATGAGGTCGCCCACGATGGCGCCCACCTTGAAGCTCATGAGCTGCTGGATGTACCGGTCCACGCTGCTGAAGGCACCCCAGAACAGTCCCAGCGCCGCGGTGATGATGACGTAGATAATTGCCTGCTGGCCCGCGGCTGCGTCGCCGGAATACGCCGCTGCCAAGGCAGTGGTAGTCAACGCAGCGAAGTAGGTGGTGACCAGGGGAAGCAGCGCCGAGATCAGCGAACCGACAATCTTCATCACGACGGCGGCAGGCGAAGCCCGGAAACTGACCCGCAGGACCTGCGCCACGGCCCGGGCGTACGGCCGGACGGAGAGCTTCCGCTGGGGATCCCGTTTGGGACTCAGCTCAGCGGGATGGTGTGGTTCGGGCATGAATACAGCCTAGTTCGGCGCCCTGAAACAGTGGTGCGGCTAATACTTTTCGCCGTACTCGTAATCGGGAAGATCAAAACAGGCGCTGAAGCCATCAATTTGGACGCTCTCGGGTCCGTCCCAGATGCCAACAATCAGGTGCGTGCCGTCATCGTGCAGGATGTCCACAGTACGGGCGCCATCGCTGTCGGAGTCGTCCTTCACCGTCCAACCCTGCATGCCCTTGGTTCTGTCACGCACCTGGTCTAGGAACTTGTCCCTGTCCAGGCCAGGCTGAAGTTCCACCTGACCGGTGCCTGTCCATTTCTTCTTGTCTCCCTGGCAGCTCAACAGGCTTGAGGAGTCGTTCTCGAAGACGGATACCACCAGTTCCTCGGGAACCATGTCAATTATTTGATGCTGGAGGGCCAACAGTTTCGTTTTTGCCTCTTCCAAAGTCATATTGGACATCCCTTTATTCGCTTCCTCTACTCCGCACGATGCCAGGCTGAGAGCCAAGCCGATGGCAGCGGCCGCCCACGCTCCCCGGACTGCCTTGGATGGGTCGATCACTGGCGAATCTCCTTGCGCATATCCCTCAAAGCCTGGTCATTTTCCTCGTAGGTGGTCGCGATGAGGCTGTGGTTGTCGATGCTGTAGAACTCTGTCCATCCGTTGCCCCCTGGTGGCTCATACACGTGCTTTTCAAAGGCCGGCTCCTTCATTGGGTAGTTCTCCCCCGCAACCCCATTCGCTTCAGCGGTCAGCAGGATATCGGGGTAGGTGAAACTGGAGTACTCGGTGCCTGGATCGGGCACCCAGCCAGGCGGCATAGCGGCACCGGACAGGGCGAGCAGCTTGTCGTAGTGCGCTCCTTCATTTTCCGCCCCGGTGAGGTTCCGGACTCCCCAACTATGGCCTACACCCACGGATTGGGCACCGGGTGGCAGCTCGAGATCCACGGCGCCCTGGAAGGCCCGCAGGACCGGCGCAGAGCGGGCTACGAACTCATCGCTCTTGGCCTCCACCAGGAAGGCCTCTACCGGGTCGCCGTCGGGAAATTCCGACCCCTTGTAGACGAACGCCGCAGTTCCCCCGGATTGGTCGTCCTCGACCAGGCGGGCTGGCAACCGTTGGGGTCCACCGTCATGGAACGATGCCTCATTGGTAGTGGTGCCGGGGACGTAGGTGATAACGGTCGTCGTGTTCTCGTCATAGGTGCCTTTCAGCTCCACGATCGACTGAGCGGCGGGATCGTAGGCGGCCAGCCTGATTTTTCCGTCCACCACTCTTTGCAGGTAGGACTGGCGCTTTTCCCATGCTTTGTGTTCATCGGTGAACCGTTGCGGATAGCCGGCATCCATAAGGAACGGGTTGAACCTCGGCTCGGGATCGTTCTCGTTGAGCCAATCAATCCTGTTTTGTGCATTGATGCGGTTCGCCTCTACGCGGGCATCGAACGGGATGCCGTTCGTATTGCCTGCCTCCACGGGGTAGTTACGGATGAACGCCTGCTTCTGCCCCGCGGTCAGGCCTGACCACCAGTCCTTGATCTGCGCCGCAGACTTTCCCATGAGGTCATCCGGCCGGACCGGACCGGAAGTGTACTCGCTGGTGCCGTTAGAGGAGCCGGCGGGGCCTGTCGAGGGCCCGGATCCGCCCGGCAGGCTGGCTGCCTCCTGCTCGTCGGCGTTACGTGTTAGTTCATCAGCCGACTGGTGGAGGAAAAGGACGGCCTCCCGAAGGACCAAGGTGTGGCTGGTTTTCCAGTCATGGCGAAACTGCTCTGCATCGGGGCCGGGCCAGAGGGTGCCATTAACGCGGGTGTTGAAAGTGCCCAGTTGTAGCTGCAGCCTGTTGCCCGCGCCATGCATGGCTGCCGCCAGTTGCCGAAGTTGGGCGACGTCAGCGCCAGTGAAGCCATTGGACAACCTGTTCCCCCCAGATCGATCGAGCTTTACTCCATCGAATATACAAGGGTGGGACGCCAAAGGAGGTGGGGAGAACTCCCCACCTCCTTTGCAGTCGAACTAAGCCTGGCCACCCACAGCGCCCCGGGTTCCCTGGCCGAGCTTGCGAGGCTAGGGAGGCGACGGGTGGGCCCACGGCGGCCGGGTTCCCTGGCCGAGCTTGCGAGGCCAGTCAGGCGACGGGTGGGCCCACGGCGCCCGGGTTCCCTGGCCGCAGTGAAGCAAGGCCAGGGAGGCGCCGGGGACTAGCGCGAACCGTAGTTCGGTGCCTCAACCGTCATCTGGATGTCGTGCGGGTGCGATTCCTTGAGCCCGGCCGGAGTGATGCGCACAAACTTACCGCGTGCCTTCAGCTCCGCGATCGTGGGTGAGCCGACGTAGAACATGGTCTGGCGCAGGCCGCCCACAAGCTGGTACGCCACGGATGCCAGCGGCCCGCGGTAGGCTACGCGGCCCTCGATGCCCTCGGGGATCAGCTTGTCGTCGCCGGAGACGTCAGCCTGGAAGTAGCGGTCCTTCGAGTAGGAGGTGTTCTTGCCGCGTGATTGCATGGCACCCAGGGAGCCCATACCGCGGTAGCTCTTAAACTGTTTGCCGTTGACGAAGATGAGCTCGCCCGGGGACTCGTCGCAACCGGCAAGCAGGGAGCCGAGCATCACGGTGTCAGCGCCGGCAACCAGCGCCTTGCCGATGTCGCCCGAGTACTGCAGGCCGCCGTCGGCAATCAGCGGAACCCCTGCCGGGATGGCTGCTTTCGAGGATTCGTAGATAGCTGTGATCTGCGGGACGCCTACCCCGGCCACCACACGGGTGGTGCAAATGGAGCCGGGGCCCACGCCCACCTTGATGCCGTCGGCACCGGCGTCGATCAGCGCCTGTGCGCCTTCACGAGTGGCGGCCTGGCCGCCGATGATGTCCACGTGCGCCGCTACAGGATCGGACTTCAGGCGGCGGATCATGTCCAGCACGCCCTGCGAGTGGCCGTTGGCGGTGTCCACGAAGAGGGCATCGACGCCGGCGTCAACGAGTGCCATGGCCCGTTCCCAGCCGTCGCCGAAGAAGCCGATGGCCGCACCGACCCGGAGGCGGCCTTCCTCGTCCTTGGTGGCGAGCGGGTACTGCTCGGCCTTGGTGAAGTCCTTGGTGGTGATCAGTCCCTTGAGGCGGCCCTGCTCGTCGACGAGGGGGAGCTTTTCGATCTTGTTGGTGGCCAGCTTGTGGGAGGCTTCTTCGCGGCTGATGCCCACGTGGCCGGTGACCAGCGGCATTTTGGTCATGACGTCGCTGACCAGCCGCAGCGGGAAGTCTGCCTCTGGCACAAAGCGGGTGTCGCGGTTGGTGACGATGCCCAGGAGCCGCATGCCCTCATCCACTACAGGCAGGCCGGAAACGCGGTACTGGGAGCAGATCTCGTCAAGCTCCGCCAGTGTGGCCTCAGGGCCGATGGTCAGCGGGTTGGTGATCATTCCCGACTCGCTGCGCTTGACCCTGTCCACCTGGTCGGCCTGGTCCTGGATGGACAGGTTGCGGTGCACTACCCCAAGACCACCCTGGCGTGCCATCGCGATGGCCATCCGGGATTCGGTCACCGTGTCCATTGCCGCGGACAGCAGCGGGGTTTGCACCGTGATCCGCTTGGAGATCCGGGAAGAAGTGTCGGCATCGGAGGGGATGACGTCGGTGTGGCCGGGGAGCAGCAGGACGTCGTCGTACGTCAGGCCGACAAAGCCGAAAGGATCGTGTGCGGGCTGGGTCATGAGTGCGCCTCTTACCTTGGTTGCGGGGGTCACGGGTAGGGGTTGCAGCTGATGACCAGCCCGTCATTACGGGACTGGTCCGTGCATGGGTTGCGGTGCGGGGGTACTTCGGACACGGGGTTCAGTGCAGAAAGTATTGAGTAAATATTAGAACCTCCGCGCCGATCCCCCTATTCCGGGAGGGCAATGTGAGCAACGGCACCGTCCCCACCGGCTCCGTGGCCCGCACGTCTACACCGGCTCCGCGGAAAGGAATCCCTAAGTCCAGCCGGTAGCGGCCAGGAGCCGTTCCTCAAACATGGGGATCATGCTCTGCACGTAGGTCTTGGTGAGGTGGTTATCGTCCTTGTACACGTAAACGTTTCCCACCACGGCCGGGCAGGTGCCGCCGGCGCAGATGAAGTCGCTCAGGTCCATCAGGTGCAGCCCGTCCACCTGGCCGCGATACCTGTCCAGCGGCGACGACTCGGCCAAGGACTCATTCAGTGGCGCATTGCATTCCGGCGCGTCCGGTCCGTGTTTCTGGACGCACTCGGGCATGTTGATGTGGAATCGGGGGTTGTCCCGGACTCCCACCACGTCCATCCCGGCCTGCGTGAAGGGCCGGATGCCGTCAAGGTAGCCGGGAACTTCGGTTTCGAACGGTGCCTCCGCGTGCGTCAGCGAGGCAACCGTAAACACCGCGTCCGGCCGGTGTTCCATGACGTAGGCTGCGCTGGCCCTGTTGAAGGCGTTGCACTCCTCATCCCGTTCGGGCGATTCGGCGCCGAAGCGGCAGTTCCCCTTGAGCAGCGTCACCACTTCCCAGCCGCGCTCCTTGGCGATCGGGCCCAGTGCGGCCATGTACTGCTGGGCATGGGAGTCACCCAGCACGACGATCTTTTTCGTGACGGTTTCCGGCTTGGTGTTTTGCAGGCATCCGGACAACAGCGGGTCCGAGGGAACGTTGGCATCGGTACAGAGCCCGTCGATATCCGCCCATTCGTCCTTCATGGCCGCCGGGGCAGGAATGATTCGGGCTTCCGGCGTGGGTTTGCCGGCATTCTCGGGCGCCAGGGAGGCGGCCCCCGGGGTCAACTCACGGGGCTGCGCCGCCGCGGCAGCCTCCTCCGCCGTGAGCGTGGTTTGCCACACGGCAACCGGACCGGCGAGCATCCCGCAGCAGGCGGCAACCACGACGGCGGTACGCCAGGACCGCTTCTGCGGCCAGTGCCATTCACGGAGCGGCTTTTCTACAAAGCGGGTAGTGAGCACCGCGAGGACGATGGACGCGGCCACAACGGCCAGGCCCTGGCCCGGCCCTGGCTTCTCGATCCCGGTAGCGGCCAGCGCAAGGACAAGCACCGGCCAGTGCCACAGGTACAGGGCGTAGGAATTGTCGCCCAGGGCGACGAGCGGCTTCCAGCTCAGCAGCCTGTCCACGCCGAACCGGCTTCCGCTCTGGCCTGCAACGATGATCGCGGCCGCCGCCAGGGTTGGCCACAGGGCAATGAAGCCCGGGAAGGAACGGTCCACGGTCAGCACCAGGCCACAGGACACCATGGCTGCCAGGCCGGTCCAACCGAGCACTACGCGAAGCGCTTTACCGGGTTTCGCGTAGGGCAGTACCAGTGCAAGCAGCGAGCCCAGGGCAAATTCCCACAGCCTCGTCCGGGTGTCGAAGTAGGCGTAGGCCTGGTTGGTGGCTGTCTGTCCGACAGAATAGGCCAACGACGCCAGGAAAATCGCGGAGAAGGCCGCCACCAGGACCAGCCGGTAACTGGCGTTGTTCCGGCGCCGTAGCCACCGCCATACGAGCGCCGAGCCGGCGAATACGAGCGGCCAGAGGATGAAGACCTGGCCTTGGATGGACAGCGACCAGAAGTGCTGCAGCGGGCTGGCTCCGGAGTGGTCCTGGGCGTAGTAGTCGACGGCGGTATCGGCCAGCAGCCAGTTCTGCCGGTAGAGCAGCGAGGCCCAGGCCTGGTCAAGGAGGCCGGGCCAGCGGCTTTGCGGCAGAATCAGCCACGTGCCTGCCAGGATGCCAAGCAAAACCACGACGGCGGCAGGCAGCAGCCGCTTGAAGAGGTGCAGCCAGTGCCGGATGAGGTTCAGGGGTTTGCCGGCCTCGACCTTCCGGACGAAGGATAGCGTTAGCAGGAATGCTGAGATGAGCAGGAAGATGTCCACGCCCCCGGAGACCCGTCCCAGCCACACGTGGTAAGTCACCACCATCAGGACTGCGAGCGCCCTGAGGCCCTGGACTTCCGGCCGGAAGGTCGCTTTGCGTCCCTTGGGGGTCGCTTCATTCGCACGACCGGGAGCGGGCGTGGTTCTCGCAATCGACACAAAAGACCTCTCGCAGCGGGCAACCAAAGCTTCCATGTTACCGATCCGTAATTTCGATGACCAATCAGGGCCGGCCAGTCTACGTAGTCAACTTGGCCGGGAAACTATGCTGTCACCAAGCCAGGAAAGGGATCTGACGTGATAGTCCAGATGCGCATTTGTGTTCCCGGAGAGCTCTCCGGCGTCGTGCAGGAATGCTGTGCCGGGCAGACCGGAACCGCCGAAGTCGCGCGTCTTGTGGGGGCGTCCATCCTTCCTCCCGGGGATGTCCTCGAGGTCCAGGTCGCCCGTGAAGCTGTGGAGGAGTTACTGGAGAAACTGCACGTCCTCAAAGTGCACGAAGCGGGGTCCATATCCGTCTCCATGCCGGAACTGGTCCTGTCCCGCCGCGCGGACGCGGCCGAGAAAGCGGCGCCCGGTGACGGGGCTGACGCCATGATCTGGGACGAGGTGACGCGGCAGACCGGTGAGGACTCCCGGCTGACGTGGAGCTACCTCGCCTTCCTCGTACTGGCAACGCAGCTTGCCGCCATCGGCATTGTGACCGATTCAACGATCGCCATTGTGGGTGCCATGGCGGTGGGGCCGGAATTCGGCCCCCTGGCCGCCTTGGCCGTCGCGGTGGCCCGGGGCCGCTGGCGGCTGGGGCGACGTGCCGCCGTCGCGCTTGGCGTCGGTTTCCCGGTGGCCATGCTTCTGGCGGCCCTGAGCGCCTGGCTGTCCGTCCCGCTTGGGCTCTTTCCGGCCGATGTCCTCAAATCCGGTTCCGCGGTGGAGTTTATTTACCATCCGGGGCCGTACTCGCTGATCGTGGCCGTGCTGGCGGGGGCGGCCGGGATGTTGTCGGTCATCAGCCGGCGTTCGGCTGCCCTCATCGGTGTTTTCATTTCGGTGACCACAGTGCCGGCGGCCGGATTCGTCGCGGTGGCACTGGTCCTCGGCGAATACCAGAAAGCTGCAGGTTCTGCGCTGCAGCTTTTGGTCAACTTGGTGGGGATCGTGGCCGCGGCCGTGGCAGTGCTGGTTTTCTATCGGCTGGTCTCCAGTCGGCTGCCTGCGGACACGGCGCGCCAGCTCAAATGGAAGATGCGGCGGACTCGCGGGTGACGGATACCGGGATCCTCCTGGCCAGGTAGCGGGCGTCGCGGCTGACTCCGGGAAGCGTGGCCGATACCGCCGCGAACAAGAATTCCTGTCCCAGGAAGAACAGGCCAGGTGAATCAAGGGCCACACCGCGTTCCTGCCGGGGCAGCCCGCCGTCGTCCAGGAGGGCGGGATCGATCCAGCTGAAATCATCTTTGAACCCGGTGCACCAGATGACGTTCGATACTTCCAGCCGTGTACCGTCCGCCAGGACGGGCATTCCGTTGTCCACCCCTGCCGCCCGTGGCACGAGGCTGACGCCTGCGTTGGCGAGGTCCTTGGACTTGGTGCGGATCAGCGGAGCGGCGTGTGCTTTGAAGGACGGGGCCGCCTTGCGTCCGATCGGTGTGTTGAGGGTGAGGATGTGCAGACCCAGGAAGCGCACGACGGGCAGGAAGTACCTTGCCGCCGTCGGGCCGTGCTTTACCGGGATCTCCCCGCCGGGCTTGCCCGCCACGATCGTCTGATGTGTCCTGGACACTTCGATGCCGATCTCCGCCCCGGAGTTCCCCAGACCTACTACCAATACCGGGCCGTCCTGCAGTTGCCGGGGGTTACGGTATTCGCTTGAGTGGATCTGGACGATGGACGGCGACAGCTCCGCGGCGAAGCCAGGCACCTTGGGGGCCTGGCTGCATCCCGTCGCCACGACGGCATTGTGCGCTTCCCAGCGGCGGCCGTTGGCGACGGCAATGTAGCGGTCCCCTTCCCGCCACAGGCGTTCGATGCGGACTCCGTTGATAACTGGGAGGTCATACTGCGCGGCGTAGCCCTCAAGGTACTCGGCCACTTCATCTTTGGTGGGAAAGGTCAGCGGGTCAGCCGGGAACGGCGCGCCCGGGAGCCCGTCGTACTTGGCCGGAGTAAAGACCCTGAGCGAATCCCACCGCTGGCGCCAGGCGTCTCCGCCCCTGGGGTTAGCGTCGAGGATCAGGAACTTCCGTTGTTGTTCTTTCAAGTAATAGCCCATGGCAAGACCGGCCTGGCCGCCTCCGATGATCATCGTGTCCAGCATTCCGGTCACGTCTTCGTTGTTCATCACTGCGCTCCTTTTTCACTGAAGTTGATTCCTGCGGCTGAACCTTCCCGTGTTCCAGCGGCCGGGCTCCCTGCCGCTCCATGTCCTGTCTCCCTGTAGCGCCACCACCACGCCAGCATCAGCGCGGACGCGAGGACATAGGCAAGGTGGAGTGCCCAGATCGGGCCGGCGGGCAGGTTGAAGACGTAGATGGAATGAACAGCATTGGCCACATTGCTCAGTACCAGGTTCCCCAGACTGTAGGAGGCGAGGTCCCGTGTGCGGGCCGCTTTGACCAGCATCGGCAGCATTCCCAAAGCAAACAGCACTGTCGAAAGTGTGCCGGCAAGGACTGGAAGGTTCATGCTTTGAGGCTACGATCGGGGCCAGCCCGCCCGCGTCGGCCTAATCATGTAACTCTGCCCGGGGGCATTGTGGGTATTTTTGTGCAGCCCCTTAGCCCGCCAGCCCATGCTCAAACGCATACCTTGTGGCCGCCGCCCGGGAGGAAAGGCCAAGCTTCAGGAAGATGTTGCTGATATGCCGGGCCACCGTCTTTTCGCTCAGATAAAGTTCAGCGGCTATCGCCCGGTTGCCCTCGCCGGAAGCAACGAGCCGAAGGACTTCCCTCTCCCTCGGGGACAGCGGACCCTTTGGTCCGGCGTCGGCGCCATCCCGCATGAGCGAGGCGGCCCAGGCGGCGGCAGGTGCAGCGCCCAACTCCAGGAGCTCAGCATGCGCGGCCTCGAAGTCCATCAGCGCCGAGGGCTCGTCACCAAGCGCCCGGCACGCACGCCCAATGAGTACGCGGCAGCGCGCGGCCTCGTAGGGCACGCCGAGATCCAGCCACAGCTTCCAGGCATTCCGCAGTGCTGGTGACGCACCCGCCGGATCGCCGTTAGCGAGCCGGACCGCGCCGTCGGCCTGGTCGGCAACCGCCCGGACCATGGGCATCGGGCATTCGCGGGCAAAGACTTCCAGCTCGTCGGCGCCCCGCCTCGCCGCTTCCAGGTCGGGTGCGGCCAACTCGATCTCCACCAGGGCGGGCAACAGGTTCCGGCGGGTTGCGACGTCGGCCACGCTGACCGCCCGGCGGATCATCGACTGCGCCTGCTTCGCGTCTCCGCGGGCCAACCACAGGAGCGCCATGCCGGGCTGCGGCTCAAAGCCGCTCCTGGCGGCCTGCCGGTAGGAAGCGTCGGCGTCCTCCAGCTTGCCAGTGAGCCGCTGCACTTCGCCCTGCTGATAGTAGCCGCCATAAAGCGCCTGGGGGTCACCCCGGGTGGAACGTCCCTGGGCTGCTGCCGCCGCCTCCATCGCCTCGGCCCAGGCCCCGTGCAGCCGGAAGATTTCCGCGCGGTGCGACTGGCACTGCCCGCTGAAGGCCACCATGTCAGGGCGGGCGTTGCACCAGCGGTCCAGTGCCGTTGTCCATTGCAATGCCCGCTCCAGGTCAAAGGCCAGGTGGCAGTTGCCAATAACGGCGCAGTAAATGATTCCAGAAGGAATTGGAGACAGTTCCCCGGCCGTCACTGCCACCATGACTTCGTCGAACATCCGGAGGCCTTCGTCGGGGTGCCCGAGCATGAGGGTCGCCTGGCCGGTCCCGAGGAGTGCCAAGGCTGACAGGTCTTTGTCCTGGAATTTCTGGCCGAAGTCCGCCACCTGGGAGAAAACCTGAAGAGCGCCCGCCGGATCACCGCCGTAGAGCTTGCCGAGGCCCATCGGGAGGAGCAGGAGGCCCTGGACGGCATCGGGCTCAGCCAGTTCGTCCACCAACCTCTGGCCGCGGGCAAACCAGCCCCCGGCCCGGGCTGCCTCTCCTAGGTTCATCAGCTGCATCCCCATCCAGCCGGCACACCGGGCGGCGCCGATAACGTCGCCGACGACCAGGTACTCTTCATGTGCCCGGGTGAGGGTGTCCAGACCGGCTGTTGTGTTGCCGGTCAGGATTTCCGCGACGGCAAGCCGGTCAAGGTCCGGTGCAGGCAGTCCGCCCTGCTGGTCGGCATCACGGAAGCTCTCGAAGGCATCGGTCCAGCGGTTCTCGCGGAACGCCGCCCGGCCCTGGTCAATGCCCGCCTCAGCTGTCATCTGGCTGCCTTTCGGATACCGTCCACCCAGCGGTTCAGCCCCTCCACGTGTTGGACGCGACGGTAGTTAAGCGCCACGGTACGCCCGCTGGCGAGCGGGCACAACCTACGAGCGCAGCAGCGCGCGCAGCGTCTGGATCGTGTCGGCGTCCGCTGCCGTCTTGTCGTCCCGGTAGCGCTTGACGCGTGCGAACCGAAGGGCGATTCCGCCGGGATAACGCGAAGACTGCTGGACGCCGTCGATCGCGATCTCAACAACTATGACGGGTTCCAGCCAGACAGTGTTCGCCGTGCGCCGCACCTCGATCTCCTGGAACCTTTCGGTCTGCCAGCGCAGCAGCGCGTCGGTAAGGCCCTTGAAGGTCTTGCCCACCATGACGTAGCCACCGGGTTCGCCGAACTCACCGGTCGGATCGAGGGCGCCGAGGTGCAAGTTCGACAGCAGCCCGGAGCGCCGTCCCGACCCCCACTCGCAGGCGAGCACCACAAGATCGTAGGTGAGCACCGGTTTTACCTTGATCCAGTTGGAACCGCGCCGGCCGGCAGCGTAGGCCGACCCGACCGCTTTTACCACCACGCCCTCATGGCCCGCGGCGAGCGCATCGCGGGACACCCGCTCAGCAACGTCCGCATCCGCCGTGATCACCCCCGGGATCCGGTGCGCCGGGGCGATGCGCTCAAGGACGCCGATCCGCGTGGCGAGCGGCTCATCGAGGAGGTCGCGCCCGTCGATATGCAGCACGTCGAAGAACCACGGGTGCAATACCGCGGCGCGTGCCGCATCCGCCCCGAACCTCGCCATGGTCTCCTGGAACGGCCGCGGGCCGCCGTCCTCGTCGAGGGTGAGGGTCTCGCCGTCGAGGATCACCTCACGGACCGGCAGTGCGCGCACTACCTCCACTACTTCGGGCAGCCGGTGGGTCACTTCAGCCAGGGTGCGTGTGTAGATGCGCACATCGTCGCCGAGCCGATGCACCTGGATGCGGGCGCCGTCGAGCTTGTATTCCACGGACGCCTCCCCTGTTGCCTCCAGGGCTTCGCTGGCGCTGGCCGCAGTGGAGGCGAGCATGGGCTGCACCGGACGCCCGACGACGAGGCCGACGGCGTCAAGCTGGGCTGCCGTGCCCGTCATGGCCAGCAGGGCGGTCTGGCCGAGATCGCCGGAGAGCATCGCCGCGCGGCGTACGGCCTCCACGGGCCGGTCCGCGGCGCGGGCAACGGCGTCCGTCAGCACGCCCTCAAGCGCCCCAGTACGCAACTCACCGAGCAGCACGCCCGCAATGAAGGACTGCTCACGCTCGGTGGCTGCCGCCGTAAGTGTCCGGAGGATCGCGGCGCGTTCCGCCGCGGATCCGGCGCCTGCGATGAGGAGCAACCGGTCCAGTGCCGTATCGACGTCGGCAACGGTCAGGCTCGGCTCGGCGGCCGGCTCCCCCATGGCCGCCGACATGCCGCGCCAGCCGATCCCCACGCGGCCCTGCCGTGGCTTGGCGATCAGCAACCCAACGGCCGGCGCGATGTCCACGGGCCCAAGGCGGCGCAGCAGGCCAGCCAGTGCGTCGATTTTTGCGAGCCGGGAGCGGGTAGACGCGACGGCATCCGAGGTCCTCACGAGCTCGTCGAGCAGCATGGCACCAGTCTGCCACGCCGTCCGATAACGGGCACACGAGTAACTGTCGATGCTGGACAGGGCCGGGACCGCAGTTCCAGACTGGACGCATGGGAATCATCGTCGCGAACCTGTTCATCACCCTCGACGGCGTCTACCAGGGCCCCGGCGGCCGGGAGGAGGACACCGAGGGCGACTTCGCCTTTGGCGGCTGGCAGGCACCAGTGTCCGACGACGAGGCAGGTGCGGCCATCGGCGCCGAGATCGAACGCATCGACGCCCTGCTCCTGGGCCGGAAGACCTACGATATCTTCGCCGCCTACTGGCCCCACCAGTCCGACGACATTGGTGGCACCCTCAACAGGGTGCCCAAGTTCGTCGTTTCCAACAGCCTGACTGATCCGGCCTGGTCTGGCACCACGGTGCTGCCGAATGCCACCACTGCGGGCCGCCTCCGCGAGGAGTACGACCAAGTCCATATGTTCGGCAGCGGTGTCCTCATCCGTTCACTCCTCGCCGCGGACGTCCTGGACCGCCTCCACCTGTGGCTGTATCCGGTCACTTTGGGGCAAGGCAAGCGCCTCTTTGACGCCGGAACCATTCCCGCGACCTTCCGCCTCGCCGAGCCGGCGCGCAGCTTCCCGAAGGGGGCGGTGTCGCTGGTGTACGAGCGCGCGGGCGACGTCGAGACCCAGGAGATGGGCGCATAGTGCCGTAACCGGCCCAACCATGCACAAATGGCACAAAAAACCGGCCCAGCAGATGCTGGACCGGTTTCTTGTGCAATGACGTACTGCGGTGGCCCTGGGCCCACGTCGTCCGTGGGCCCACACCGGCGAGGGACCCAAGTCGAGCGAAGCGAGACTTGGGAGCCGGTGGGGACTAGTGGCTGTGGCCTGCGTGCTCGTCTTCTTCAGCGGGCTTCTCCACCACGAGGGTTTCGGTGGTGAGGACCAGCGCGGCGATGGACGCCGCGTTGCGCAGTGCTGCACGGGTGACCTTGACGGGGTCGATGACACCGGCGCCGATCAGGTCCTCGTACACGCCGGACTTAGCGTTGAAACCGTTGTTGGTCTCATGCTCTGCAACCTTGGCCGTGACAACGTAGCCGTCGAACCCGGCGTTCTGGGCGATCCAGCGCAGCGGCTGGACCAGGGCGCGGCGGACGATGCCCACAGCAGCAGCGGCGTCGCCCTCAAGGGCCTTGACTGCAGGGTCCTCGTCGAGTGCCTTGAGCGCGTGGATCAGCGCAGAACCGCCGCCGGCGACGATGCCTTCTTCGAGGGCAGCGCGCGTGGAGGACACTGCATCTTCGATGCGGTGCTTCTTTTCCTTCAGCTCAACCTCGGTGGCTGCGCCAACCTTGATCACGCCGATGCCGCCGGCCAGCTTGGCCAGGCGCTCCTGGAGCTTTTCCTTGTCCCAGTCGGAGTCGGTGCGGGTCAGTTCGGCGCGCAGCTGGGAAACCCGGGCTGCGACGTCTTCTGCGGAACCGGCACCGTCAACGATGGTGGTGTTGTCCTTGGTCACCGTGATGCGGCGGGCGGTACCCAGCACCTCGAGGCCAACGGTATCCAGGCTGAGGCCCAGTTCCGGGGAGACAACCTGCGCACCGGTGAGGGTGGCGATGTCCTGCAGCATGGCCTTGCGGCGGTCGCCGAAGCCCGGAGCCTTGACGGCAACCACGTTCAGGGTGCCGCGGATACGGTTGACGATCAGCGTGGAGAGTGCTTCGCCTTCAACGTCTTCGGCAATGATGAACAGCGGCTTGGAGCTCTGCAGTGCCTTCTCCAGCAGCGGCAGGAAGTCCTGGACCGAGGAGATCTTTCCCTGGTTGATCAGGATGAGGGCGTCTTCGAGGACGGCTTCCTGACGTTCTGCGTCGGTGACGAAGTACGGGGACAGGTAGCCCTTGTCGAACTGCATGCCCTCGGTGAGGACCAGTTCGGTCTGCGTGGTGGAGGACTCTTCGATGGTGATGACACCATCCTTGCCAACCTTGCCGAAGGCTTCGGCGAGGAGCTCGCCGATTTCGTCGCTCTGGGCCGAGATGGCTGCAACGTTGGCAACCTGGGTGCCTTCAACCGGGCGGGCGTTCTCGAGCAAGCGGGCTGCAACGGCTTCGACGGAAACCTCGATACCGCGCTTGATCTGGCCAGGAGCAGCGCCGGCAGCAACGTTGCGCAGGCCCTCCTTGACCAGGGCCTGGGCCAGCACCGTTGCGGTGGTGGTGCCGTCGCCGGCAACATCGTTGGTCTTGGTGGCTACTTCCTTGGCCAGCTGGGCGCCAAGGTTCTCGTACGGGTCATCCAGCTCAACTTCGCGGGCAATGGTGACGCCGTCGTTGGTGATGGTGGGTGCTCCCCACTTTTTGTCGAGGACAACGTTGCGGCCACGGGGGCCGAGCGTCACCTTGACAGTGTTGGCGAGCTTGTCGATGCCGGCTTCAAGAGACCGGCGCGCAGCGTCGTTAAACGCAAGCTGCTTTGCCATGGTTGTGTCCTTTCAAGACAGAACCCCGCGCAGCTGACCAGCGGAATGCATGGTCAGCGGCACGGGGATCCAAAGAGTTACTTTACGACGATCGCCAGGACGTCGCGGGCGGACAGCACGAGGTACTCGGTGCCGCTGTGCTTGACTTCGGTTCCGCCGTACTTCGAGTAGATAACGACGTCGCCTTCAGCAACGTCCAGGGGAACGCGGTTGCCGTTGTCGTCAAAGCGGCCGGGGCCTACTGCAACAACTTCGCCTTCCTGCGGCTTCTCCTGTGCGGAGTCCGGGATGACCAGGCCGGAAGCCGTGGTCTGCTCGGCTTCGAGCGGGCGGACAACAATACGATCCTCAAGAGGCTTAATAGAGACCGACACTCGGACCTCTCCTTTTCGTCAGCAAATTCATGGACTGGAGAGCTGGGGCGCCGTGGCTGGCAAACCGTCGTCGCGGTGCCGGCAGCAGCCTGGCTGGCAGCTCTTCATGTGTTAGCACCCTCCTAGGGAGAGTGCTAATGACGACTCTATGTAAGGGGTTAGCACTCGGTCAAGGCGAGTGCCAGAATTTTGCCTCGGGTGAACAAGATCAGCGGCCTGCGAGGTCGTCGAAATCAACATCCTCATCGCCTTCGTTGCCCTCATCACGGCCGTTGCCCCGCCGAAGATACAGGACGACGGCGCCGGCTACTGCGGCCAGCAGGGATATCACCAGGAGGATAACGCCGCCGAGCCGGGCCGCGGAGTACAGGTCCCTGATCTCGCGTGCCTCGTCCGTGGCGTCCTGGATATCCTTGCCGCCAACGGAGTACACGGTGGCGTTGAAGGTGTCCAGGAAGAAGATGATCACCAGCAGGGCGGTGCAGACAACCGCCACGGCAACCCCGGCAATCAATGCGGGACGGGCGAACTTCACCAGGTCTGGAGTGTTCGGATGTGGCTGTTCGGACGGCTGTAGGCCTGCGCTGTCTTCCATGCCTTCAACCCTATCGGCATCTCACCGTGGCGCTCCTCCACTACTCTTGAACGCATGGCTCAAGCACCGCAGGACCAGATCGCACCACTGCTCACGAGCGAAGGCTGGGACCTGCTGGCGTCCCTTGGCCCCTACCGCGAAGACACCTCATTCGAGCTGAATTCAACGCTTCGCAAGGCTGGCCACTCGCCCGCCCTGGTATCCGCGGTCCTCACGCAGTCCCGGCTGCGCACGAAGGCGGAACTGAAGTTCGGCGAGTTCGCCCGGAGCATGCTCTTCACTCAGGCGGGGCTGGAGCAGGCCACCCGGCTGAACGTCGCTGCCCGGCACGCCGAGCGTTTCGCCCACGCCGGCATCAGCCATGTGGCTGACCTCGGCTGCGGGCTCGCAGCCGACTCCTTGGCGCTGGCCTCGATGGACATCACCGTCACCGCCGTCGAAATGGACGAGACCACGGCCGCCTGCGCCACGGTGAACCTCATCCCGTTCCCCAACGCCACCGTGGTGCACTCCGATGCGACGTCCGTGCCGCTGGACGGGATCGACGGCGTCTGGCTGGATCCGGCCCGCCGCGTCACCTCCACGTCCGGAACCACGCGGATTTGGGATCCGGAAGCTTTCTCGCCGCCGCTGTCCTTTGTGGAGTCGCTTGCCGCGTCAGGCCGTGCGGTCGGGGTCAAAATGGGCCCCGGGATGCCGCACGAATCCGTGCCGGCGGACTGCGAGGCCCAGTGGGTCTCGGTGGGCGGCGACGTCACTGAGGTGACGCTGTGGTTCAACGCGGTGCGCAGGCCAGGCATCCGCCGGGCCGCACTGCTCCTGGGTCCCCAGGGTGCCGCCGAAATCACCAGCGCCGAAGATTTCGGCGCTGGTCCCGCGGCACCGGTGGGCCCGGTGGAGGGCTACCTGTACGAGCCCGACGGCGCGGTGATCCGCGCAGGGCTGGTGGCCGATGTCGCCCTTGAACTGGGCGGGCACCTGGTGGACGAGCACATCGCCTACATTTGCGCTCCTGACCTGGTGGACACGCCGTTCGCGCGGGCCTACAAGGTTATGGAGGTCATGCCCTACAACGTCAAGGCACTCAAGGCCTGGGTCAAGGACAACGGCATCGGCGTGCTCGACATCAAAAAGCGCGGCACGTCAGTCACCCCGGAGGAACTGCGGAAGCAGCTACTTGCCGCAGGTAAGGGCGGCAAGAACAGCAAGAAGGCCGGAAACAAAACAGCCACCCTGGTCCTGACCCGCATAGGGGAGGACCGGGTGGCCATCGTGGTGGAACCGGCCTGAGAGCTACTGGGCGCGCGTGAATTCCTCCGCGGCCCTGACCTGCTCGTCGGCGGGCCGGACGCCGGTGTAAAGCACAAACTGCTCCAGTGCCTGGATGGTGGCCACTTCGGCCCCGGTGATCACTGGCTTTCCTGCGGCGCGCGCCGCCTTGATCAGCGGCGTCTCAGCGGGGAGTGCCACGACGTCGAACACTACTTTGGCTGCCGCGATCGTGCCTTCGGGGAAGGACAGGGAGTCCGCATCCGGACCGCCTTGCATACCTCCCGCCATACCAATAGGCGTGACATTGATGATCAGGTCCGCCGTGCCGCCGTCGAGCGCTGCGCGCCAACGGAACCCGTAGAGGTCGGCGAGGGGCCGCCCGGCGTCCTCGTTGCGCGCAATCACGGTGACGTCGGTGAAGCCGGCGTCGCGGAGGGCCGCCACGGTGGCCTTCGCCATGCCGCCGGCACCCTGGACCAGGACTGAGTAGCCCACTGGAACCGCGTGCGACCTAAGCAACTGTTCAATGGCCGTGTAGTCCGTGTTGTAGGCCTTGAGGTGCCCGTCCGTGTTCACGATGGTGTTCACCGAATCGATGGCCTTGGCCGAAGGGTCCATCTCGTCCACGAGCGCGATCACGTCCTCCTTGTACGGCATGGAAACCGCACAGCCGCGGATCCCCAGTCCCCGGACGCCCGCAATGGCCTGGGCGAGGTCCGTCGGAGCGAAGGCCTTGTAGATCCAGTTCAGGCCCAGCTGGTCGTAGAGGTAGTTGTGGAAGCGGGTCCCGTTGTTGCTGGGCCGCGCCGACAGCGAGATGCAGAGGGTCATGTCTTTATTAAGAATGGGCACCGGTCCATTAAACGTGATTCAACCCAACTAAGTAGCAGCAGATGTCGTTATGAGGGTCCAAAACGACATCTGCTGCTACCCAGTTGGGTTAGGGGCAGCCGGTGCCGGCCGGGAAGCTTCCGACGGCGGCGGGCAGCTTCCCGCGGGCCGTCGCCTTGCCTGCCAGCACGGCCGCCAGTGCGTCGAAGGCACCAGCGCTCCGTCCGTACAAGGCAACCTTGACCGGAGCCGCGGAGTCCTGCAGCGGCCAGGGCGCGTCGAGCGCCACTGCGATGTCACCACCGGCAGGAGCACCGCCATAGCCGATGAGGCTGACTACAGGCCCCCCGCCAATAGCCAGCCCGGCCCTCGCAGCAGCGGCCTCGAACCGGGCCCTGTCCTGTGGCGAGCCACCGGACACCTGGACAGCGCCGGGCACCAGCGGCCCGCTGCAGGGTCCGGCCACCACTGTCACAGCGGCAGCGGAAACCCTGGCCGAGAGATCCTGTCCGCTTCCGGGGGGCGTCCCAGGGAAGGATGCAGGGGTCCTGCCACGCCAGACCATCATGGTCACGACCCGTTGCGCGGCTTCGTCCAAGCGTGCCGGCGACAGACGCCCGCCGGCCACGGCGCCCACGATGGACGCGTGGGCCTGTCCAACGTCCGTGGGCATCAGCAGCAGGTCGGCCCCGGCGGCGAGCGCAGCCACGGCAGCGGAGCCGTCCGGATACTGCTTCTGGACAGCACCCATATTGAGGGCGTCCGTTACGGCTACGCCCTTGAAGCCCATGCCCCGGAGCGCGGCGTAGGTGTGCGCGGACAACGACGCCGGCACGCCGGGTTCCAGCGCAGGTACGGCGATGTGCCCCGTCATGACCATGGGCACACCGGCGGCGACTGCGGCCCGGAAGGGCTTCCAGTCGCGGGCTTCGAGGTCGGCAACAGTGGCTGGCTGCACCGGCAGGTCCTGGTGCGAGTCCACGGTCACCGAGCCGTGACCGGGGAAATGCTTCACTGTTGGGAGGACACCTGCCTCCTGCATCCCCTGGGAGAAAGCCACGCCCAGTGCCCCGGCCGTATCTGGGTTCCCTGACATGGACCGCGCACCGATGGTGGGATCCGCGGGGCCGATCGTGACGTCCGTGTCCGGTGCGAAGTCCACGTTGAAGCCCAGCGGCGCGAGTTCGGACGCCACCGCACGGCCGGCGTCCTTCGTGAGCGCCGCGTCCCCGCCCGCACCATAGCTCATGGGCGCCGGCCATTCAGTCAGGGGCGCACCGAGCCGGGACACCACGCCGCCCTCCTGGTCCACGCCAATGAGGCCGGGCCACGTCCGGCCGTCCGCGCGGGCTGCGGCAGCCAGGCGTGCGGTGGTGGCTGCCATGGCAGCCGGATCTACCTGCTTCTGCGCATCCACGGGAACGTTGTCCCCCATGATGATCGAGCCCGCCAGGTGCAGGCGCTCGATGGTGGCGGCGTGGGCTGCAGCGTCCGCGCCGGTGAAGAAGGGCATCAGGACCTGGCCGGCTTTCTGTTCCACCGTCATGGCGGCCACCGCCGCCGCGGCCGCATCCTTGTCGCGCTGCAGCGGACCCCAGCCGAGAGGCCTGGCCCCGGGATCAGGTGAGGCAGAGGGCGACGGCGGTGCCGGCGTCGTCGTTGGTTTGGCTGCAGACGGCGGCGGGCTGGGAGTGGAGGACTGGGAGGAAGGGGTGGGCGCCGGAGTGGGGACGCCCGTACAGGCGGCCAGGGTGGCCACTGCTGCCAAAATGAGGGTGGTTTTGTGAAAACTGTCACGGGTCCGCGGGAACAAGGCCATCAATACGATGCTACCCCTGCACTAGACTTGAACCACCCGTTCGCCCGTCCGGCCGCCGCCTGCCAGGGCAGTCCGCCGGGGCGGCGTGCGCCAGGGACAACCGAACAGTTAGGGGAACGCATGAAGATTGATTTCGCTTCATCGAGGCAATCAACTCTTGGTGTGGAATGGGAGCTGGCGCTCGTGGACGGCCAGACCGGGGAGCTCGCCTCCGTGGCCAACGAAGTCCTCCGTGGCGTCGCCGCCAAACACCCGGAACTGAACGAGGACGACGAACACCCCCACATCAAGCAGGAACTGCTGCTGAACACAGTGGAGCTTGTCACCGGCATCTGCGAGACGGCCGGCGAAGCCAAGGAAGACCTCAGCAGGTCCCTGGCCGCGGTCCGCGAAATCACCGACCCGATGGGCGTGGAAGTCTTCTGTGCCGGGAGCCACCCCTTCAGCCCGCCCCAGCTGCAGCCCGTGACCGACAAAGCCCGGTACGCCAAGCTGATCGACCGTACCCAATGGTGGGGCCGGCAGATGGTCATTTATGGTGTGCACGTCCATGTGGGCCTTGACCGGCGCGAGAAGGCCCTTCCGGTGCTGGACGGCCTGGTCAACTATTTCCCGCACTTCCAGGCACTGTCGGCGTCGAGCCCGTTCTGGGGCGGCGAGGACACCGGCTATGCCTCACAGCGGGCGCTGATGTTCCAGCAGCTGCCCACCGCGGGGCTGCCGTTCCAGTTCGCCACCTGGGATGAATACGAGTCCTACGTCCAGGACATGTTCACCACGGGCGTGATCGACACCCTGTCCGAAATCCGCTGGGACATCCGTCCGGTTCCCAATCTGGGCACCATCGAAATGCGCATCTGCGACGGCCTGGCCACGCTGGAGGAAGTGGGCGCGATTGCCGCCCTCACACAGTGCCTGGTGGACGAGTTCTCCACCACCTTGGACAACGGCGGAACCATCCCCACTATGCCGCCGTGGCACGTCCAGGAAAACAAATGGCGTGCCGCCCGCTACGGCATGGAGGCCATCATCATCCTCGACGCCAAGGGCAGGGAGCAGTTGGTCACGGACCATCTGCTGGAGACCCTGAACCGGCTGGAGCCCGTGGCAGCCAAGCTCGGCTGCCCGGACGAGCTCGCCGACGTCGAGAAAATCATCAGCCGCGGCGCCGGTTACCAGCGCCAGCGCCGTGTGGCCGCCGAGAACGGCGGGAACCTGCAGGCCGTGGTGCTGGACCTGGTCAAACAGATGCGTAACGGCCCCACGGCCTGACCGCTGCGCCCGCTCTCTTAGCGTTGCTCTATCACTTGTGGTCCCTAAACCCTCGGTTTAGGGACCACAAGTGATAGAGCAACCGGGGAAATTCAGGCGGGAAGCGAAACCGCGGTGACCGGCATCGAGGAGTCCGGCGCGAAGCGGATCCCGCTGGGCGCCACTCCGGCCATGACCAGCTGTGCACCCAGGGCTGCGACCATGGCACCGTTGTCCGTGCAGAGGTCCAACGGCGGGACGTGCAGCTTGATCCCGGCGGACGCGCAGCGCTGGCCGGTCAGCTCGCGCAGCCTGGAATTGGCGGCGACGCCGCCGCCGAGCAGGACGTCCTTGATTCCGTTCTCCCGGCAGGCCAGCACGGCCTTTGAAGTGATCACGTCCACCACGGCTTCCTGGAAGGCAGCCGCGATGTCTGCCACCGGAACGTCTTCGCCGCGAGCTTCGAACTGCTCCACGCACCGGGCCACCGCGGTTTTGAGGCCGCTGAAGGACCAGTCATAGCGGTGCGGACCCGGTTCGTCGGCAGAGCCCATGTACTTGGGCTGGGTGAGGCCGCGCGGGAAGCGGATGGCCTTGGCGTTGCCGGTCCTGGCCAGCTTGTCGATGGCGGGACCGCCCGGATAGCCGAGGCCCAGGATGCGGGCCACTTTGTCGTAGGCTTCGCCGGCGGCGTCGTCGATCGTGGAGCCCAGTAGCTGAACGTCGTCGGTGATGCTGTTGATTTTGAGGATCTCGGTGTGGCCGCCGGACACCAGGAGGGCGCCGAGGTTCTCCGGCAGCCGTGGGGCGCTGCCTGACTGGCCGTCGAGCAGGCCCACGCCCACGTGGGCCACCAAATGGTTGATCGCGTACAGCGGCTTACCGGTGGCCACGGCCAGGGCCTTGGCCGCGCAGACGCCCACCATGAGGGCGCCTGCCAGTCCGGGTCCCGACGTGACCGCGATGGCATCCACGTCCTCCAGTTCCACACCGGCGTCGCCAAGGGCCTGCCGCAGCGTGGGCACGAAGGCATCCAGGTGTGCCCGGGAGGCAATCTCGGGGATCACTCCGCCGAAGCGGACGTGTTCGTCCATTGAGGAGGAAACCGTATTCGTCAGCAGCGTCGTCCCGCGGACAATTCCCACTCCGGTCTCGTCGCAGGAGGATTCGATGCCCAGCACCAGGGGCTGCGAGCGGTTCATGGCTGGTCTGCTTCCGTTGTGGTGGGTTCGTCCGGTGTCAGCTGGAGCCGCATGATCAGGGCGTCCACGCCGTCGCGGTAGTACCCGCGGCGCACATGGATCTGCTCAAACCCGAAGCGCAGGTACAGCTGCTGGGCCCGGGGGTTGTCCGCGCGGACCTCAAGCAGGACGTCCTGGGCGCCGCGCCCTGCTGCTTCCTCGATCAGCCGGGTCAGCAGGGCCGAGCCGATCCCCCGCCCCTCGAATTCAGGGACGACGGCGATGGTCTGGACGTCCGCGATGGGCTCGATGCACATCAGGCCGGCGTAGCCCACGATCCCAGAAGCCGCTTCGGCCACCAGATACCGGCGCGTGTCCGTCTGTGACAGCTCATCGAAGAACATGTGGAGGGGCCACGCATCTGCGGGGAACAGCCGCTGTTCCAGGGCGTTGACCGTGGGCACGTCCTCCAGCGTCATGTCGCGCAGGACCACCCCGTCAACTCCGGGCACGGCCGGGGTGCTCACAGCGCCCGCTTCCGCGGCCCGGGCACCTGCGCATCGGATTCGCGGAGGTACAGGGGCGTTGAGTCAGGCAGCTCACCGCCGGCGGCGAGCCGCGCCAGCGCGAACTGGCCAAGGTACAGGGCATCGGGCTGTTCGGCGCTGAAGGCAGCGTTGGCCTTCAGTACGTCGGAGTACAGCCCTGCCCCGGCGCCGTAGGCGGGCAAATCGGGGAGGTCCGCGGCGAAGCCCACGTGCGGGCCGTCCTCCAGCTGAGGCAGCTGGCCGTCCTGCAGGCTGTAGCGCGCCCAGTAGACCTCTTTCCGGCGTGCGTCCGTTACCACCAGGAATTCGCGCACCGCGTCAGTGGATTCGGCGACTTCCAAGGCGACAGCGTCCAGGCTCATCATGCCGTGTAGGGGCTTGTTCCAGACAAACGCCAATGTCCGCGCGGTGGCGATGCCGGACCGCAGGCCGGTGAACGGACCAGGACCCACGCCGGTGACGATGGCATCGACGTCGCTGCCTGAGACCCCTGCCGAGGCGAGGAGTTCATTGATGCCCGGCGCGAGCACCTCGGCGTGGCTCCTGGTGTCCTCGGTGGCGAAGCTGGCCACGACGCCCTCCAGGGCGTCATCGGACACCAGTGCGGCGCTGGCAACGGCGGATGTGTCGATGGCAAGAATAAGCATCAGGATGTCCCTTCGATGATTTCGCCGAGGACAGGCCTTGACGCCCAGCGCGGACCGAAGCCGCGCATCACGATAGTGCGGGGCTCGTCATCGTCGTCGGTGTCAAAGTCCAGGACGTCGGGTTCACCCTCATGGGCTCCAGCCACAGCATGCGGTTGCGTTGGCGGCACACCGATAGCGCGGTGCAGGTCAATTTCGAGGCGGCTCTCGCTCAGGTGTTCCACCCGGCCGCGGCCCCATTCCACCACCGTCACGGCCGAATCCAAAGTGTTTTCCAGGTCAATGTCGTCAATCTCCGACGCCGAGCCCAACCGGTATGCGTCCACGTGCACCAGGTCCGGGCCGCCGGGACGGGGACCGTCGGGCAGGTTGGGGTGGATCCGCACGAGTACAAATGTGGGCGAGATGACGCCGGACCGCACGCCCAGCCCCTCCCCCAGGCCTTGGGTGAAGGTGGTCTTCCCGGCTCCCAGTTCGCCGGTCAGCACCAGCAGGTCCCCGGCGTCCAGCACCGACGCCAAAGCCGCGCCCAGCTCATGCGTCTGGTCCGCCGTCGACACGCTGACGGTCCACTCCCAGTTGGCGCCGGGATCCGGGCTGGCGGCGGGATCCGGGCTGGCGCCGGCGGCTGGAAGGCTCATAGCGTGGGCTGCTTCGCCGAGACAGGCACGGCGGACTCGTTGATGAACTGGCGCGGAACCCGCGGGCTGATCCGGGTCACGATCTCATAGTTGTTGGTTCCGGCGGCGCGCGCCCAGTCATCTGCGGTTGGCCCGCCGTCGGAGCCGCTGCCGAAGATTTCTGCCTCGGCACCCAACAGCCCGGCACCGGCCGGTCCCGCGTCGCCGAGGTCGAGCACCATCTGGTCCATGGCGATCCGTCCCACCACCGGATAGGTATGCCCGGCCACCCGGACTGGACCGCCCGTGGCTACGCGAGGTATGCCGTCCGCGTAGCCGACGGGGATCAGGGCCAGGGTGCTGGGGCTGGTGGTGTGGTAGCGCAGTCCGTAGGAAACCCCCTGTCCCTCCGGCACGTGCTTGCACTGCGACACGAGGGTCCGCAGTGTCATGGCCGGGCGGAGGCCCAGTTCGTCGGACGTCTGGCCTTCGAACGGGGAGAGGCCGTAGATGCCCAGGCCCACGCGGACGAGGTCGAAGTGGGTGTCCGGCCGGGACAGCGTGGCCGGGGTGTTCGCAAGGTGGCGGACTTCCGGGTCCACGCCCGCATCCTCGGCCACGGCCAGCACCTCACGGAAGGCAGCGAGCTGGTGGTCCGTCTCGGGCCGTTCAGGCTCATCGGCGACGGAGAGGTGCGAGAAAATGCCCACTACCCGAAGAAGTCCTTGGTCCTGGTATTCGAGGGCCTCGCCCACCAGGTGGTCCCAGCCGTCCAGCGTGACGCCGTTCCGGCCCAAGCCCGTGTCCACCTTGAGGTGGATCCGGGCTGGGCGTTCCTGTTCGCGCGCGGCGGCAACAATCCTGTCCAGCTCCCAGCCGGAGCATCCGATGTCGATCCCGGCCGCCACTGCCGCGCCGAAGTTGCTTTCGGTGGTGTGGAGCCAGGCCAGCATCGGCGCATCGATGCCCGCGGTCCGGAGTGCGAGGGCTTCGGAGATGTGGGCGACGCCCAGCCATGAGGCCCCTGCTTCAAGGGCGGCACGGGCCACGGGAACCGCGCCGTGCCCGTACGCGTCGGCCTTCACCACCGCCATGACCTTCGCGGGCGACGCCGCGTCGGCCAGCCTGCGGACATTGTGGCGGATGGCGTCCAGGTCGATGATGGCGGAGCGTTCGTAGAGCGGATCCGCTCCTGGTGCTGCGCTGAAGTCACCGGTTGCTACGGGGTAAGTCACCTTAGTGATTCTAGTGCGGGCGGCCCAGCCGAATTTCACGGCCGGCTAAACGCTTGTCCCGGGAACCGGTTGCTCAGTGCCCAGGGACCCAGCGTCTCGGTGCCTCAGGCGCCTCAGGCGTCGGAAAGGTGGGCGATCGTGGCGGTGGCCCGGCGCTGGGCGGCCAGTGGAACGTCCCGGACAATCTCTTCGAGGAAGCCGTAGCGGCGGAGCCACTGGCTACTCTGGCGTTCCCGCCGCGCGTTGGCCCGCTGCCACCAGTCGGCAATGTCCCCCCAGCCCGGAGCAGCCAGGGAGCCGCCGACCTCCTGCACGGCCAGTGACGCGCACAGGTTGGCGAAGCGCAGCCTGTTGCCCAGCGGCCAGCCCGCGAGGCTGCCCACGATGAACGCGGCGTCAAAGCAGTCACCGGCGCCAGTGGGATCGAAGGCCGAGACCGGCAAAGACGGAACCCATTCCTCCTCGCCCGTCTCCGAGTCCACCGCCATGGCCCCCTGCGCACCCAGCGTCACCACTGCCACGGGCACGCGGTCCGCGAGGGCATAGAGCGCTGCCCAGGGATCGTCCTTGCCGGTGAACGCCATGGCTTCGCGCTGGTTGGGCAGGAACGCGTGGAAGTATTGCAGGTTCTCCAGCCGGACCGGCGACCACTTGCCACTGGGGTCCCATCCGACGTCGCCGAAAAGCTTCACTCCGGACTCGTGGGCCGCAACGGCCCAGGGCTCGATTTCGAGGTCAAGTTCGGCGATCCCTGCGAGCGCCGGGGGCGGCGGCCCAATCAGCTCGGACGACGTCACGGGAGCCGGGTGTCCGTGAGTCACGAGCGAGCGGTCCTTTTGGACACTCAGTGACACCGTGACCGGCGAGTGCCACCCCGGGATGCGCCGGGACAGGCTGAGGTCCACATGTTCCTGCCCGGCCAGGATTTTCCAGTTGTAGTCGCCATAGCCGTCGTCGCCGAACGCTGCCGCCAGGCCCGTTTTCAGGCCCAGCCTCGCCGCTGCGATGGCCTGGTTCGCCACGCCGCCGGGACAACTGCCCATGCCCTCGCTCCAGATCTCCGTTCCCGGTTCCGGCGCGTGGGGCAGTCCGGTAAAAATGATGTCCTGGAATACCGTGCCTGCGAGGATCAGGTCGAACTCACCGTCCGACGGCGAGCGGACGGCGGAGAGCGGGTCGAAGCGGCGGGCGGGGATCGCGTCCATGTCCGGCACGATACGCCCTGCCGCCCGCCAGCGATAGGGGCGGCCCGCCGTCGGGCCTAGACTGCTGGTTATGCGGCTCATGATCGCCGGCGGCGGCGGATTCCGGGTTCCCCTCGTGTACCGGGCGCTGCGCTCTGGCGCCTTCGCGGGAATGGCCGGCGAACTGGTGCTGTACGACGTCGACCCCTCCCGCCTCAGCGCCATCAAGGCAGTGCTCGATTCCATGCCCGCCCCGCCCCCAGGCGTTGAGGACCAGCCGCTTACGGTCCGCACCACCACGTCGCTGCCAGACGCGCTTCGCGGCACGGACATGGTGTTCGCCGCAATCCGGCCCGGCGGGACGGCTGGACGCATCGCAGATGAGCGTGTAGCGAAGGACCTGGGCCTGCTGGGCCAGGAAACCACCGGGGCCGGGGGGATCTCCTACGCCCTGCGCACCATTCCCCGGATGCTGGAACTCGCCCGCCAGATGCGCGAACACTGCCCGGACGCGTGGCTGATCAACTTCACCAATCCAGCCGGGATGGTCACCGAAGCCCTGTTGCCCGTCCTCGGGCCGAAGGCGATCGGCATCTGCGACTCGGCCGGCGCGCTGGTGCACCGTGCCGCGCGCGCCGTCGGAATTCCGCTGCAGGACGGAAGGCTCGACGGCGTGGGCTACTACGGGCTCAACCACCTCGGCTGGCTTTACCGGCTGGAGTCCGGCGGGCGGGACCTGCTCCCCGGCCTGTTGTCAGACCCGGCGGCCCTTAGCACCTTCGAAGAGGGCCGGCTGTTCCCGCAGCCGTTCCTTGAGGGACTCGGTGCGCTTCCCAACGAGTACCTCTACTACTACTACCGGCGTGACAGCGCCGTGGCTGCCATGGGGGCCATGCCGCAGACCCGCGGCGAGTCCATCCACACGCAGCAGGCTGAGCTCTATCCACAGCTCGCCGCGGCCGGCGCCCGCGCCTACCGGCTCTGGGACGCCGCCCGCTTGTCGCGGGAGGAGGGTTACCTGGCCGAGGCCCGGATGCAGGGTGAGCAGCGTGCGGAAGAAGATCTCGCCGGCGGCGGCTATGAACGCGTGGCCCTGGCGGTGATGCGCGCTTTGGCGGGCGGCACCGGCGACGCCCAACTGATCCTCAACACCCGCAACACTGTTCCGCCCACGGGGGCAGCCCCTGCCCAACCGGCCATTCCGGGACTGCCGGCGGACGCCGTCGTCGAGGTCCCCTGCACCGTGACGGCCGACGGCGCGGTGCCGCTCCCGCAGTCGGCGCCCCGCCGGGAGCAACTGGGCCTGTTGCGCCGGGTCAAGGCGGTGGAACAGCTCACCGTTGGGGCTGCCACGCACGGCGACCGGGCCGCCGCCCTCGACGCCTTCGCCCGGCACCCATTGGTGGACTCAACCCACTTGGCGGGTGAATTGCTCGCCGGCTATGAGCGGGCGTTCCCGTCGCTGCAGGAACTCTGGCGCTGAGCACCTGTGGTTGCATTCACACACGCCACGTGGACGCCGGGCTCCTGGCGGGAGGCCGGGCGTTAACGTCAGGAGTAGTGTTTTATCGGATGCATAACTGAGGGCGCGCATGCCGCGCCGGTGCTGGAAGGAGTTGCCGTGGCGCTGATTCGCAGGGTCGCCTTGCTCTCCCTCCACACCTCGCCGATGGAGCAGCCTGGCTCCGGCGATGCGGGCGGGATGAACGTCTACATCCGCGAACTTGCCTCCGCCCTAGCCGAAACCGGCGTGGAGGTGGAAATCTTCACCCGTTCCACCTCGGCCAACCAGCCCGCCGTCGAACATCCCGGTCCCGGGGTCTGCGTCCACAACGTCCTGGCCGGCCCTCCTCATAAGGTGCCCAAGGAGGAGCTTCCAGGCCTCCTGCACAGCATGGTGGCCGAGATCGAGCAGATCCGCCAGCGCCAGCCGCACGGCCGCTATGACGTCCTCCACTCCCACTACTGGGTCTCCGGCATCGCCGGCCTGGAGCTGTCCCAGCTTTGGGGAGTGCCGCTGGTCCACACGATGCATACCATGGCCAAGGTCAAGAACCTGCTCCTGGAATCCGGGGAGCAGCCGGAGCCGCGGCGGCGCGAGGTGGGCGAACACCGGATTGTCGACGGCGCCGCACGCCTGATTGCCAACACCAGCGCGGAGGCCGAGGAACTGGTTTCCCACTACGGTGCCGACTACGACAACATCGATATCGCCCCGCCGGGCGTTGACCTGGGCACGTTCACTCCGGCCTTCCGTGCACGGTCGCGCTCTGAGCGGGGCATCCCGGCTGACACCTTCCACCTGCTGTTCGCCGGGCGCATCCAGCGGCTCAAAGGTCCGCAGATCCTGGTCAAGGCGGCCGCGAAGCTTCGCTCACGGCGCCCCGACATCAAGCTGCGGCTCACCATCCTCGGTGCGCTCAGCGGCAACAAGGACTTCAATCTGCGCCACTTGGTCTCGGATGCCGGAATGGACGACGTCGTCACGCACCTTCCCCCGGTGGGTGCACCGGAGTTGGCGGCCTGGTTCCGGGCCGCCGACGTCGTGGTGATGCCCTCGTTCAGCGAATCATTTGGGCTCGTGGCGCTTGAAGCCCAGGCCTGCGGGACGCCGGTGGTGGCCACCCGGGTGGGTGGGTTGTCCCGCGCGATCTTTAATGGGCGGACAGGACTGCTCGTCGATGGCCACCACGCCGAAGACTGGGCCGATGCGCTGGAGGCCCTGTACGACGATCCAGTGACTCGCGAGGACATGGGGCGGGCGGCCGCCATCCGGGCCCAGAACTCGGGATGGCAGCGCACCGCCGCCATCACGCTGGAAAGCTACCATGCCGCCGTCGATAACCATCTGGTAGGCCGCCTGATCCCGGCAGCCCCAGCACCCTGAGGCAGACGCCACCGCGCCGCCCGAACCGCCTAACGAAGGACAAAGATGTCTGAACGGATTCCCCTCAGCGACCTTGAAATCGCGCGCCAGGCGAAGATCAGGCCCATCGGCGAGGTGGCGGCGGCGGCAGGAATCAACGCGGACGCGCTGGAACTGTACGGACGGTACAAGGCCAAGATCGACCCCGCCCGGCTGGACGCTCCTGCCCCGGCCGGCAAAGTGGTGCTTGTCTCCGCGATGTCTCCCACGCCTGCGGGCGAAGGGAAATCGACTACCACGGTGGGCCTAGCCGATTCACTGGCCCGGGCCGGGCACAAGGTTATGATCGCCCTCCGGGAACCCTCGCTCGGACCTATCCTGGGCATGAAAGGCGGCGCGACCGGCGGAGGCTATTCCCAGGTCCTGCCGATGGACGAGATCAACCTGCACTTCACCGGCGACTTCCACGCCGTCACTTCAGCCAACAACGCCCTCATGGCACTCGTGGACAACCACATTTACCAGGGGAACGAGCTGGGCATCGATCCCCGGCGCATGACGTTCAAGCGGGTCCTGGACATGAACGACCGGTCGCTGCGGGAAGTGGTGATCGGGCTCGGCGGGCCCACCCAGGGTGTCCCCAGGCAAGACGGCTTCGACATCACCGTGGCATCGGAGATCATGGCGGTTTTCTGCCTCGCTACGGACCTGGCTGACCTGCGCCGGCGCCTGGGCCAAATCACCTTCGGTTACACCTACGGACGCGAACCCGTTACCGTGGCGGACCTCGGCGTGCAGGGCGCGCTCACCCTGCTCCTCAAGGAAGCGATCAAACCCAACCTGGTTCAGACCATCGCCGGTACGCCGGCTCTGGTCCACGGCGGCCCGTTCGCGAACATCGCACACGGCTGCAACTCGCTGATCGCAACCCAGACGGCCAGGCGGCTGGCGGACATCGTGGTCACCGAGGCGGGCTTCGGCGCCGACTTGGGTGCGGAGAAGTTTATGGACATTAAGGCCCGGAACGCGGGGGTAGCGCCGTCCGCCGTCGTTGTTGTTGCCACCGTCCGGGCACTTAAGATGCACGGCGGCGTAGCCAAGGACCGGCTGACGGAACCCGGCATCGAAGCGCTGCAGGCCGGCGTCGCCAACCTCCGCAGGCACGTGCGCAATGTGGAGAAATTCGGAGTGACGCCGGTGGTGGCCATCAACAAGTTCTCTTCCGACACGGCCGAGGAACTCGACTGGCTCCTGGAGTGGTGCGCGGCGGAAGGAGTCCAGGCCGCGGTGGCGGACGTCTGGGGACGCGGCGGCGGTGGGGACGGGGGCGACGAACTGGCGGCCAAAGTGGCGGCCGCAGTTGCTGCGCCGAACAGCTTCCACCACTTGTATCCCCTGGACCTGCCGGTGGAGGAGAAAATCAGGACCATCGTCCAGGAAATCTACGGAGCGGACGGCGTGGACTTCTCCGTTCCTGCCCTGAAACGGCTGGCAGATATCGAGAAGAACGGCTGGTCCGGGCTGCCTGTCTGTATGGCCAAGACGCAGTACTCGTTCACCGACGAGGCCTCCCGGCTGGGAGCGCCGAAGGGCTTCACCATCCACGTGCGCGACCTGATTCCCAAGACCGGTGCCGGGTTTATCGTGGCCCTCACCGGTGCGGTGATGACGATGCCCGGCCTGCCCGCCGCGCCGGCCGCTATGCGCATGGACGTGGACGACGCCGGCAATCCGGTAGGCCTGTCCTGACCATCAGCTTCCATACCAGTTTGCTCTATCACTCTGAGCCCTTATTTGACCCCTTTGCGTGCCAGAACTGATAGAGCAAGGCGGGCTGTGGATATCTTCTGCGGGCGTTCGTGTATTCGGGCAACAATTGTGCTCATGCGCCCGTCCTCACCGCTGCCAGCTTCCCTTTCCTCGGTTCCGTTTACCGTGCATGAGGCACGGGCCGCAAGCCTGAGCCGGGGAAGGCTTCGTTCCTCCGACCTTGCCTCCGCCGGGCGACTGCTCTATCTGCCGGCTGGGTGGGACTTTGAAATCAGAGGGCTCGCGAGGGCCTTGTCCGCAGCTACGCCGGGGGCCTGGATCTCGCATGTGACAGCGGCCTGCATCCTGGGACTGTGGCTGCCCACCTGGTTCCGCGACTACCGGGAACTCCATTTGAGCAAACCAAGACAGCTGCCGCCAGTACGGCGAAAGGGCGTGGTTGGCCACACCGTCCTGGCGTTTGATGAAGAGGTCATGGAGCTGGACGGGATTCGAATCTCCACACCGGCCCGGACCTGGCTTGACCTTGCTGGCATCCTGCCGTTGGAGGACCTGGTGGCCGTGGGCGACCAGCTGGTTCGGCAGCCGTTGCTTGGCCTTGAAGACCGTCGCGATCCGTGGGCGACGCTTACGCAACTGCAGGAAATGTTGAAGCGGCACCCAAAACTGAAGGGAATCGTTAAGGCGAGGGAAGCTGCAGAACTCATCCGTTCCGGCTCGGACTCTGCGCCCGAAACCTTCCTTCGGCTGGCCTTGACGGCGGCCGGCCTGCCGGAGCCGGAACTGCAACTGCGTGTTGAGCGTGAGAACCGCTGGTCGCCGGCCGCAGACATGGGGTACCGCGCGCAGCGTATTGCCATCCAGTACGACGGCGGCCATCACCTTACGCGCGAACAGCAGTCCAGAGACAATCGCCGGGACGAATCATTCAATGCCGCAGGCTGGCGGTACTTCAAGTTCAACGCCGACGATTTGGCCAACGACTTCCGGGCGGCGGTACGCAAGGTTCGAGCGGCTCTGCACACGCGTTAAACGCCCGTTGCCCTATCAGTTGTGGTTGTTAAACCCCTGGTTTGGGGACCACAAGTGATAGGGCAACGCGAGAGCGTCCGGGGTGGGTTAGCGGTCCAGGTCGCCGCGGATGAAGGCCTCGACCTTTTCACGGGCGAGGTCGTCGTTGAACTGCTCGGGCGGGGACTTCATGAAGTAGCTCGACGCCGACAGCAGAGGGCCGCCGATGCCGCGGTCCAGCCCGATCTTGGCGGCGCGGATGGCGTCGATGATCACGCCGGCTGAGTTAGGTGAGTCCCAGACCTCCAGCTTGTACTCAAGGGACACCGGGGCGTCGCCGAAGTTGCGGCCCTCGAGGCGGACGAAGGCCCACTTGCGGTCATCGAGCCACTGGACGTAGTCGGACGGGCCGATGTGGACGTCCTTGGCAGCCAGCTCGGCTTCGACGTTCGAGGTAACAGCCTGGGTCTTGGAGATCTTCTTGGACTCGAGGCGGTCGCGCTCCAGCATGTTCTTGAAGTCCATGTTGCCGCCCACGTTGAGCTGGTAGGTGCGGTCCAGCGTCACGCCGCGATCTTCGAAGAGCTTGGCCATGACGCGGTGCGTGATGGTGGCACCGATCTGGCTCTTGATGTCATCGCCCACGATCGGCACACCAGCGGCAGTGAACTTGTCAGCCCAGGCCTTGGTGCCGGCGATGAACACGGGAAGCGCGTTGACGAAAGCAACCCCGGCATCGATCGCTGCCTGGGCGTAGAACTCAGCAGCTTCCTGCGACCCAACGGGCAGGTAGCAGACCATGACGTCGGCCTGGGCATCCTTGAGTGCCTGGACAACGTCAACGGGCTCTGCCGGGGACTGTTCAATGGTCTCAAGGTAGTACTTGCCGAGGCCGTCCAGGGTGTGGCCGCGCTGCACGGTCACGCCGGTGGGCGGGACGTCGGCGATCTTGATGGTGTTGTTTTCGCTGGCGAGGATTGCATCCGCGAGGTCAACGCCGACCTTCTTGCCATCCACATCGAAAGCGGCCACGAACTGGACGTCGTTGACGTGGTACTTGCCGAACTCCACGTGCATCAGGCCGGGGATCGTGGCCTCGGGATCGGCGTCACGGTAGTAGTGCACACCCTGGACGAGCGATGCGGCGCAGTTACCCACACCGACGATTGCAACACGAATCGGATTTGAAGACACGGAACTCCTTTGAGGACAAAACTTCAGCCGCCGGACGGTCATTGCCGGACCACGTACGACGGCGGACAGCAGGCAGCGCCATTCGGCGCCTTTTCATAGTACCCAACCGGGCGGGGGCCGGGTTTGTTCCCCGACCCCCGCCTGTGGTTTCCATCGTGTGCAGAGAGTAAGTGTTACGTCGTCTGCCAGAGGTTGATGTCAGATTCCACCGCGAACTCGTCGATGGCGGCGAGTTCGTCAGTGGTGAACTTCAGGTTGTTGATCGCGGACAGGGTGTCCTCCAGCTGCCTGACGCTGGAGGCGCCAACCAGGGCAGAGGTGACCGGGGTGCCCTTCGGCTGGTCGCGCAGGATCCAGGCGATGGCCATCTGCGCCAGGGACTGGCTACGGCCTTCAGCAATGCCGTGCAGCCCGCGGATCCGGTCCAGCTTCTCGTCAGTGATGGCGTCCTCGGACAGGAAGCGTGCCTTGGCTGCACGGGAATCCGCGGGAATCCCGTTGAGGTACCGGTCCGTGAGCATGCCCTGGGCCAGCGGGGAGAACGCTATGGAACCGGCGCCCACCTCTTCGAGCGCCTCGTACAGGTTCGGCGTGCCGTTCTCGGTCCACCGGTTCAGCATGGAATAGCTGGGCTGGTGGATGAGCAGCGGGGTGCCGAGCTCTTTGAGGATGCGTGCGGCCTCGATGGTCTGCTCGGGAGTGTAGGACGAGATGCCGGCGTAAAGCGCCTTACCCGAGCGGACGGCGTAATCCAGGGCGCCCATGGTCTCTTCCATCGGCGTCTCGGGGTCCGGCCGGTGGCTGTAGAAAATGTCCACGTAGTCCAGCCCCATCCGCTGCAGCGACTGGTCAAGGCTTGAGATGAGGTATTTGCGGGAGCCCCACTCGCCGTACGGGCCCGGCCACATGTAGTAGCCGGCCTTCGTGGAGATGACCAGTTCGTCGCGGTAGGGCTTGAAGTCGTCCGCGAGGTGGCGGCCGAAGTTGGTTTCGGCGGAGCCGTCCGGCGGACCGTAGTTATTGGCGAGGTCGAAGTGGTTCACGCCGAGGTCGAACGCGCGGCGAAGGATGGCCCGCTGTTCATCGAAGCGCTTGTCGTCGCCGAAGTTGTGCCAAAGGCCCAGCGAGATTGCGGGGAGCTTCAGTCCGCTGCGGCCGACGCGGCGGTAGGGCATGGATTCATAGCGGTTTTCCGCGGCTGAATAAGTCATACGTTCCATCCTGCCAGCTGTGACGCACGCTACAGTCAGGAACGGCCTTGTTACGCCGCGGGCTGACACAAATCAGCCCGCGGCGCAGCCGGAACTATTGAGCCTTCACGACGGCGGCACTCCACGGCCCGAGGGCCAACGCACCGTTATCAGCGGCAGGCACCTCCTCGGTGGACAGCAGCACCGTTCCGTCCACGCGGTCAAGCGAAACCTTTTGCTCCGAGAGGTTCAGCAGCACCTCAACGGAGCCGCGGCGGAAACGCAGCCAGCCGGCGTCGTCGTCGAACTCCACCGTGGTTTCGGCAAACCCGAGGCCGGCCAATTCCTGATGCTCGCGGCGCAGTGCCGCGAGCGAACGGTATAGCTCCAGCAGCCGGGCATGATCCCCAACGGAGGCCTCGGCCCAGTTGAGTTTGGAACGGCGGAAGGTTTCCGGGTCCTGCGGGTCAGGTACGACGGCGGGATCCCACCCCATCCGTTCGAACTCGCGGATCCTGCCTTCCGCGGTCGCCTTGCCCAGCTCAGGCTCGGGGTGCGAGGTGAAGAACTGCCAAGGTGTGGAGGCACCGAATTCCTCTCCCATGAACAGCATGGGCGTGAACGGCGACGTCATGGTCAGGACCGCAGCGACGGCCAACTGCCCGTAGGACAGGGATTGGGAGAGCCTGTCCCCCGTGGCGCGATTGCCGATCTGGTCGTGGTTCTGGTTGCAGACCACCAGGGCCGCAGGCTGCACGAGCGTGGCATTGATGGGCCTTCCGTGGTGCCGGCCGCGGAAGCTTGAGTAGCTGCCGTCGTGCAGGAAACCGTCCTTGAGCACCTTTGCGAGAACCGCGAGTGACTGGAAGTCCTCGTAGTAGCCGGTGGTCTCCCCGCTGACGTTGACGTGGACGGCGTGGTGGAAGTCGTCGCTCCACTGTCCGGCAAGGCCATAGCCGTTGGCGTCGCGGGGGTAGATCAGCCGCGGGTTGTTGAGGTCCGATTCGGCGATCAGGGTCTTGGGCAAGCCCGTTTCAGCCGAGACAGCATCGCCAAGCGCGCCGAGGTCTTCCAGGATGTGCACGGCCCGCTCGTCGCGGAGCGCGTGAACGGCGTCGAGTCGCAAGCCGTCCACGTGGTAGTCCCTCAGCCACAGCGCGGCGTTGTCCAGGATGTACTCGCGGACCACGTCCGAGCCGTGGCCGTCCAGGTTGACTGAATCGCCCCAGGTGTTGGCGTCGCCCTGCTTGAGGTATGGCCCGAACCGCGACAGGTAGTTGCCGCTGGGTCCCAGGTGGTTGTAGACGACGTCCTGGATGACCCCGAGGCCGGCTGCATGGGCCGCGTCCACAAAGCGCTGGTAGGCCGCGGGCCCACCGTAGCCCTCGTGGACGGCGTACCACTGGACGCCGTCGTAGCCCCAGTTATGGGTCCCGTTGAAGCCGTTGACCGGCAGCAACTCCACGAAGTCGATGCCCAGGTCGGCAAGGTAGCCAAGCCTGCCGGCCGCTGCCTCGAGGGTCCCTTCCGGGGTGAAGGTCCCCACGTGGAGTTCGTAGATGACCGAGCCGCGGAGATCCTTGCCCTGCCAGCCGGCATCCTGCCAGTCATGGTCGCCGGGGCTGAACGTCCGGGACAGGGCGTGGACCCCGTCCGGCAGGCGCCGGGACCGGGGATCCGGCAACGGATGGGAGTCCCCGTCCAGCAGATAGCCGTAGTCCACTTCGCCTTCCGTGGGGGCGTCCGGCGCGGACCACCAACCGTCGGCGCCGGGCGCGGTGTCCAGCTTCGCCATGGGGTAGTGCTGCCCGTTTGCCAGCAGGGTCACTGCTGAAACGTTTGGCGCCCAGACGTCAAAGCGGCCGGATCCGGTGTGGGTCAGGCTCATGAGTCGTCTCCGTCCGTAGTGACCAGCAAGGCCACCGGGTAGGTACCCAGGACGTCCGCGACTGAAACGGTGCCGGGCCCATGGCTCTTGCCGGTGAGTTCGTCCCGCATGGCGCTGGAAAGGTCGACGGCGGTGTCCCGCCATCCGCCGTCGGCTTCCAGCCCGGCGGGAAGCCGGGTGGCCAGGGTCAATGCCCCACCCCGGTCAAAGGCAAGAAGGTAGCCCGCAGCCGCCCCGAAGGCTTCGACAGCGACGTAGCTGTCGAAGAGCCCGGGGTTGTCGCGGCGCAGGCGGAGGGCACGGGAGGTGACCAGCAGTTTGCTGGCCTCCGTTCCCGCAGCAGGCAGGAGTCCGTCGTCCAGGCGGGCCAGTTCCTCTTCCCGTTGAGCGAAATCCACCGGGCGCCGGTTGTCGGGGTCGGTCAGTGACCGCTCCCAGAACTCGCTGCCCTGGTACACATCCGGAACTCCGGGCATGGTCAGCTGGATCAGCTTGGCCGCCAACGAGTTGGAAGCAGCGAATGCATCGGTCCTCGCTACGAAGTCCTCGATCACTGCAGTGACACGGGCGTCGTCGAAGGCTGCGTCCACGGCGGCCCTGACTGTCGCTTCGAATTCCTCATTGGGCTCGGTCCACGTGGTGGAGTTTCCTGCCTCCCTGGCGGCCTTTTGCGCATAGCCCTGCAGCCGCTCGCGGGAGGCCGGCCACGCGCCGAAGACAGCCTGCCACAACAGGTTGGCGAAGGGGCCGTCGGGCACCGGCGCCAACTCCTGGAGCGTGGCGAGCGTGGCCGTCCAGTCGCCGGGAAGCTCAGCGATGACCGAAATCCTTGCGCGGGCATCCTCACTGCGTTTGGTGTCGTGAGTCGAGAGCGTGGTCATGGACTCCGGGAGTTCCTCGTGCCTCCGCCGCATCCGGTGGTGGAACTCCTCGGGGGTCAGCGAAAATTCCGTGGGCTCAGCCCCCACTTCGGTGAGCGTGCCCAGCCGGGTGTAGCGGTAGAACGCAGTGTCCTCCACACCCTTGGCCATCACCATTCCCGAAGTCTGTTGGAAGCGGACCGCGATTGCGGTGGTGGGATCCAGGAGGAGCGGCAGGAGCGTCCCGATGGCCACTTCGAGGTCCGGCCGGTGCGCTGCTGCCTGCTCGCAGGCCTCCTTGAGCACTTCCGCCCCCACCGGCAGGTAGGACCGGTAGACCGGGAAGGAGGCGATGATTTCGGCGATGGCATCCGCTGCCTGGTCCTCCGCCAGCCCGTGGGAGTCTGGAACGAGCCGGGCAAGCCGCAGGACTTCGGACCGCAGGATGCCGTCAGCAATCATCCGCTTCGTGCCGCGGATCATGGCGGCATAATCCGCCGGTTCACCGGTCCCACGCAGCTGCACATCCAACGCATCCAGGGCAGCCTCGCCGGCCGGGTCCACCAGGATCCGGTCAACCTCAGCCAGGGCGTCGTAACCGGTGGTCCCTTCGCAGGCGAACTCCCCCGGGAGGACCTCGCCGGGTTCCAGGATCTTTTCCACCAGCACGTACGCCCCACCAGTGAGGTCCTTGAGCCAGCGCAGGTAGCCGGCTGGATCTGCCAGTCCGTCCGGGTGATCCACGCGCAGGCCGTCCACCAGGCCCTCCCGGAACCAGCGGGCCACTTCGGCGTGGGCTTCCTCGAAGACCCTGGGGTCTTCGACGCGGATGCCGGCCAGGGTACTGACCGCGAAGAACCTGCGATAGTTCAGTTCGCTGTCCGCCCGCCGCCAGGAGACCAGCTCATAGTGCTGGCGGTCGTGGACAGCCCTCGGCGAATCACCTTCGGTATAGGAGCCCGCCGCCAAGGGGAAACGGTGGTCATAGTAGCGGAGTTCGCCATCCGTGACCTTGAGCTGGTCCACATCGTCATCGGAGCCCAGCACGGGTATCCGGATCCGGCCGCGGCCAAAGTCCCAGTCGACGTCGAACGCGTCCGCGTAACGCGAGTCCCGCCCCTCTGCCAGCAGCGACCACCACCAGGGGTTCTGCGGTGGTGACGCCACGCCCACGTGGTTGGGGACGATGTCCACCAGGACGCCCATGCCGTGTTCGCGGGCAGCCCTGGACAGGGCAAGCAGCCCGTCCGGGCCGCCGCGCTCAGGATCAACCGCGGAGGGGTCGGTGACGTCATAGCCGTGGTCCGACCCCTGCTCAGCCGTCAGGATGGGTGAGAGGTAGACCCAGTCAACACCGAGGGACTTCAGGTATGGAACCTTGGCCGCTGCGTCAAAGAGCGTGAAGCTGCGGCGGATCTGCAGCCGGTATGTCGACGCCGGAATCCTCATTCTGCAGGGCCTTTCGGCTTGCTGACCTTCTTCGTTTTCTTTGGCTCCGGTACGGTCGGCGTGCTCAGCGCTTCGGTCTCGCTGGTGCTTGTCTGGGTCAGGGCAGCCAGGGACGCAGCCACGGAGTGGTCCGGTTCCGCCTCCTCCACCATGTGGGCCCTCAGGACTACCAAGGACTTGGCATCAACAGGAATGGACTGGCCGGCCTTCACAGGTGCCGTGTCCGCGTTGTGGCCGGCGGTGTCGATGATGATGTCCCATGCAGGTGCGTATTCGTCATTGGGAAGAACGAACTTCACCATGTCGTCATGTGCGTTGAAGTACAACAGGAAGTTCACATCGGTAATCCGGCGTCCTCGGACGTCCTTGCCTTGGATCCCGTCACCGTTGAGGAACATGCCTACCGAACGGCCGAAACCGCTGTCCCAGTCCTCAGGTTTCATGGTGTCGCCGTCGACGTCCAGCCATACGATGTCCGGCAGCCGTTCGCCTTCCCCCCTCAGCACGGGGCGTCCATCGAAGAACCGGCTCCGACGGAACGTGGGGTGCTTGGCGCGCAATGCGTTGACGGCGGACGTGAACTCCACGAGGGGCTGGTCGATGTTCTCCCAGTTGATCCACGTCAGTTCGGAGTCCTGGCAATACCCGTTGTTGTTGCCCTGCTGGGTGCGTCCAAGCTCGTCGCCGTGCAACAGCATGGGGACACCCTGGGACAGCAGCAGGGATGCTATGAAGTTCCGCTGCTGGCGGGCGCGCAAGCCCAGGACAGCCGGATCGTCGGTGGGACCCTCGGCCCCGCAGTTCCAGGAACGGTTGTGGGATTCGCCGTCGTTATTGCCTTCGCCGTTCGCCTCGTTGTGCTTCTCGTTGTAAGACACCAGATCGGAGAGGGTAAAGCCATCGTGGGCCGTCACAAAGTTGATCGAAGCCACGGGGCGGCGGCCCGAGTGCTCGTAGAGGTCTGCGGAGCCGGTGATGCGTGAGGCGAATTCGCCCAGGGTGGCCGGCTCGCCGCGCCAGAAATCGCGGACGGTGTCGCGGTATTTTCCGTTCCATTCCGTCCACTGTGGCGGGAAGTTGCCCACCTGGTAACCGCCGGGCCCAACATCCCACGGCTCAGCGATGAGCTTGACCTGGGACACTACCGGGTCCTGCTGGATGAGTTCGAAGAAGGTGGAGAGTTTGTCGACGTCGTAGAACTCCCGGGCAAGGGTGGAGGCGAGGTCGAAGCGGAAGCCATCCACGTGCATTTCCGTGACCCAGTACCGCAGTGAGTCCATCAGCAGTTGCAGGGAGTGCGGCTGGCGGACGTTCAGCGAGTTGCCGGTACCGGTGTAGTCCATGTAGTGCTTTTCGTCGCCCTCCATCAGCCGGTAGTAGGAGGCGTTGTCGATGCCCTTGAAGGACAGCGTGGGGCCAAGGTGGTTGCCTTCGGCGGTGTGGTTGTAAACCACGTCCAGGATCACTTCGATGCCGGCCCGGTGCAGGGAGCGCACCATGGCCTTGAAGTCCTGGACCTGCTGGCCGGTGTCGCCGGTGGAACTGTAGGTGTTCTGCGGGGCGAAGAAGCCGATGGTGTTGTAGCCCCAGTAGTTGTTCAGGCCCTGGTCCTGGAGTGTGCCGTCATTGACGAACTGGTGCACCGGCATCAGTTCGATGGCGGTGACGCCGAGCTTCTGCAGGTGCGAGATGACGGAAGGGTGCGCCACCCCGGCGTAGGTGCCGCGCTGCTCCTCGGGGATCTCGGGGTGCAGCTGGGTCAGGCCCTTGACATGGGCCTCGTAGATCACCGACTTGTGGTACGGAACCCGGAGGTTGTGGTCGCCGTCCCAGTCGAAGAACGGGTTGATGACCACACCCATCATCATGTGCGGCGCGGAGTCCTCGTTGTTGATGGAATCCGGCTCGCCGAGGTTGTAGGAGAAGAGCGACGGGTCCCAGTCCACCTGCCCGTGCACTGCCTTCGCGTACGGGTCCAGGAGGAGCTTGTTCGGGTTGAACCGGTTTCCGGAAGCGGGGTCGTACGGACCGTGGACACGGTAGCCGTACTTCTGCCCTGGCTGCACCTGGGGGATGTAGCCGTGCCACACGTAGCCGTCCACTTCGTCCAGACCGAAGCGCGTCTCCACGCCGTCGTCGTCGAAGAGGCACAGCTCTACCTTTTCAGCACGTTCGCTGAACAGCGCGAAGTTCGTGCCGGTTCCATCAAAAGTGGCTCCCAGCGGATAAGCCGATCCGGGCCAGATTTCCATGCATGCTCCTCATCGTTGTTCGACCGCGCAGTCCGGACTTCCCGGTCCACGCCGCCGTGCAAAACCTATGCCTACCGTAACGGGTGGCTGTGACTGTTACGTTTCCGGCCACCTATTAACTAAGCATGCTGACTTTACCCCAAGCTGCAGGTAAGGCATCCGCGATCCGGCCGGCCGTCAGTGGCCCGCCCCCGGACGCAGCGGCTCCGGCGCGGCCGTGCAGGCTCGCAGCCAGGGCGGCAATGGCAGCCCAGCGTTCGTCCGGATCGATGCCCGCATCACGGAAATGGCCGACGTCGGGCCCCAACTGTGCGAGCAACGCACCAATGATTCCGGCCAGGACATCGCCGCTGCCGGCGGAGGCAAGCCAGGGCGTGCCGTCCGCCTGGCTGTAGAAGTCCTGGAAGGGGGACGCCACCAGGGTGGTGGCGCCTTTGAGGAGGACAGTGGCCTCCGTAAGCCCCGCGGCCAGCCGGACGGCCCCAAGAGTGTTCGCCTCCACCGCGGCGCGCCCCGAGTATGGATGGTCAGCGTCCAGCCGCTGCAGCAGGGACGCCAGTTCGCCGGCATGGGGCGTGAGGACCACCTGAGGGGCAAGGATCAGCGGCAGGCCGGGGAGGGCACCGGCATCGGCGATAGTGGGCAGCCCCGAGTCCACGGCGTCACGCGCGCGCTGGAGCTGTTCGTGGTCATCCGGGCCCATACCGGAGCCCACCAGCCAGGCCTGGACATGGGTGCCGGCCACCGATCCGGTGCCGCACACCACCTCGGGACAGGACTGCCGGACCAGGTGGGCCACCTCGGGCGGGCCGAGGTACCGCACCATGCCCACGCCCGCGGCCAGGGCACCCCGGCAGGCCAGTACGGCCGCTCCGGGATAGGTGGCGGATCCGGCCACCACGCCCAGGACGCCGCGCGAATATTTGTGGGATCGCCGGGCGGGCTGCGGGAGGAGCCGCGCCAGGTCGGCGGTTTCGAGCCGATGCAGGGCCGGCCATGGGAGGTGCTCTTCGATTCCGATCGGGATCACCTCAAGGCGGCCGGCGTGGTCCGCCCCGGGATCGGCCAGCAGCCCTGCTTTCGCGGCCCCGAAGGTGACGGTCAGGCCGGCGGACAGTACCGGGCCGTGGACCTCGCCGGTGTCGGCGTCAACCCCACTGGGCACGTCGCAGGCCACCACAAGGGGGGCGTGTTGGCCGGACAGCGCGGCCACCAGTGCCGCCGGCGTTCCGCGGAGCCCTCCTTGGGCGCCCGTGCCCAGGACAGCATCGATCACGACGTCGGCGCGCCCCGTTTCGGCGGTCAGCTGGCTAAGCGTCGAGTCGGTGAGCCATGTGACGCGGCCGCCGGCACGCTCAAAAGCAGCCAGCGCCTCCGGGTGCGCCGAATCAGCGGTGAGTACCGCCGTCGTACGCATTCCCCGGGCGGCGAGGAAGGAAGCGGCGAAGAGACCGTCGCCGCCATTGTTTCCCTTGCCCGCCAGGACAGCCACGCTGGCTCCGTAGAGCCGCTGGCCCCGGGCCTGCAGCTCGCGGACCACCGCGTTGGCGAGGCCGTGCGAGGCGCGCTGCATGAGGGCAGCCCCCAGGCCTGAGGCCAGCAGTGGCTGTTCGGCTTCCCTGATCTGGGTTCCGGTGTAGGCGCTGATCATGGCGTCAGGTCCGCAGGCCGGTTGAGCCTTGAGGCTCTCAGCCTTCAGCCAGGACAGTGGCCGTGGCTATCCCGCCGTCGTGGCTCATCGAGAGGTGCCAGCGCTTGACACCCTTGGACTCAGCCACCGCAAGCACAGTGCCCTTGACCTGGATGGTGGGCCCGTTCTGGTCCAGGCCGATCCAGCAGTCCTGCCAGTTCATGCCGGCCGGGGCGCCGAGGACCTTGGCCACAGCCTCCTTGGCTGCGAACCTCGCTGCCAGGGACCGGGTGTTCAGCTCCCGCTCCGCGGGGACAAACAACCGGTCCCGCAGCCCGGGGGTGCGTTCAAGCTGACGGCCGAACCGCTCGATGTCTACAACGTCTACGCCTATGCCAACAATCATGCGGCTTATTCTACGGTGACGCTCTTGGCCTCCCGGTGCGCCGTGCCCGGCACGCCGGGTCCCATGCGGCATCGGGACCTGCGCAAATGCGTCACTTTTGGACCTCCGGCGCAGAGGGTACCCCGTGATTCCGGGCGGCCCCTGTTTGAGTACCGGTAATAGTTACGCAAACCCGTTAGGAACAGGCACGAACGCAGAACGCCCCGGGCAACTGGCCCGGGGCGTTCTGTGGGAATCAACCGACTTGCTGACGTTCAGCCTGCGGTTACTCTACGGTGACGCTCTTGGCCAGGTTGCGTGGCTGGTCTACGTCGTACCCCTTGGCCGAGGCGAGTTCCAGGGCGAAGATCTGCAGCGGAACCGTGGTGAGGAGGGGCATCAACAGCGTGGGCGTCTCCGGAACGTAGAAGACGTGCTCGGCGTAAGCCTTCACGGCCTCGTCGCCTTCTTCAGCCACAACCAGGGTGCGGGCGCCCCGGGCGCGGACTTCCTGGATGTTGCTGACAACCTTGGCGTGCAGGGAATCACGGCCGCGCGGCGAGGGGACCACTACGAAGACCGGCTGGCCTTTGTCGATGAGGGCGATGGGGCCGTGCTTCAGCTCGCCGGCGGCAAAGCCCTCGGCGTGGATGTACGCGATTTCCTTGAGCTTGAGCGCGCCTTCCAGGGCAACCGGGTAACCCACGTGGCGTCCCAGGAACAGGACGGATTTCTCGTCCTTCATGCTGCGGGCCAGTTCGCGGAGCGGTCCTGAGTTGTCCAGGATGGTCTGGATCTTCGCGGGGATCTTGGACAAGTCTGCCAGGACGTCCTTGATCTGCCCGGAGAAGATGTTGCCACGCAGCTGCGCGAGGTACAGGCCGAGGAGGTAAGCGGCGGTGATCTGGGCCAGGAAAGCCTTCGTGGAGGCCACTGCAATTTCCGGACCCGCGTGGGTGTACAGCACAGCATCTGATTCGCGCGGGATAGTGGACCCGTTGGTGTTGCAGATCGAGATGGTCTTGGCGCCCTGCTCCCGGGCGTAGCGGACGGCCATCAGGGTGTCCATGGTTTCCCCGGACTGGCTGATCGAAACCACCAGCGTGTTGGCGTCCAGGATCGGATCGCGGTAGCGGAACTCGTGGGCAAGCTCCACTTCCGTGGGGATCCGGCACCAGTTCTCGATGGCGTACTTGGCCACCGTGCCGGCGTAGGCAGCGGTGCCGCAGGCCAGGACGATAATCTTGTTGACCTGTTTCAGCAGCTCGACGTCGATGCGGATTTCGTCCAGGGTCAACTTGCCGTTGATGTCCGAGCGGCCCAGCAGGGTCTGCGCCACGGCGTCGGGCTGGTCGTTGATCTCCTTCTCCATGAAGGAGCTGTAACCGCCCTTTTCAGCCGAGGCGGGGTCCCAGTCAACGTGGTATTCCTTGCCGGCGGCGAAGTTGCCGAAGAAATCGGTGATCTCCACGGTATCGGCGGTGATGGTGACGATCTGGTCCTGGCCCAGTTCCACCGCGCGGCGGGTGTAATCGATGAAGCCGGAGACGTCGGAACCAAGGAAGTTCTCGCCGTCGCCCAGTCCAACCACCAGCGGCGAGTTGCGGCGGGCGGCAACCACAACGTCCGGCTGGTCGGCGTGGACGGCAAGGAGCGTGAAGGCACCCTCGAGGCGCTGGCAGGCGAGCTGCATGGCCTTGGTCAGGCCGCCGTTGCTGGTGTCGCCGTGAAGTTTGGTGCGGAAGATGTCACCAAGGAGTGCGGCGGCCACTTCGGTGTCCGTCTCGGAAGCGAAGGTGACGCCCTTAGCCAGCAGCTCCAGCTTGAGCTCGGCGAAGTTTTCGATGATGCCGTTGTGGATCAGGGCCAGCTTGCCGCCGTCCGACAGGTGCGGGTGGGCATTCTGGTCCGTCGGGCCGCCGTGAGTGGCCCAGCGCGTGTGGCCGATGCCGGTCAGCGTTTCCGGCAGCGGATGGGCCTGAAGCTCATCAAGGAGGTTGCTCAGCTTTCCGGACTTCTTGCGGGACGAGATGACGCCGTCTGCTACAACAGCCACTCCCGCGGAGTCGTAACCCCGGTACTCAAGGCGGCGCAATCCTTCGAGGACTACATCCAGCGCACTGTGACCGGCAATTCCCTGGCCAGTCGAACGGCCTACATATCCTACGATTCCACACATAAGCTCCAGCTTATCGGCAGCCGCAAGGAGATCCGTAACTGATAGGGCCCGGCAAGCCAGCGACGGGCGCCGACTGCATGGCCGTGGAAGCGGACGGCCATGTCTTGCATTTCGCTCTCAGCCGCGTGAAGGGCAGAATCTCTAAAGTGACAGTGCAACGCAATGAAGCGAACGGCGAAGGCGTCTCCCCGTTCGTTGAGCTGGACCGGCAAACCTGGTCCCGGCTCGCAGCCCAGATGGAACAGCCTCTGAATGAGGAGGATATTGTCCGTCTGCGTGGCCTCGGCGATCCCCTGGATATGAAGGAGGTCCGCGAGGTCTATCTGCCGTTGTCCCGCCTCCTCCACCTGTATGTCGAAGCGGCTGGCCAGCTTCACGCCGCCACCACCACCTTCCTGGGCGAACAGACCCAGCGCACTCCTTTTGTCATCGGCGTCGCCGGCTCAGTCGCGGTGGGCAAGTCGACCATCGCCCGTGTACTCCGCGAGATGCTCCGGCGCTGGCCGGGGACGCCCAATGTGGAACTGATTACCACTGACGGGTTCCTCTACCCCCTGGCCGAGCTCAAGCGGCGCCAGCTGCTGGAGCGAAAGGGCTTCCCGGAGTCGTATGACCGGCGGGCGCTGTTGCGGTTCGTCAGCGAGATCAAGGGCGGCGCGGAGGAAGTCCGGGCTCCTTGGTACTCCCACGTCACGTACGACATCGTTCCGGACAAGGAAGTGGTGGTCCGCCGCCCGGACGTGCTCATCGTGGAGGGCCTGAACGTCCTCGCCCCGGCCCGCCCCCGCCACGACGGCCGCCAAGGGCTTGCCCTGAGCGACTTCTTCGACTTTTCGATCTATGTGGACGCCCCGACGTCCTACATCGAGGAGTGGTATGTGGAGCGGTTCCGGAAGCTCCAGAGCACGGCGTTCGCGCAGCCGGAATCCTACTTCCACCGGTATGCGACGCTCTCCGAAGCCGAGGCCGAGCGTACAGCCCGGGATATCTGGAAGCGCATCAACGAGCCCAACCTGGAGGAAAATGTCCTCCCCACGCGCGGCCGCGCGCAGCTGGTGCTGTCCAAGGACGCTGACCATTCCATCCGCCGTATGCTCCTGCGCAAGGTCTAGCACGCATGTGCCACGACTGTTCGGCTCTCGACGGCACGCCTGCGGCTGGCACGAGCCGGCGCAGCTTTGCCCGCTTCCTCGCAGCCGGTGCAGGGCTGACCGTACTGGCAGCCTGCACACCCGTCGCACCCGCCCAGGTGCCGCCGTCGTCGTCCACCACCCTCCCTCCTGCAGCTTCCCCTTCTCCGGTCGCGGTTGCCACTTCTGAAAGTCCGACGGCGGCAGTTGAGCCAGTGTCGGAGGCGCCGGTTGCGCCCTCTCCGGCTGCCACGCTCCCGCGGCAGTTCTCGCTGACCGATCCCGCCAGTCCCTGGCTGGTGGTCAACAAACACCGGCCTTTGGTTCCGGCCGAGTACATTCCCGCGGACCTGGTGCAGCCCAACGTCCGGGTCATTGTGTCCGGGGAAGCCGCCCTCCTGAACAGCACGACGGCGGCAGCCGCGGAAGCAATGTTCGCTGCGGCTGCGCAGGACGGGGTCAGCATCACCCTGGCGAGCGGCTACCGTTCCTACAGCACGCAGGTGGCCACGTACAACGGGTACGTGGCGGCACGGGGGCAGGCCGACGCGGACACCGCCAGCGCGAGGCCTGGGTATTCAGAGCACCAAACGGGCTGGTCCTTCGACATCGGCGACGGCGGCGGGGCGTGCGGCTTCCAGCCCTGCTTCGCGGACCAACCGGCCGCGGTCTGGGTCAGGGCCAACGGCCACCGGTTCGGCTTCATCGTCAGGTATCCGTGGATGTTCCACCCGATCACCGGGTACTACTACGAGCCGTGGCACCTGCGGTACATCGGCGTCGAGGCCGCCACGGACATGGCCAACCGTGGCATCAGCACGCTGGAGGAGTACTTCGGTGTGGAGGCTGCGCCGGGGTATCCCTGAACCAGGTCGTTTGGTTCCCGACACGCAGGCACAAATTAACACTCCTGTCACCGGGGGCTAACCCACCTGCGCTAGCTTGGATCCTATGCTCACCGGATTCAAGAATTTCATTATGAAGGGCAATGTCGTTGACCTTGCCGTCGCAGTAGTGATGGGCGCCGCCTTCGGCGCCGTCGTCACCTCGATTGTCGAAGGCCTGCTCACGCCACTGATCGGACGTCTGTTCAGTGCCAAGGGCATTGAGGAAATGCAGTGGGAGGGATTCATGTATGGATCCGTCATCTCCTCCATCATTTCCTTCCTCCTGATCGCCTCCGCCATCTACTTTGTGGTGGTCCTTCCGATGAACCACATGATTGAACGCCGCAACCGCCGGCTGGGAATCGACAAGGACGTTAAGGAAGAAGCGGCCGAAGACCCGCAGATCGCCCTGCTGACAGAGATCCGGGATTCGCTGCAGAGCCGGTCCAACTAGGTTTTTCCTACAACAAAGCGGCCCTTCCGGACGGAAGGGCCGCTTTGTTGTCTCTGGGATCAGTCTGTGACGAGTTCCAGTGCGAGCTCCGTGCGGACCACCTGGGCGAGGCGCTCGGCGATGGACTGTGCCGTCGCCTCGTCACCTGCCTCCACCATGACGCGGACCACGGGCTCAGTGCCTGAGGGGCGAAGCAGGACGCGTCCGGTATCGCCGAGTTCAGCTTCTGCGACGGCCACTGACGCCGCAAGGGTTTCAGAGCTGTGGACACGGGTCCGGTCCACGCCGCGGACGTTGATAAGGACCTGCGGGAGTTTGGTCATGACCGTGGCAAGCTGCTTGAGTGGACGGCCAGTCATGGCGATTTGGGCGGCTAGCTGCAAACCGGTAAGCACGCCGTCACCGGTGGTGGCGTGGTCGGCGAAGATCACGTGCCCGGACTGTTCGCCACCGAGGTTGTAACCGCCTTCGCGCATGCTTTCGAGGACGTACCGGTCCCCGACTGCTGTCTCGCGGATGCTGATGCCTGCTTCGCGGAGGGCAATCTTCAGGCCGAGGTTGCTCATGACCGTGGCCACCAAGACATCGTCCTTGAGCTTCCCAGCCGCCTTCAGTGCCACGGCGAGGATGGCCATGATCTGGTCGCCGTCTACTTCGTTGCCTTCATGGTCCACGGCAAGGCAGCGGTCGGCGTCGCCGTCGTGCGCGATACCCAGGTGCGCACCATGCTTCACCACGGCTTCCTTGAGCGGGCCAAGGTGCGTGGAGCCAACGCCGTCGTTGATGTTGTGGCCGTCGGGATCCGCGCCGATGACCACAACGTCAGCGCCGGCGTCCTTAAAGACCTGGGGCGAGCAGCCGCTGGCGGCGCCGTGCGCGCAGTCCAAGACCACCTTGATACCTTCCAGGCGGTGCGGCAGCGTGCGCAGCAGGTGCACGATGTAACGGTCCTCCGCATCGGAGAACCGTTGAATCCGGCCCACCTCGGCGCCGACGGGGCGAACCGGCTCGCTGTTCATCTGCGCCTCGATGGCATCCTCGACGTCGTCCGGGAGCTTCTGGCCGCCTCGGGCAAAGAACTTGATGCCATTGTCGGGCGCCGGGTTGTGGGACGCTGAAATCATCACGCCGAAGTCGGCGTCCAGGTCAGCCACAAGGTAGGCCGCAGCCGGCGTTGGGAGCACGCCGGCATCGTAGACATCAATGCCGGAGCTGGAGAGCCCCGCCTCGACGGCTGCGGCGATGAACTCGCCGCTTGCACGCGGGTCCCGGGCTACGACGGCACGGGGCCGGCTGCCGTTCGTATTGCGGTCATGGCCCAGTACGACGGCGGCCGCCTGGGCCAGCTGCATCGCCAGCTCCGCAGTGAGCAGACCGTTAGCCAGGCCCCGGACACCATCTGTTCCAAATAATCTAGACACCGGTCAAGTCTAGAGGATGGGGGCTCCGGGCCTCCTACCCGTGGCCAGGATCAAAAGGAGCCCAAGAACTCCGGCCAACATGAGGACGAGTCATCTGTCACGGCTGGAGGATCTCCGGCAACGACTCATTTCGCATGGCTAGCGTCGTGCCGCAGCGGCGGCCTTCGCAGAGCGCATGCGATCCGTGACGACTTGGCCAGCGCCGCCCGCCAGCCGCTGGCTCGGTCTTTCCACCAGGCGAAAGAAGACCTCGGCTGCCAGCAGCGACAAGGGGAAAGCGATGAGCGCGACGTACAAGGGGTTTGTTGCGTGAAGAAGGAAGGCTACGGACACAACGATCGGTTCATGGACTAAGTAGAGGCTGAATGACCGTATTCCTAACCAGTGAACCACGGAATTATTGCCTATTGCGATGGTTGGTGACCATGCGATGAATGCAAAGATCAGGAGTGCGCCGCCAATGGAAGCCGTGGCGATAAAAACCGGCAGTTGGGGGAAAAGCCAGTGCGAACACAGCAGAATTAAGGAGGCTACAAGCAGGCCGGCCCATCCGAAAGGTCCAAGCTTCCGTCCCCACCGCTCCAAGACATCGCGCCTGGTGGCCATGAGGACACCGACTCCGAACATCGGAAGGAATACCGGAAGCGCCGCATACTGCACGTTCCCGACCGCGATAATAAGAAAAAGGCCCACAATGCCGAGAAGCCACGTACGCCGCATGCGAATGGCGACCACGACGTAAAAGGGCAAAAGTAGAGAAAAAAGCATCTCCCACTGGAGCGACCAGAGCGGCGAGTTGAGAGAACCGGCACCTCGTAGTAAGAAGGCATCAACGAGTACATTAGGCGCCTCGTCGTGCAGGTTCACCCACGAGCTGAATTCTGGGCTGGCCACCCGTGGAACTGTCCAAGCCATCAGCAGCGCGAAAATCAGGGAAGCCCAGACGGGTAAATAGATCCTGATCATACGCTTTGGAAAGTAGGCCCCCCAACGTGGTCGAGAGGCGCCAGTAAAGGGAATAGTCAGAACGAATCCTGACAGGATAAAGAAAACGTAAACTGCTTCCTTGCCGGCCCAGACCAGGTGAAGCGGTGTGAAAGTTGCCCACCAGACCCACGAGTCCATCGGTGCCACTCCACCGCTTTCGATGGCTCCAACGAGCTGCGGCGATACGAGGAGGCAGTGGTGTATTAGCACTACCAGCGCAGCAAGGCCCCTCAACCCATCGAGTGCCGTGTAGCGCGAGTGTACGCGGATGTTTTCGGAGTCCCCCATGCCCCAACACTAGGGGTCGGGGGAATCGGCGCACCTCAGTAGTGACTACGCATATCCCAGCACCGCTGTAAACGTGGACTACTTGGTTTCTTGAGGGGGTACTTGTCTTTCGGGAAAAGCCTCGCCACCGGTCGTGAACCACCCCTACCATTCGATGCATGACACCTAGCTATGGGGGCTTGGCGCTCGAAATTGTAGTACCGGTTTTCAATGAGGAAGCCGTACTCAAAAACAGCATCTCAAGGCTCGCCGAATACCTGACGCTCGAAATGCCGTCGACGTGGAAAATTACTATTGCGGACAATGCAAGCACCGACCGAACCCCGGAGATTGCTGCTCGACTCAGCGAGCAATTGCCCAACGTCGAGTACCGCCGTCTGGAAGTAAAAGGACGGGGGTACGCTCTCCGGGATGCTTGGGGAGCTTCTGAGGCAAAAGTTCTTGCCTACCTGGATGTAGACCTATCGACTGACCTTGCTGCTCTTCCGCCTTTGGTTGCTCCCCTCCTGTCCGGGCACTCCGATATTTCGATAGGCACCCGATTGGGACAGAGTTCACGGGTCAGCCGAGGTCCGAAGCGGGAATTCATTTCGCGTTCGTACAATTTCCTGCTGCGCCGGACAATGCAGGTGCGCTTTTCGGATGCGCAATGTGGCTTCAAGGCAATTCGCGCGGATGTCGCCAAACGCTTGCTTCCACATGTTGAGGACAACGGCTGGTTCTTTGACACTGAGCTGCTCATCATCGCGGAACGTTCTGGACTCCGTATCCACGAAATTCCCGTGGACTGGATCGACGATCCGGACAGCCGGGTAAATATCAAGCAGACGGCTTACGACGACCTCCGCGGTATGGTCCGGGTGGCCAGCTCGCTGGTAAGAGGGTCAATCCCTGTTCAGGCGATTTACGCCGAGCTCGGCCGGCGGCCTATCGTGCCGCCCGGCCGTCCCAGCTTCTTCGGGCAGGTGATCCGGTTTGGCCTTGTCGGTGTTGTCTCGACATTCGCCTTTGCACTGCTTTATTTGGTGTTACAAGGTCCTTTCGGCGCCCAACAGGCCAACTTCCTAGCCCTGCTCATGACGGCTGTCGGCAACACAGCTGCCAACCGACGATTCACATTTGGCATCAGCGGACCGGCCAAATTGTTTACCCAGCAATTCCAGGGTTTGATCGTATTTTTGCTGGCTTGGGGAATTACTTCATCCTCGCTACTTATACTCCACGCAGTCAACGGCGACGCCTCGCCCAGCTCGGAGTTGCTAACTCTGACGGCCGCCAACATCTTCGCAACCCTGATGCGGTTCGTTCTGCTCCGGATCTGGGTCTTCCGAGTACGACTCAGTGAAGGCCGGTCCGCGGTGCTTGCGCTCCGCCCAGCAGGACAGTCCGTCCGTTGAGCGTCGCTGAGGCGAGCCGCACTACGGCCGCGCTTGCCGTGAGCGTTGCCCGCAGGCCATTGCGGTGGGAGCAGTTTGGACTTGCTGTTCTCCTCGTGACGACGTCCGTGACGTTCCTGTGGGGGTTGGACCGCAATGGCTGGGCGAACCCGTACTACTCCGCGGCGGCCCAAGCAGGTTCCCAGGACTGGAAAGCCTTTTTTTTCGGGTCCCTCGATGCCGGTAACCTCATCACTATCGACAAACCGCCGCTCAGCATCTGGATCATGTCGCTCTCCGTCCGGCTCTTCGGACTCAATTCCTGGGCCCTTCTGGTCCCGCAAGCCCTCATGGGTATCGCGACAACCTGGTTGATCTATAAAATCATTCGCCGCAGCCACCCCGCCGCTCCCGCGTTGCTAGGCGGCCTGATCTACGCCAGCACGCCCGTGGTGCTTCTAATGTCACGGTTCAACAACCCTGAGCCATTGATGGGACTCTTAACAACTGCCGCCGTCTATTTCACCCTCAGGGCCATGGATAACAACCGCTGGGGCTGGTACTTACTGGCAGGGGCCGCCTTGGGCCTCGGGTTCATGTCAAAGCAGATCCAGGCATTCCTCGTTATTCCCGCACTAGTACTTGCGGTGCTTCTGTTCGGAGCGGGCACCTTGGGCTCCCGATTTGTCCGGCTGTTGGCTGCGCTCACAACCTTGATTATCGCCGGCGGTTGGTGGATGGCCGTGGTAGACCTGACTCCGGCCGGTAACCGGCCTTATGTTGGCGGCTCTGCAACGAACAGCATGCTGGAATTGACTCTCGATTACAACGGATTGGCACGCTTTCTCCGGTTTGGCGCAGACCATCAGTCAGGAAAATCAGTCCCGCTAGCCGGGTCGGATGCTATCTACGACGGCGGCCCCGGACGTCTATTCAATGCAAATTTTGCACCCGAAGGTGCGTGGCTGCTTTTCACTGCGCTAATTTCTGCATTGGCCCTGATACTGCTCTGGCGGCAGTCCGGCACCGGCCGTCCAGCTACACGCCTGATGACCGTGGGCGTTGTGTGGCTGGTCTCCGTCTACGTTGTGGTGAGCTACATGGGCACGATGACCCACTCTTACTACATATTCTCCGTCGCGGCTCCGGTGGCGATCGTCGTTCCTCTGGGACTCAACCTGCTATGGAATCAACGGCAGAGGTTCGTCCCCCGCATGATCGGCGCCATTCTTGTTGCCGGGACCGGATACATAGGAATCCGGATTTTCCAGTACAGCAACGAGTGGGGGTTCTGGCCGCTCGTTGTAGCTGGCACTACATGCCTTGCGTCTGCGGCGTGGCTGGCCCCCGAAAAAAAGATCCCTCGGCCAGTGACTTTAGGGCTCGTAACGGTAGCAATAGTAATGTCGCCGGTTTCAACCGACATGATTACGTTGTCGAAACCCCAGTCCGGGACAAATCCCCTATCAGGACCAACGAGCAATAACCCTAATGCGCTTTCTGCTCATCTTGAAGCTGCCCGCCTCGGGAATCCACCCTTGGCACGCCATCTGGGATTTGGCGTTCAGCCTTCAACGGATGTAACGACGCTACTTAAGGAAGCAGGCAATTCGGAATGGGCGGCCGCGACTTACACGGCGCAAAATGCGGCCCAGTATCAGCTCGCATCGCAAAGACCAGTAATTGCGCTGGGCGGGTGGCTTGGTCATGACCCAGCACCTACATTCGAGCGGTTCAAGATGCTTGTTGAGAAAAGGGAGATCGGTTACTTTATCTGGCAGCAACCGATCGTGGACGGAGTACCGCTTGGACGGGATGCCACCGCCATAACTGATTGGGTTCAGGCCAATTTCAAGGCGAAGGATGTTGACGGTGTCCGAATCTACGATCTTAGAAAATAAGGGCCTGGCCAGCATAGGCCAAGATCGACGGGGCCCTGGCCGACCTGCTTGGGAGACCGTCACCCTGATCATCATTCTGCTGGCAGCCTCCGTCCTTTATGTCTGGGGATTGGCTGGGAACGGCTGGGCGAATGCATACTACTCGGCTGCCGTCCAGGCTGGGCTTCATGACCCCGTATCCTACTTCTTCGGATCCGCGGACTGGGGAAACTCCGTATCGGTCGATAAGCCGCCTCTGAGTCTGTGGATCGTGGGACTGTCCGTCCGCATCTTTGGGCTGAACACTTGGGCCCTGCTGCTCCCCCAAGCCGCAATGACGATGGGCAGCACCTTTTTGATCTACCGTTTGGCCCGGAGGCACTTGCCCGCGTACGCGGCACTCCTTTCTGCCGCCGTTTTCGCCACCACACCCATCACCGTTCTGCTGGCACGATACAACAACCCGGATCCACTGATGGTGTTGCTGATGCTCGCGGCCCTTTACGCAGGGATCCGAGCCACTGAATCAGGACGAGTCCGGTGGCTGTTCGTGGTGGCGGGATTCCTTGCCCTCGGATTCCTTACGAAACAGCTTCAGGCATTCATGGTGTTGCCAGCTATCGTGTTGGTCTACTGCCTCTACGTCCGGCATTCCTGGAAGCAGCGGACCGCCGCACTTGCCATGGCTGGTCTCTTTCTGGCTGCAGGCTCCTTGGCTTTGCCGGCCGCCGTTGATCTGACGCCCCCTGGCTCGCGCCCCTATGTGGGCGGTTCAACGACCAACAGCATGCTTGAGCTGACACTTGGTTACAACGGTATCGATCGCATCATGCAAAAGGATGACGGGCGCTCTGCGGCGCTGACACCTCAAGAATTCCAGGGCGACGCTTCGGATGCGGGCCTTTTTCGCTTATTCAACTCAAACTATGGCCAAGAGTCCGGTTGGCTGTTGCTCCCTGCCTTCATGGTCTGCGTCGTCATCGTTGCCCAAGCGCTCCGGCGGCGCAGCGCCGTCACCCCGGCCTTCGCCTTGGGTGCAGCGGTCTGGATGCTCACGACATACTTCGTGCTCAGTTTCATGGGTAATAGCATCCATTCGTATTACACGGCTTCGATTGCGGCGCCTCTAGCGCTTTGCGTCGGAATAGGCAGCCACCTGCTTATTTCATCACCCAAATCAATACGGTGGCGTATCGGAAGCGCCGCGATAGTAGTTTTGAGCGCCATTTTCTCAAACGCGATGTGGCAACTGAGTGCTTCCTATCCGGAAGCCGCAGGAAGGGCATTGTTGATGACCGGACTGGCCGCGGGTGCAGTGCTCTCCGTACCAGCCCCTTTCACGTGGGTGAAGCCCGCTGCGGCGTGGCTGGGCATCGCTAGCCTGCTTGTTGGACCCGTCGCGTGTTCGGTCCTTACTCTGTCCAATCCGCAGCAGGGCTCCAACCCGCTTTCCGGGGGGCTCACGCGAAGCCCAACCAGCCTCAGTCGCTTCCTGGACGGGGTGAAGAAACACAATCCCGCGGCGGTTACCGGGCTGGCCATCGGCATCACCCCAAGCGCGACCGTGTCCGAATATCTCAGGAACGCTCCGCCAGGCTGCACGTGGGTCGCGGCTACATATCCAGGACAGACTGCTGCCCGCTTCCAGCTGGACTTGGGGCGGCCGGTGATGCCACTCAGCGGATTTGCGGCGATGGACCCCAGCCCAACCGTTGGGCAGTTCAAGGAGCTGGCCCAAGCCGGACGCGTTTGCTATTTGGTTGTGCAACCCGAGCAACTCACGGTGCCCGGGACCAACGCCGAGCTCTTGGCGATCCATAAGTGGGTCACAGAGAACTTCAAGGCCGAACAAATTGATGGTGTGACGATCTACGACCTCGACGGCTAGAAAGGACACTATGGACCTGCAGCAGCACTGCTGGGCCGGCTTGAGGGCCGTTTTCCAAGGCCCATAACAAAAGCCCGCCCCGCCAATGGCGGGACGGGCTTTAGTGCAAGCGGATTAGCGCTTGGAGTACTGCTGAGCCTTGCGGGCCTTCTTGAGACCGGCCTTCTTGCGCTCGATGACGCGGGCGTCACGCGAGAGGTAACCGGCCTTCTTCAGCGTGGCGCGGTTGTTCTCGACGTCGATCTCGTTCAATGAACGGGCGATGCCGAGACGCAGTGCGCCGGCCTGGCCGGAAATGCCGCCGCCGTGGATGCGTGCAATGACGTCGTAGGCGCCTTCGAGATCCAGGATCTTGAAGGGCTCGTTGACGTCCTGCTGGTGCAACTTGTTCGGGAAGTAGTTGTCCAGCGCGCGGCCATTAATGGTCCATTTGCCGGAACCCGGTACAACGCGGACACGGGCAACGGCTTCCTTGCGGCGGCCAACTGCTGCGCCGGCGACGGTCAGGGCCGGACGTTCCTTCTTCGGCGCAGCGGCATCCGCAGCTGAGCTTTCAGAGGTGTAGCTGGTCAGGGTTTCCTCAGCCTCAACGGCTTCGGTGGTCTCTTCGTTCTGAGCCACGGTTCTCCTTGTATAGATAAGTTGTTTGGTGGCCAGGACTACTGGGCGACCTGGGTGATTTCGAAAGTCTTGGGCTGCTGGGCGGCGTGGGGGTGTTCCGCACCGCGGTACACCTTGAGCTTGCCCAGCTGCTGTGCAGCGAGGGAGTTCTTCGGGAGCATGCCCTTGATGGCCTTCTCAACGGCGCGGACCGGGTTTGATTCCAGGAGTTCCGCGTAGTTGACGGAGGTCAGGCCGCCCGGGTAGCCGGAGTGGCGGTATGCGCGCTTCTGCTCCAGCTTGGCACCGGTCAGGGCTACCTTCTCAGCGTTGATGATGATGACGAAGTCGCCCATGTCCATGTGGGATGCAAAGGTGGCCTTGTGCTTGCCGCGCAGCAGGATTGCGGTCTGGCTGGCAAGACGACCAAGGACAACGTCTGTGGCGTCAATGACGTGCCACTGGCGGTTGATATCGCCGGGCTTCGGGGTGTACGTACGCACGGTTTTTGCCTCGTTCTTGTTCTGGCGTTCTTGTTTAGGTGTCACTCAAGCGTGTGCACCTACTATCTATGCGCTACCGGAACAGAGGTGAGGGCTCCATGTAACCAGTCATCCTGAAGTCCCGAATGTGCTCGTTGAGTAGTTATCCTGCAACCGGATTCTCAAGCGGGCACGCATCATCGAGATAGGACACGCACAACGACTACCAATATTAGCTTGAAGCAGGCTCCAGGGTCAAAATGGGGTAGCCGGGCGCTATTCGCAGCCAACCGGCCTGACGCACGCAGGGGGCACTGTGATTTCTTGGGGCGAAGCCGGTTCGGCCGGTCCGCTGTTGGTGGCCGGCGCTGCTCTCCTGGGACTCATTCTCTCCCCCGTGGCGGAGTGGCTCATTTTCAGGCTCCTTCCCCGACTGGGCGGGCTGCCAGCTCGCCGCACTCGGATTACGACGGCGATAGTCACGGGCACTGCCTGCGCCGCCTTCGCGCTTCGCTTCGGGAGTGATTCTGCGCTGCCGGCATTTATTCTCATGGGCGTACTGGGAGTGCAGCTGGCGAGAATCGATATTTCGCTGCATCTGTTGCCGAATCCCTTGGTTCTCCTGCTTTTATTGGCCGGCGCAGGCTTGTTTATAGTTTCCATTCTGACCGGGGGACCTTGGCCGGACGTCCTCCGCGCGGTGGCTGGTGGCACAATTCTCGCCGTCTTCTACTTGATTCTTGCGATTATCTCGCCGGGAGCCATCGGAATGGGCGACGTCAAGCTGGCCGGACCGCTTGGGCTCTACTTGGGGTACTTAGGTTGGAGCCAAGTGCTTTACGGCGCCCTTCTCGGCTTTGTCCTGAACGGCATCTTTACTCTTTTCGTTGTGTTGAAAAACCGTCCATTGAAGCCCAGTGAAGTGGCCCACGGGCCCTCAATGCTTGCTTCCGTGCTCTGCATTTCTCTCCTGTCCAGTTAGTTTTGGCCGGTCCACACAAAGTGCAACAACAACTGCCTGTGTGACCAGACCCGAGTAGTAGTCCGTAGACGCTGCTCTTAAATTGAGTACATCTGCTTGGCTTCCGAGTACGCGCTCCGAAGACCCCGAAAAAAGTCGAGTACTACTACGCATTGTTGCTCCGGACCCCAAATGACAATCTCTTCTTAGCGAAGTCCAGCCGCTAAGGATTTATGGGGGCAGCTGGAAATTCGTTGAAAGTATCCATTTCCAATTTCATCGAATTAAGGACAATAAAATGACTTCTCTCATGGTCTCGATGCTCGCCTTTGTCGCCGGCGTCAAGGATCGGTTCTCCTCCGAAAAGGGCGCGACTGCAACTGAGTACTCGCTGCTCATTGCATTCATCGCTTTCCTCATCATTGCCGGCGTTACATTGTTCGGCAACGCACTCAACGCCTGGTTCTCCAACCTTGGCTCCACGGTGGGCGCTTGGACAGTCTAGTCCTCCGCGATCAACCAGTGTGGGCCGCTTACGCCAGTGGCGAAGCGGCCCACACTATTTAGTCGGCAGTACCAAATTTCAGGGGGAACGTTGAGGAAGCGCAAACAATCCACAGGTGAGCGGTCTCGCGGCGCAGTCGCCGTCGAATTTGCTCTTGTCGCACCGATTCTCCTGGCTCTGGTTGCCGGCATCGTCGAATTCTCACATGCTTTCAATCTTCAGATTTCGGTCACCCAGGCGGCGCGGGAAGCGGCCCGGACGATGGCCATCACCAACGATCAGGTCGAAGCCGAGACCGCAGCCGAAAACGGCGCACCAGGCCTCGACACCACAGCTTTTGTCTTTACGTTCACCCCTACCGCCTGCGTGGCCGACGGGACGATCAACGTGGAAATTTCATATACCGCTGACACCCTGACCGGCATCTTCGGCAGCGATGTCACTTTGGTTGGAGTAGGAGCAATGCGATGCGGTGGTTAGGGAAACCGAAGGTCGACAAAGAGCGCGGTGCTGCGGGCGTCCTGGTAGCGGTTCTCATGCTCGTGCTCGTTGGCGCCGGAGCCATGGCAGTTGATGTCGGACAAATCTACGCAGAACGGGCCCAACTCCAGAACGGTGCCGACGCCGGTGCCATGGCCGTCATGCAAGCCTGTCACGAGACAGGTTGTACTCAGGATGAGGCCGAAGATATCGCTGCAGCTCTCGCGGACGGCAATTCCAACGATGGATCATCGACGGTATTTGAGGTGGACATGTCCGTCCCCGACGAGGTGACGGTCAGGACAACCACCCGGGACGGAACGAGCGGCGCGGGTTTCCTGCGGCAGATGTTCTCTTCCGCACTTGATGCCCCGCCGGCCACCGTGGGCGCCCACGCTACTGCAGGTCTTGAGTTCCCTTCGGGGGGCTCAGCATTTCCCTTGGCAATTTCTGATTGTCAGTACGACCTGTCCTCTACTGCGGCCACTGGCGAAATCCAGCTGATTAAGTACAAGCCCGGCATGAGCGACTGCACGTCCACGTCCGGCCACACGATACCGGGTGGGTTTGGTTGGCTCGATCAAACGGACAGCGCGTGCCACGCGGAAACGGACAGCGGCGACAACGCAGACTCTGACACTGGCGCAGACTACCCAAGTACTGCCGCCTGCGACGCGATCATTCAATCCTGGAAGGACACGATCAACGGCGGGGGGACGGTCATGGGGACCTTCCCGGTCTACGACAACGCGGGCGGCAGTGGTGCAGGAGGTTGGTTCCACATTCGCGGTTACGCGACCTTCAATATCCAAGGGTGGAAATTCGGTGGCGGCAACACCGAGCCGAGAACCTTCCACAACAAAGCACCGCATGTGGCAGACCCCGCGGACGCCTGCACCGATCCGTGCCGCGGCATCATCGGACAGTTCGTCACATATGTATCCATTGATTCCGGCGGCGGCCTTCCCGGAGTCGGGGTAGACCTGGGAACCTCCAAAATCCGGCTCATCAACTAGTAAAGGCACTAACCATTTTCTAAGGGGAACACAAAATGAAAACACGCCTACTGGGAGGCATCGCCGCGCTGCTTGTGGCATTGATTGGAACGGTCATGCTGGTCATGTATGTTCAAAACGCCGATAAACGGGCCATGGCTGACACGGAGACGGAAAGCGTCTACGTCGTGGCGAAGCCCATAGCCGCCGGCACCGGCACGGATAAGCTGGCCGCATCCTTGGTAAAGAAGGAAGTCCCGAAACTGGCCCTGGCGTCAGACACCGTGACCAGCCTGGACGATCTCGGCGAAAAGGTCACGGCCGTCCCTCTGGTGCCAGGAGAGCAGCTGCTGACCTCCCGCATGGTGGACGCCAACTCCCTGCTCGGCCCCTCCAGGGTTCAGGTTCCTGAGGGCATGCAGGAGATCACCCTCAAACTCCCCATCGAACGAGTTGTGGGTGGTGTACTGAAGGCGGGCGACACCGTAGGCGTCTTCATTTCCCTCGACGACGCAACAACGAACGCCGCCACCGGGGAAGTCCTCAGCAAGTCCAGCGGTACGCAGCTCACGTTCCACAAGGTCCTGGTCACAGCGACACAGAACAGCAACGGCACCGCCGCTAAGTCGGAATCGGCGACTGCCACTGCAACAGACGGAGCCGTGCCGGCGAAGAAGGAAGCGGCCAGCGACGGGACGTATCTGGTTACTTTGGCCCGCAGCTCTGCGGACGCCGAACGGATCATCTTCGCCACCGAGTTCGGCAGCATCTATCTCTCCAAGGAACCAGGCAACGCCGAAGAGGGCACTGTTGGCATCGTAGATAAGACAAGGCTGTTCCGATGAGCCGCTTTGTCCTCATCACCCCTAATGGCGACTTCGAAAGCCGCACGCGCCTGGCCACTGTTGGTATGCACGGCTCGCTCCAGGCCTTCCAGGCCGACTACCTTCCGGAAGGGCCGCAAGACTTCCTCCGGCAACTCACTGGGGAACCGCCCGAGGTACTGATACTCGGTCCCGGGCTTCCCGTCGACGACTCTTTGAAACTTGCTTCGGTCATGGACCTCCAGTTCCCGGAAATCAGCGTGGTGTTGGTTGTACCCGAAACGTCCGAAGTGGTGATCAAGGCCATGCGCTCCGGGGTCCGCGACCTACTCGATCCAGGGGCCGATCCGGATGCCATCCGCGTCATGCTGGAACGGGCTAGCCTTGCTGCAGCAGGCCGACGTCGTGGCCTCGCCCCTGGCACATCTGAGCACGCAGACCACGGAAAAGGTGGCCGCATTATCGCCGTGATGTCCCCCAAGGGCGGGGTTGGCAAGACTACAGTCGCTACCAACCTTGCGATCGGCCTTGCTAAGGCAGCGCCGATGAGTGTTGTCGTCGTCGACCTCGATCTCCAGTTTGGCGATGTTGCCAGCGGACTGATGCTTGAGCCCGAACACACCATCACGGATGCTGTGGTGGGAGCTGCCAGCCAGGACTCGATGGTCCTGAAGACTTATCTCACCGTTCATCCGGCTGGCGTCTACGCGTTGTGTGCTCCACGCAATCCAGTGGAGATGGACAAGATCACCGCGGAACACGTCTCGCGCCTGCTCACTCAACTCCGGGAGGAGTTCCACTACGTCATCGTGGACACTGCACCGGGCCTCGGCGAGCACGTACTGGCAACGCTTGAACACGCCACCGACGCGGTGTGGATATGCGGAATGGATATTCCAAGCATCCGGGGACTCCGTACGGGGTTTCAGATCCTCAACGAACTGAACCTCATGCCGGCCCAGCGCCACGTTGTACTGAACATGGCTGATCGTCGCGGCGGACTGACGCTCCAGGATGTGGAGGCGACTATTGGAGCCCCCGTGGATGTGGTCCTGCCACGATCCAAATCGCTGCCTTACTCCACGAACAAGGGAATTCCTGTTCTTCAGGACGGCAGCCGTGATCCGGCGGCAAAGGGACTCCGCAAGCTGGTGGACCGATTCAAACCCGATTGGGATGCTCGAACGCACAAGCAACTGCACAGAAGGGCGGTAGTACAGTGAGCCTCACTGACCGGTTCCAGCAGCTTCGCGGCGAGGCCAAGCCCCTCGCCAAACAGCCCGAACACTCCAACCCCTATGCAGACGCCTTTCAGGCACCATCAGCGCCGACCACCCTGGGCAAGATCCAGGAGGCCAAGACAGCCGAAGCTGCCGCGAGTGCAGTAGTTGCCCTGGATATGCCGCAAACAGCAGCGGTTGCCAGTGAGGCGCTCAGCGCGCTCAAGGAGCGAGCCAGTCAGGCGCTTTACGAGAGACTTGGTTCTCGGATCACCGATTCTTCCCTGGAAGAAGCCGAGCTCCACCAGTTTGTGCGGGATGAGCTGAAAATTGTTGTGGACGAGGAACAGGTTCCTCTCTCGGGCGCTGAACGGCAAAGGCTGATCCGGGAGATCATCGACGATGTTCTCGGGCATGGACCTATTCAGCGATTCCTGGATGACCCGTCCATCACGGAAGTGATGGTCAACCGGTTCGACCAGGTCTATGTGGAACGCCAGGGCCGCCTTTTCATGACTGACACCAAGTTCAGCTCGGACGAGGCCCTGCGCAGGGTCATCGAGCGGATCGTATCCAAGGTCGGGCGCCGCATCGACGAGTCATCACCGTTGGTTGATGCCCGGCTCGCGGACGGCTCACGCGTCAACGCCATCATCCCGCCACTTGCAGTCAATGGCCCTGCACTGACCATCCGGAAGTTTGGCAGGGATCCGCTGACGGTCAACAATCTGATCGCTCTGGGCAGCCTCTCCCCCGAGATGGCTGAACTGCTCCAGGCATGTGTCCTCGCACGAATGAATATCATCGTGTCCGGCGGCACCGGCACCGGCAAGACGACGTTGCTCAATGTGTTGTCTTCATTTATTCCGGCAGACGACAGAATCGTCACTATTGAGGACGCGGTAGAACTCCAACTTCAGCAAGACCATGTGGTCCGGCTGGAGAGCCGTCCACAGAACATCGAAGGCAAGGGTGCGGTGTCCATCCGGGACCTGGTGAGGAACTCACTTCGTATGCGGCCAGATCGGATCGTAGTGGGCGAAGTCCGCGGTGGCGAATGTTTGGACATGCTTCAAGCCATGAACACCGGCCACGATGGGTCCATCTCGACGGTGCACGCCAACACACCCCGCGACGCGATCGCGAGGCTGGAAACCTTGGTGCTTATGGCGGGCATGGACATTCCACTCCGTGCCGTTCGTGAGCAGGTTGCATCAGCTATCAACCTGATCGTTCACATCTCGCGGCTCCGTGACGGCACGCGACGGGTTACGCACATCACCGAAGTCCAGGGAATGGAAGGGGACGTAGTCACCCTCCAGGACGCTTTCGTTTTCGATTATTCCGCCGGGGTTGACGCCAATGGCCGGTTTCTGGGCAAACCAGTTCCGACAGGGGTGCGACCCCGTTTCACGGATCGATTTGTCGAATTGGGCATACCGATTTCTCCATCGGTGTTCGGCGCTCCGATAGCTGGCACCTCTCAAAAAAGGGGGCGCTAGCCATGGCGCAGGAGCTCTCACCCTCGGTCCTGGTCGTTGGGCTGTTCATGGTTTACGTCGCCATAGTGCTGCTGGGCTGGGTGGCCTTCAAGAACAGCGCCCACATACCGCTGGCCCGGCGTCGGCCGGACGTGGTGGCCCATTCCTCAGGACTGTCCCGGCTGACCGAACACGCAGTCGGTGCCCTCAACAAGAGTGTCAAAGAGAGGGGTAACCGGTTCCTCAGCCGCGACCGTCTGGACGCGTGCGGCCTCAAGAAGGATCCGGGCGACTACCTGCTGATGGGAGGAGCGGCCACCCTCCTGGCAGGAGTCATTGGATTCCTTCTTGGTGGGCTGGCGCCCGCGATCCTCTTTGCGCTCCTGACGCCGGTACTTCTCCACCTTGTTTTGAATATGTTGGCTGCGCGGCGTCGGCGCCAGTTCGATGACCAGGTTCCCGACACGCTCCAGATGTTGGCCGGCGGACTGCGCGCCGGACACAGCTTGCTTCGTGCAGTGGATGCCGCGGCGCAGGAAAGTCAGCCGCCCATGTCTGAAGAGCTCAGCCGGATCCTGAACGAAACGCGAATTGGGCGCGATCTTGGAGAGTCCCTGGCAGAAGTGGCCCGGCGAACCCAGAGCGAAGACTTTGCGGCCATCGCCCAGGCGATCGAAATTCACCGAGAGGTGGGCGGCGACTTGGCAGAGGTTCTTGATCATCTCGGAGACACGGTCCGGGACCGTAATCAAGTTCGCGGCCAGATCCGTGCCCTGAGCGCAGAGGGCCGGGTGTCCGCCCTTGTCCTGATGGCGCTTCCTGTGGTCATGTTTCTGGGTTTGACTTTGACTAACGAACTGTATTCCAGAACTTTTTTTACCACTATTCCCGGCTACGCGATGGTCGTCGCGGCCCTTGTCCTCTTGACCGTCGGCGGCCTATGGCTCAAGACCATCGTCAAGCCCAAGTTCTAGAAAGCGGCTGATTAACGATGCAAGTGATCGCATACGCCGGCATACTCGCCATAGTGGCACCGGTAACAATCATGACCTTCCTCGTATTCACCGGCGACCGTGCGGGAATACGCAATATCCAAGCCAATCTTGGCCGGGCCGCAAAAGCAAAGCGCCAAGGGCTGAGCATCAATGAAACCCTTACCGAGCTGGGCCAGCGGCTGACACCAAAAGGCTATTCCGGATGGCTGGACAAGCAGTTGGCCGGAGCCGGACGCCCCAAGCAGTGGCCCCTTGCGAGGATTATCATGGTCAAACCCATGTTGGCCCTTACAGGCGCTGTGCTGGGCTATCTGTTCTTCCTGTCGTCCCCCACCCCTCCTAACTTCCTGATCATGATGGCCGCCACAACGTTGGCTTACTTCGTACCGGATATCCTGATGAGGAACAGGGCACAGAAGCGCCGGGAGGCGATCCGCCTTGAGCTGCCCAACGCTTTGGACCAGATGCTGATCGCAGTCCAGGCCGGACTGGGCTTTGAAATGTCCATGGGCCGCGCCGGCAACAACGGCACTGGGCCCCTGGCTGATGAGCTGATCCGGACGCTGCAGGACATTCAGGTAGGGCGCTCCCGCAAGGACGCCTATCTGGCGATGGCGGAAAGAGTCGATGTGCCGGACGTCCGAAGTTTCATTCGGGCCGTGGTGCAGGCAGACGCGTATGGTGTAGCCATCGCGGGGGTCCTCAAGGCCCAGGCGTCGGACATGCGCATCAAGCGGAAGCAGCGGGCTGAGGAGCACGCTATGAAAATGCCCGTCAAGATGCTTTTCCCTCTGATCTTCTTCATCCTGCCCACACTGTTCGTCGTCGTCCTTGGACCCACAGTGCTGACCATCATGGAACTCTTCGCTGGGGGGATCTAATGATTCGCCGATCAGTCAGCCATGGCCCAAGGACCTCAGTCTGGATGCGGCTCCTTACCGATGAAGAAGGGGCCACAGCAACCGAATACGGCATCCTCATGTCGTTCATCGTGATGCTCACAGCCATCGGCATTAGCTTCTTCGGCCTCGAGCTGCTCGGCTGGTTCGACGACTTGACTGCCCACCTGAAATTAGTCCTCGGCATTCCGTAATCCCGCCAGAACACTTTTCCCAACACTGACGTAGCACCCCCACCCGCGCCCTCACCCGGCGCCCCAAGAACCGGACCCCCTCGGCACCCAGAACCGAGGGGGTCCGCTTGTGTGCCTGGAGGGCCCCAATTCCAAGCTTCAACGCAGTGCCAGCGAAGGAAACGCGCAGGAAGAGAGCATGTTGGGAAGGCTTAGCACAGGATGCTGCAAATTCCCGTCAACGGGCCATCAAGCGTTGCTATGTTCTTGTCAGAGCTGGTGCTGGACCAGCTTTCCCCCACTCGCTCAGGAGTCTCAAATGCTTTCTCTTTACACCAACCTCGCCGTCCGTCTTCACCGCGACGAAAAGGGCGCCACGGCCGTCGAATACGGCATCATGGTTGGCCTCATCGCGGTCGTCATCATTGTTGCCGTCACCCTCCTTGGTGGCTCGTTGAACGCAATGTTCGAACAAGTACAGTGCCAAGTCGGCGGCGGCACATGGACGGCGACTGCGGCAACTGCCACCACGTCCGCTGGCGGATCCTGCGCCTACCCGACTCCCTAGTCCGGGACGCCCCACCAGCAGCACGAGGCACAAGAGTGGCGGCGGCAATCAGGCCGCCGCCACTCGGCTTTGCAGAGCACAAACTGACGTATCGAAAGGCTTCTCCATGTCCAGGGCATCCGAGCGCGGCGCCGTTGCGGTAGAGTTCGCGATCGTCGCACCCCTCCTGGTCATGCTGCTCTTAGGGATCATGGAATTCAGCCGTGTGTACAACGCGCAGGCGTCGCTCTCGGCTGCCGCCCGTGAAGGAGTCCGGGTCATGGCAATCTCCAATAACGCGCCAGCAGCCCGCAACGCAGCGAAGGGCACAGCACCTTCCCTACGGCCCGGCTTGGCGGACGCAAACATCACATTCAAGAACCTCGATACGCCCACTTCGACAACATGTGCACCCGGTCACCGCATTTCCGTCACCATCACGTACAGCCTGTCCACCATGACAGGCATAGCCGGCCCGTTCGCCATGACAGGCAAAGGAGCAATGCTATGCGGTGGCTGAAAGGAACCAACGGTTATAACGACGGCGAACGCGGCGCCGTGAGCGTCATCGTCGCCATGATGCTGGTGGCGCTTTTAGGCTTCGGCGCCATCGCCGTGGATGTGGGCATGCTCTACGCCGAACGGACCCAGCTCCGAAACGGAGCCGACGCCGCTGCCTTGGCGATCGCCCAAAAGTGCGCCAAGAGCGCCAGTGATCCGGGCTGCTCTGCAACTTCTTCCCTTGCCGCATCCCTAACCAGCGGCAACGCCAACGATGGCCTCAGCCACATCAAGTCCACCGTTCTGGACAAGACCGCCCGGACAGTGACAGTCACTGCGTCCGCGAAGGAGGCCGGCCACTCCCCCAATGAAGTTTCCCTCTTTTTCGCCCGGGCCTTTGGAATGAATACGGCCGAGGTCAACGCCCCCGCAACCGTCCGCTGGGGCAGCCCGGAAAAGGGGCCCACACCATTTCCTATCACCGTCTCCATTTGCCAGGTTCGAAACAAAACTGACGTGATGCAGCTTCTCCAGCTGCATGGGAAGAACGCCAACCCCGACTGTGATTACGGGCCGTCCGGGGCCGCAGTCGAGGGCGGATTCGGTGAACTTACGCAGAACCCCGGCCAGTGCGGCGCGATCATCGACATCGCCGCCAGCACTGCCGGCGGCGACACCGGTAACAATGCGCCGCCGAACTGTGAGGCGACATTGAACGGCTGGGCGGCGGATATGAATGCGGGCAAGGACGTCATCCTCTTGCTGCCCATCTTCGATTCAGTGACCGGCACCGGCACAAATGCAGTCTTCCGGCTTACAACCTTCGCCGCATTCAAGGTTGCAGGGTGGAAGGTTGGCAACACAGGCCTTCCCAATACCTTCCGCAACAGGTCACCGGACGTCCCTTCAGCCCTGGAATGCAGAGAACCATGCCGGGGCATCATCGGAACTTTCGTCAAATACGTCTCCTTGGCCGACGGCTACACCTTGGGGCCCATAAACGCGGACGGCGCAACAGTCGTCGAACTCACCTATTAGTTCAGAGAACACCATGATTTTTGAAATGCACAGGAGCAGTCAGTGAAGTCACGTTTGTTGGCCGGAGTGGTGGCAGTGCTGCTGGCGATCGTCGGAGCGGTCATCGTGGTGTCCTATGCCCAGGGCGCCGATCAGCGGGCGGTCAGCGGACTGGACCCGATCGGCGTCCTGGTCGTGACCAAAGCCGTCCCCGCAGGCTCCTCCGCTGAGACCTTGAAAGCATCGGTTGCCCTTCGGGAACTTCCCGGCACCGCCGTCGCTAAGACTGCCCTGAACACGCTGGACGGAGCGGTCGGGAAGGTCACGTCCGCAGACCTCGTCCCCGGCGAGCAACTGCTCGCAGAGCGGCTCATCTCGCCGGAGGAACTGAAGACCCTGGGTTCGGTCCCTGTCCCCGCAGGCCTGCAGGAAGTTACCTTCCAGCTGGAACCGCAGCGCGTCGTGGGCGGACGCCTGGCGGCGGGCGACACAGTGGGCATCTTCATCACCATGCCCAGTGGCGGGATCGAAGCCAAGGCCGATCAGGAAACCGTACAACTGTCCATCCACAAAGCACTGGTGACCGCCGTCCAGCGAGCACCTGAAGGGGCCGTAGCAAACCCGGCCCCAACGGCAAGTGCGGAACCCTCACCGGATCCCCGCGACGTCAACCTCCCCACCGGTCTGCTTATGGTCACCGTTGCCGTGAACGACATCAATGCAGACAAGATCGTCTTCGCCTCCGAATTCGCTGCCCTCTGGCTCAGCAAGGAACCGCTCGATGCGCAGGACAGCGGACCGCGCGTCATGACCAGGTCGGACCTCTACAAATGAGCCGCTTTGTCCTTATCACTCCCGACGTCAGCTTTGACTCCCGCCTCCGTGAAGCTGTTGCCGGAGGCCTGCATGGGGGCGTGCAGACCTTCTTTACCACCCTGTTACCGGCGGACCCGCACGAACTCTTCGCCAGCTTGGACCAGGAACATCCTGAAGTATTGGTCCTGGGACCAGAAGTCCCTCTGGACGACGCACTCCGGTTCGCGACGGTCCTGAACGTCAGTTTCCCGGAACTGAGCGTCATTGTGGCCGCCGAGCCTGACCCTGACTTCCTTCTGCACGCCATGCGGGCAGGCATCCGGGACATTGCCTCCCCCCACTCGGCTCCAGCGCAGCTTCGGGTGCTCCTGGAGCGCGCCAGCCAGTCCTTTGCACACCGGTACCGTGCAACGGCGCCGCAGCAAGCACCGGAATCCAACAAGGGCCTGGTCATCGGCGTTTTCTCACCTAAGGGCGGCGTGGGCAAGACGACCATCGCCACCAACATCGCCATCGGGCTGGGCAAAGTAGCGCCCATGAGTGTGGTCATCGTGGACCTGGACCTGCAGTTCGGGGACGTCGCCTCTGGGCTTTACCTTGACCCCGAGCACACTGTCACGGACGCGGTGTCGCCGGCCGCGAGCCAGGACTCCCTGGTCCTCAAAGCGTTCCTCACCGTGCACCCGGGCAGCATCTACGCGCTTTGCGCTCCCCCAACGCCCGTGGACGCGGACGAGATCACCCCGGACCAGGTCAGCCGGCTGCTGGAACAGCTGTCTGAACAATTCCAATACGTCGTAGTGGACACAGCACCAGGCCTGCCGGAAGTTGGGCTTGCCGCCATGGAAAAGTGCACTGACGTGGTGTGGGTCAGCGGCATGGATATTCCCAGTGTCCGTGGCCTGCGATCAGGTCTGGATGTCCTCCGTCAGCTGGACGTCCTTCCGGACACCCGGCACGTGGTCCTGAACATGGCCGACGCCAAAACCGGCCTCACCATCCAAGACCTCGAATCCACCATCGGCGCGCCCGTGGACGTAAGTATCCCTCGGTCCCGCGCTGTGGCGCTGTCCACCAACCGCGGAATCCCTGTCCTCCAGGAGCCCATGAAGGACCCGGCAACCAAGGGGCTAAACCAGCTCGTGGAACGTTTCAACCCTGAGTGGCGGGCAAAATCCCAGCGCAAACTCCACCGAAGGGTAGTGGTCTAGATGAAACTCTCAGAGCGCATCAGCGCGGCCCAGGCAAAAACGCAGCCAGGTTCCCAGCCTGCTTCCGCGAAGGCTTCAGCCGCCACTCTCGATGTGCCGCGTGCGGAAGTTCCTGCCCAGCGCGTGCAGTGGTTTGAACAGACTCCGGAACAACGGACGACGACGACGGCACCGCCTGCCGCCGTCGTCACCGCGCACGCCCATCCGGAAGAGACGCGGCCGAAACCCTTGCAGCCCGTGGACGTCTTCGCCGCCCTCAAGGAAAGGGCAGCGACGGCGCTGTTTGAGCGTCTTGGCGCCCGATTCAACGACTCGTCCATCACGGAGCAGGAGCTGAAGTCCTCAGCCCGGGATGAACTGACACGGATAATCGACGCCGAGCAGGTGCCGCTCTCCCCCGAGGAACGCACCCGTCTGGTTCAGGACGTTGCCGACGATGTCCTGGGCTACGGTCCGCTTCAGCGGCTGCTGGATGATCCCGCGGTCACCGAAATCATGGTCAACCGCATGGACCAGATCTACGTGGAGCGCAAAGGGCACCTTACCCTCGCAGACTCACGCTTCAGCTCCGAGGAGCACCTCCGCAAGGTCATCGAACGTATCGTCTCGAAAGTGGGCCGCCGCATTGACGAGTCCTCACCCCTGGTGGACGCCCGGTTGGAGGATGGATCACGCGTCAACGCCGTTATACCGCCGCTGGCCGTTGGTGGGTCCTCGCTGACCATCCGCAAATTCAGCAAAGTTCCGCTGACGGTCAGGAACCTCATCGACTTCGGCACCCTGACGCCAGAGATGGCGGAACTGCTCAATGCCTGTGTCAAAGCCAAGCTGAACATCATCGTCTCCGGCGGAACAGGCACCGGCAAGACCACCCTGCTCAACGTCCTTTCATCCTTTCTGCCCGCCAACGAGCGAATCGTTACCATCGAGGACGCCGTCGAACTCCAGATTCAGCAAGACCACGTGGTCCGGCTGGAGAGCCGCCCTCCCAACACCGAGGGCAAAGGCGAAGTGACCATCCGCGAACTGCTCCGTAACTCACTGCGTATGCGGCCGGACCGCATTGTGGTGGGCGAGGTCCGCGGCGGCGAATCGCTGGACATGCTCCAGGCCATGAACACCGGCCACGACGGTTCCCTCTCCACAGTCCACTCCAATTCTCCGCGCGACGCCGTAGCCCGGCTGGAAACACTGGTGCTGATGGCAGGCATGGACCTGCCGCTGCGGGCCATCCGCGAGCAGATCGCGTCCGCCGTCAACCTGATTGTTCAGATCTCGCGTTTACGTGACGGTAGCCGGCGGATCACCCACGTTACCGAGGTCCAAGGCATGGAAGGGGACATCGTCACCCTCCAGGACGCCTTCGTCTTCGACTATTCCGCCGGCGTTGACCAACACGGCCGCTTTCTAGGTAAGCCCGTTGCGACCGGCATCCGGCCGCGCTTCATCGACCGGTTCGAGGACCTCGGCATCCATGTCTCGCCCTCTGTTTTCGCGACCCCGGCCAGTCCGGGTCCGGCTGCTGCGAGCCCTTCCGGCACCGGAAAGGCCTAGGTCTCCATGCTGATCACTGTTGGAGCCGCATTGCTGTTCCTCGCCCCGATCCTGCTGGGCGTGGCACTGGTGCTGCCGCGCACGCCCGAAGTCGCTTTGGACCGGCGCCGCCCCTACGAGGCGGATCCGCCGTCGCGACTTACCCGGCTCACTGACGCCACAGTGGGTGGCCTTGGCCGATTCCTGGAAGCCAGGAACATCCGTCTCTACAACCGTGACGCGCTGGAGAATGCTGGGCTGAGGTTGAGCCAGACTGAATATACGGTGTTGGTCATCGCCGGCTCCATCGTCGGCGCACTGGTTGGATTGGTCATAGGGGTACCGGCAATCTCCGTCCTGCTTGTTGTCCTGGCGCCGTTCGTGGGCTATCTCGTTTTGGGAGTCCTTGCCGGCAAACGGCGCGCCAAGTTCGACGAACAACTCGGCGATACTCTGCAACTGCTCGCTGGCGGATTGCGGGCCGGCCACAGCATCCTGCGTGCCATCGACGCCGCCGCGGCGGAGTCGCTGAGCCCCACTTCCGAGGAGATGCGTCGCGTCATTACCGAAACCAGCCTGGGCCGCGACCTGCTCGCCTCACTGACTGACACGTCCAACCGCATGCGGAACGAGGACTTCGTCTGGATCGCCCAGGCCATCCAGATCAACCGCGAAGTCGGAGGCAACCTTGCCGAAGTCCTGGACCAGGTGAACGAAACCATCCGGGAGCGTTCTGAAATCAAGGGCCACATCAAGTCCTTGGCCGCGGAAGGCAAGTTTTCCGCCTACATCCTCATTGCCATGCCCTTCGGTATCGTGATGATGCTGATGACAGTGAACCCTGGCTATATGAACTCGATGTTCACGCACCCGCTCGGATGGGGCATGGTCGCAGCATCCTTCGTCCTCATGACGATCGGCAGCCTGTGGATGCGCAAAATTATCGATCTGAAGTTCTGAGGCGCCAATGAGTCCGCTTGTGATGTTTTCCCTGTTGCTGGTCTCCGTGCCGACCGGCTACCTGGCATGGTCCATTCTCTCGGTGGATCGCAAGGCCCGCACCGCCACAGTGGCCATCCTGGCCCGCGGCAGAAGGACTGCCGAAGTACCGGAAGCAAAGTCTGGAAATTTCCTCGCTACTATCGGCTACCGGGTAACGCCGCCCGCCTATGTGCGGAAGCTCGACAAGCTTCTGTCGCTTGCGGGCCGGCCCACGGCATGGCCGTTGGCCCGCATTCTTGCAGCAAAGCCCGTCCTTGGCCTCTTCGGGGGAGTGCTGTTCATCTTGATCAGCACCAGCAGCCCGCAACCCATCATGAAGCTCACGGGCTTGTTCATCCTGGTCCTCGGCTACTTCATTCCGGATCTGATGCTTTACAGCAAGGGAATGGAGCGCCAAAAGGCCATTCAGCTTGAGCTGGCCAACACCCTGGACCAGATGTTGATTTCGGTGGAGGCAGGACTGGGATTTGAAGGGGCTATGGCACGCGCCGGCGAGAACGGTAAGGGGCCACTGGCCGAGGAGCTGGTCCGCACGCTGCAGGACATGCAGGTGGGAAGAAGCCGCCGCGAGTCGTACCTTGCCCTGGCCGAACGCACCAACATCCCGGAACTTCGAAGCTTCGTGCAGGCCATTGTCCAGGCAGATAAGTACGGCATCGCCATCAGCCGGGTACTCCGGGTGCAGGCGAAGGTGATGCGGGTGAAGCGACGCCAGCGCGCGGAGGAAAAGGCCATGAAACTACCCGTGATGATCCTTTTCCCGCTGTTGTTCTTTATTTTTCCTGTGCTCTTCATTGCAATTCTTGGCCCCGCTGTCATCAACGCCGTTGTTGCATTCAGCGGTCAATAACTTGACCCATCGGTAGGTCTCTCAAGGTTTACACAGGATCTGCCGAATTCAGACCCCCAATGACAATCAGGAAGTAGCCTTGAACCATGCACACTCCAGACACAGGCTCCGGCGATAAGGGAACCACCGCGGTTCCCCTGCCCGCCGTGGCTGGAGGAATCCCGGAGCATGGAAGCCTGCAGGAACTGGACGACCTCCTTCCACTGGTCGATTCCGGCGTCCTCGAAGACTTGGAAGAAGAGCTGAACGGCTCAGAGCTGGCACTCCGCTTTGCCCGTGATTACGCCGCCATGTGGGACCAGCGGTACAGCCGGCTGGCCCTGGCCGTCGAGAACCAGGACCGGGCCGCCGCCCTTGATGCCATCATCAGCCTGCGCATCACGTCCGCCATGGTGGGGGGCGTTCGGCTGGCCCGGCTGGCCGAGGTGCTGGAATCCGTCATTCGGGAGGGCGACTTCGGACAAGGCCAGGCCATGATGGAAAGCGTCGCGGAAAACGGCGACCAGACCATCTCCGAACTCCAGGCGAACTACATCCTGAAGAACGGTTAGGCCTTGGCCGCACCGGGTCGACGGCAACCCAGCTAACGCTGGTCCGGCCGTTTCGGCGCCAGCCTGTAGCCGACTCCCCGAACCGTCTGAAGCCACCGCGGAGCTGCCGGATCTTCCTTCAGCTTGCGCCGCAGGTTGCCGATGTGGACTTCCACTGCCCGTTCATCGGCTTCGCTGATGTAGGCGTCCTCCTCGTAGAGATCGCCCCGTACGGCCTTGACCAGGTCCGAGCGTGTGCAGACGGCCCCTCCACCGCGCAGCAGCACGTGGAGGAGGTCGAACTCGCTGCGCGTCAGCCCAAGCTGTTCACCGTGGATTGCCACCGAACGCGTCCGATGGTCAAGGACCAGCCCGTTGTGGTGCAGCACTCCGGTGTTTGCCAGCGGCGCAGGCGGCAAAGTACCCGAAGCCCATTCCTGGGGAACCTGCTGCTGGATCTCATGCCGGGGCCGGCGCATCATCGCAGCAACCCGGGCTCGCAGTTCGCGGGGACGGAAGGGCTTAGCGATGTAGTCATCCGCCCCTGCGTTCAGCGCGGACAGTAGATCCGGTTCTTCCGTCCTGCCAGTCAGCATCACCACGTAGGCATCGCTAAAATTCCTGATCCGCCTCAGCACTTCAAAGCCGTCAATATCCGGCAGGCCGATGTCCAGGGTCACCACATTCGCGTGCTTGGCACGGACCACTTCAACGCCGTCCCGCCCGTCCGAGGCGGTATGGACCTCAAACCCGGCCTGGCTAAGCACACCCTCCAAGAGGTTACGCACGTCGGCATCATCTTCGATGACTACCGCTACTCCAAGATCGTCCATTGATATATCCCCATGCCAGGTGAAAGCGGCCCCCCATCAGCCCAGCGCCAATGCCGTATTCACTCCAACTGCCTCTACGCTACAAGGATGTAGGCCTGATGACACGTCTTTTCGGTATTGACCTGCGCAAAGTCAATTATCATGACATCAAACGTACATTTGGGGGCCGAGAGAGGGCTGAGCACTGTGGGCGTCACCAATTCGTTGCCAAATACGCTGAACGCGGCATTTGATCCGTCATCAAACACGGAAAAAGCCAATGCCTGACGGGCTGCTGCAGCGTGGTACGGCGCGGTATTTCCGGAATTTAGGGCAACGCGGCCAAGTAGCCTTATGCCAACTGCCGCTGACGCTGATTGTGGCTGCGATGGCGGTGGCCACACCGCTGGCCTGGCCGTCCCTGATGCACAGCCCGTTGTATCTCTCGGGCCTGGTTCTTCACGGCATCCTTTTCGTGGCATGCTTCGTGACGCCGTGGGAGCGGCTGGGCCCGCAAGCCTACCTTGCGGTGCCTATCCTGGACCTGCTGGCGATCGGCCTCCTACGAAATGGCGCCTCACCGCTTCTGCCTGGATTGGCTATCCTCGCCATTTTCCCGGTCATCTGGCTCTCGGCCTCCGGGTTAATGGCGCGCACCAGCATCGTGTTGAGTGTAATCGGGCCGATGCTCATCATGCTCCCCACGCTCTCCGGCAGGTTCCCCAACCTCACGGCATCTGACATCACATCCACCCTGCTTTTCCCGCTGATGATGCTCGCAGTGTCCTTGGCCATTCGCTTCGCGAGCGTGCATATGAGAATTCAACAGCGGCAGTTGAAGGAAAAAGACGCGGAACTCCGTGAATTGCTTGCAGCCAGCACAGACAGGGAACGGCTGCTGCAAACAATCCTGGACGCAACCGACGTCGGAATTGTGGCAGTGGACTCGGACGGTGGGATACTCCTGACCAACAACAGGCAAAGGGATTTCGAGCAGATCTCCGGCCCACGGGAAAGCCCAACCACGGCCGAAGAGCAACAGCTGATTTTTGCCCGGGACAGGGTTACCCCCTTGCCCGCCGCCAAGCGCCCCGTCCGGCGCGCCATCGACGGCGAATCCTTCGCGGACTATCTCGTCTGGATCGGCACGGGGCCACGCCAGCGCGCCGTATCGACGGCGGCACGTCCGTTAATGGACGACGGCGGACGCTTCAGTGGCGCTGTCATCGTCTACACGGACGTCACAGGGCTGGTGGAGGCACTGGCGGCCAACGAGGAACTCGTCTCGAACGTCTCGCATGAATTCAGGAACCCGCTCAATTCCATCCTGGGCAATATCGATCTCGTGCTTGAGGACGTCCAGGGCACGTCCCCGGCCTCCGTCCGGCGATTGGAGGTTGTGCAACGCAACTCCGAGAGGCTCCTGGCTTTGGTATCCGACCTCATGGCGTCGGCTTCCTCCGCCCTCAAAGTGCACCCTAAACGCACGGACCTTGCAAGCCTCGTCGAGACCAGCATCGGCTCCGCGCAGCCCCAGGCCGAACAGTCCAGCATCTCCCTGGTGGCCGATATCCCCTCGCCCTTGTGGGCCTACGCGGACCCGCTGCGCATCGGGCAGGCCCTGGACAACCTGGTGTCCAATGCCATCAAGTACTCCCCCGGCGGCGGCGTGGTAAACATTAGTGCCCAAGGCACGGACGAGTGGGTCCGGCTGAAAGTGCAAGACTCCGGGATGGGCATGACCCCGGAAGACTCGGCCAAGGTCTTCCGCCGGTTCTTCCGGACGGAGTCAGCACGCGAAGCCGCCATCTCGGGGGCAGGCCTCGGACTGTCCATTACCAAGGCCATCGTCGACGGTCACGGCGGCGACATTTCGTGCACCAGCAGCCCCGGCAAGGGCAGCACGTTTACGCTCACCCTGCCGGCCGAGGGGCCGAGGACGTACTAGGGCACGTCAGTTGGGGTGCTCCCGGACGGCCCTCGTGAGTTCGGCCCGCGCCAGCATCTCGCCGTCGGTCGGGTAGGCAACTTCCTCCAGGACCAGCGGGTGGGGCGCCGCCAGGACCGACTTGGCGTCCCGCTTCCTGGCGAGGAGGCGGTCATAGAGCCACCCGGGCTCCTCAATGCCCTCCCCGACGAACAGGGCCGAGCCCACCAGGGAGCGCACCATGTTGTGGCAGAAAGCGTCCGCCTGCACCGTGGCCACGATCACCCCGTCCTCCCCGCGCGCAAACTCAAAGCGCTGCAGTTCGCGGATGGTGGTGGCCCCTTCCCGAGGCTTGCAGTAGGAGAGGAAGTTCTGCAGCCCCAGTAGTTTGGAGGCCCCCTCATTCAGCAAGGAAACGTCCAGCGGATTCTTGTGCCACAGCGTGAAGTAGCGTTCCAACGGGTCCCAAAGGGCGGGGCCGTCCGCGATCCGGTAGCTGTAACGGCGCCACAGGGCCGAGAACCGCGCGTCAAAGCCTTCAGGGGCCAGGGACACCCTGTGGACCTCGATAGCCCCGCTGAGGTCGCCCAGGCCACGGCTCAGTGCGCCGCGGATCCGGCGCAGCATGGCGACGGCGGGATCGAGTTCGTGCCCGCGGGGCAGAGCCAGCCACTCAGCTTCGGTCAGGTCGAGATGGACAACCTGTCCCCGGGCGTGCACGCCGGCATCCGTGCGGCCAGCCACGGTCACGCGGACGGGCCGGCGCACGAGCAGCGCAACGGCCTCCTCCAGGACGCCCTGGACGGTCCGGAGGCCCGGCTGAAGGGCCCACCCATTAAAGGGACCGCCGTCGTAGGAAATATCAAACCGGATACGCAAAAACCCGCCGCCCCCTGAAACGGGGGCCGCGGGTTTTTGGTCGTTCATAGACTCAAGTCTATGCGAAGGAATCAGCGAATTACTTCGCGTCCTTTTCCTCAGCCTTGTCCTCGGCGGGAGCTTCCTCAGCGGCCGGGGCCTCTTCGGTTGCAGCCTCAGCCTCGGGAGCCTCGGCAGCTTCAGTCTCAACGACCTCGGCCTCGGGAGCCTCTTCAGCGGCCGGGGCAGCAGCAGCTGCTTCCTTCTTGTCGGCGTCGCGCTTTGCGGCAGAGGTAGCCTCGGCTACAACGGCCTGCTTAGCGGAAACCGGCTCAAGGACCAGTTCGATGACGGCCATGGGAGCGTTGTCGCCCTTGCGGTTGCCAATCTTGGTGATGCGGGTGTAGCCGCCGTCGCGGTTTTCCACTGCCTGTGCAATGTCGGTGAACAGCTCGTGGACGACGCCCTTGTTGCTGATCAGGCCGAGTACACGGCGGCGGGAAGCCAGGTCGCCGCGCTTGGCGAAAGTCACCAGGCGCTCGGCGTACGGCTTCAGGCGCTTGGCCTTGGTCACCGTGGTGGTGATCCGCTTGTGCTCGAACAGTGCTGCTGCCAGGTTCGCGAGCATAAGACGCTCGTGAGCCGGGCCGCCTCCGAGGCGCGGACCCTTAGTGGGGGTAGGCATAATTGTTTCTCCTCATATGGAAGCCGGTGGTGGGCACACCATGGTGCCCGCCGGCCAAGATCTGTTTTAGAGTTCGTCGTCGCCGAAGGCGGCGTCGTCCTCTTCAATTGCTGCGGCGCGTGCTGCGAGGTCAAAACCGGGAGGCGAGTCCTTGAGGGACAGGCCCAGTTCAACCAGCTTTGCCTTGACCTCGTCAATGGACTTCGCACCGAAGTTACGGATGTCCATCAGGTCGGCCTCGGAGCGGGCAACGAGTTCACCCACGGTGTGGATGCCCTCACGCTTGAGGCAGTTGTAGGAACGGACGGTGAGGTCCAGATCCTCGATCGGCAGGGCCATGTCGGCTGCCAGGGCAGCGTCCGTCGGCGACGGGCCAATCTCGATACCTTCAGCTGCGGTGTTCAGCTCGCGGGCCAGACCGAAGAGTTCCACCAGGGTGGTACCTGCGGAAGCAACCGCATCGCGCGGGGCGATGGCCTGCTTGGTCTCGACGTCGACAATGAGCTTGTCGAAGTCAGTGCGCTGCTCAACACGGGTTGCTTCCACGCGGAAAGTAACCTTCAGCACCGGCGAGTAGATCGAGTCGACCGGGATGCGGCCGATCTCTGAATCGCCGGACTTGTTCTGAGCTGCCGAAACGTAGCCGCGGCCGCGCTCGATGGTCAGTTCGAGTTCGAACTTGCCCTTCGAGTTCAGCGTGGCAATGTGCAGATCCGGGTTGTGGAATTCGACGCCGGCCGGCGGAGCGATGTCCGCGGCCGTGACGACTCCGGGGCCCTGCTTGCGCAGGTAAGCAACAACCGGCTCATCGTGCTCGGAGGAAACCGACAGGCTCTTGATGTTCAGGATGATCTCAGTGACATCCTCCTTGACACCGGGAACCGTGGTGAACTCGTGCAGCACGCCATCGATCCGGATGCTGGTTACAGCAGCACCGGGGATGGAGGAGAGCAGGGTACGGCGGAGGGAGTTTCCGAGGGTGTAGCCGAAGCCCGGTTCCAGCGGTTCAATGATGAAACGCGAACGGTTTTCGGAGACTACCTCTTCGGAGAGGGTGGGGCGCTGTGCAATGAGCACTTAGGTTTCCTTTCGGCGAGCATCCGCTATATGACGCAACACAGGTGGTGGAAATTCGGTCTGAAGACTTAACGCGGCTGGGCCTGCCCGGACCATCTACGGTCCGGGCAAGCTCCTGCTGCTGTAAAAGCCTTAGACGCGGCGGCGCTTCGGCGGACGGCAGCCGTTGTGCGCTGCGGGGGTGACGTCCTGGATGGAGCCAACCTCCAGGCCAGCGGCCTGCAGCGAGCGGATTGCGGTTTCGCGTCCGGAGCCCGGTCCCTTGACGAAAACGTCAACCTTGCGCATGCCGTGCTCCTGTGCGCGCTTGGCAGCGGCTTCGGCAGCCATCTGGGCAGCGAACGGGGTGGACTTACGCGAGCCCTTGAAGCCAACCTCACCTGAGGAAGCCCAAGAGATAACAGCGCCATTCGGATCCGTGATGGAAACGATGGTGTTGTTAAAAGTGCTCTTGATGTGCGCCTGGCCAAGCGCGATATTCTTCTTGTCCTTCTTACGCGGCTTGCGAACCGCGCCACGAGTCTTCGGGGGCATTATTTCTCCTACAGAAAGTTATTGGGGGAAGACGAGTCAATCCCGAGGGATTTAACGAGCCTTCTTCTTGCCTGCAACGGTGCGCTTCGGACCCTTGCGGGTACGTGCGTTCGTCTTCGTACGCTGTCCGCGCACTGGCAGGCCCTTGCGATGGCGAATACCTTCGTAGCTGCCGATTTCTACCTTGCGGCGGATATCAGCTGCTACTTCGCGGCGAAGGTCACCCTCAACCTTGTAGTTGCCTTCAATGTAGTCACGCAGCTCAACCAGCTGGGCATCGGTGAGGTCCTTAACACGGACGTCAGCGCTGATGCCAGTGGCAGCCAGGGTTTCGTGTGCACGGGTCTTGCCCACGCCGTAGATGTAAGTAAGCGCAATTTCCAACCGCTTTTCGCGGGGAATGTCTACGCCAGCGAGACGAGCCATAGTGGCAGTACTCCTTGAATAAACCGGAGGTCGTAGGCAGTACACCCGCACGTTCTGTGCGGCCCCAGCCTCCGACCGGGGGTTAGCTGTCCGGGCTCATGCGTCCCAATTCAGCTTGTGCTGCCTTTATTTACTTGCGTGGGTTAGCAACCCAGGGTTTCCTTCAGGGAAGGAAATTAGCCCTGGCGCTGCTTGTGGCGCGGGTTCTCGCAGATCACCATGACCCGGCCATTACGGCGGATCACTTTGCACTTTTCGCAGATCTGCTTGACGCTCGGCTTGACCTTCATGGCATTCCTTTGCGTGTGGCAGTTGGTCAACTGGAGCGGCCTACGGCTTTTGCCGGGGCTGCCCAGAATTTACTTGTAGCGGTAGACGATACGACCCCGAGTGAGGTCATAAGGGCTCAGTTCCACCACTACCCGGTCCTCAGGGAGAATCCTGATGTAGTGCTGGCGCATCTTGCCTGAGATGTGTGCCAGAACGATGTGCTTGTTGGTGAGCTCAACGCGAAACATCGCATTGGGCAGCGCCTCAGTCACAACGCCCTCGATCTCAATGACCCCGTCCTTCTTGGCCATACCCTCCGCTAACTGTTGTTGCCGCAGCCCTGCCGGATTGCACCGGACAAGACCACGAACGTTTTTGTTGGATCGGTTATCACCTCAGGCCCCAAACAGGGCACAGCAGGGCAGACAACCAACAAGCAACACTACGCCACTTTGCGGCGAATGTTAAATCCAGCCATGTTAGCGCACTGCGCGCCGGTACGCACTATATTCAGCTGCCGGAGTTGAGACCGCCTCCGCCCTGTCCACTCCATCCAGGATGGCTAAACGTACGACGTCGGCTGCCGCACTCTGCAGCGTGATGAGGCTGATCTGCCGGGCAGTTTCGGTGCTGCGGTCTAGCGCAATGGCGCCTGTTGCGAGGCAGAAGACGGTGTCGCCATCAGCCAGCGTGTGGGAAGGGTCCAGTGCCCGGGCGATTCCGGCCTGGGCAGCAGAAGCAGTCCGCTTGCACTCTGCCACATCAAGCACGGCGTTGGTGGCAACCACAACCAGGGTGGTGTTGGGTCCGGGGGCTTCCGGCGCCCCGGGCTGGGTATCACGCCCGCCAGCGGCATTCGCCACATACGGAAGACCCAGCGCGTTGACTACGGCAAGTGCCCCGATAACTGCACCGCTCTCCAGAGTTACCGACGCGGTGCCCACTCCCCCTTTGTAGGTCCTGGCGATGACCGCGCCGGTGCCGGCGCCCACATTGCCGCGTCCGACGTCGTGCCCTTCCTCCTGGCCAGCGGCGGCCTCCGTGGCGGCGTAACCCATCCCCGCGTCCGGGCGGGCACTGAAGTCACCGCCGCGGCCCAGGTCGAAAATGGCTGCGGCGGGAACGATGGGGACCACCCCGCCGGGAACCGCAAATCCTCGGCCGTGTTCCTCGCACCAGCGCTGGGCGCCGTGGGCAGAGGCCAGCCCGTAGGCGCTGCCGCCTGTCAGGACCACCGCGTCCACGGCGGACACCAGCGTGGTGGGGTCCAGTGCGTCGGTCTCATGGGTCGCGGGGCCTCCCCCGCCGACGTCCACGGAACCGACCGTACCCGGCGGCGGCAGGATCACCGTCACACCACTCAACCAGCCGCCGTCGGACTTTTGCTGGTGGCCCACCCGGATTCCCGGCACATCAGTAATGGCTCCCATGGGCTCCATTGTTCCCCCTCACCCAACTAAGTAGCAGCAGATGTCGTTATGAGGGCTCAAAACGACATCTGCTGCTACCTAGTTGGGCAGGGGACGGGGGCAACGCCGGATTCCAAAGCAAACGCTGGGCGATCCGATAGACAACAGTCAGTAAACGGCCAGGGAAGGGTTGAACAACATATCCGCGTATGCCGGAAACCGCCTGTTGACACCCCGGGCGGTGTGGTGGAGTGAAGGCGGATCCTGCCCTGCCTCTTCCCAGGCCTGTTCACCGTTAGAGACCAATGACTTCACAACTCGCCGACAGGCACCCGCCGCTGGCCCCGTCCGGCCAAGCTGCCGGCACGCCCGCCAGGCCCCGCCACAACCGCTGGTCGCAGCGGAAACGCCGGGACTTCTTCGTTTTCCTCGCGCTGGCCTTGCCTAACCTGCTGCTCATCGCGGTATTCACCTACGTTCCACTGTTCAACAACCTCTACTACTCCACGCTGAACTGGACGCTCGGCTCCGCGTCCGCCACCGTCGTCGGGCTGGAAAACTACATCACGTTCTTCACCAGCGCGGACGCCGGCCGGGTGCTGGGCACCACTGCCGTATTTATGGCCGCAACAGTAGGCGGCTCCATGGTGCTGGGCTTGCTGGTGGCGCTGGCACTGAACTCGAAAGTCCGCGGCACTACCTTTGCCCGGTCGGCAGTCTTCGCGCCGTATGTGCTGTCCGGGGTGGGTGTTGGCCTGGTCTGGCTGTTCATCTTTGATCCCGGCTACGGTGTGCTGGCCTGGATCCTTCGGGGCTTCGGACAGCAGAGCCCGCAGTGGATCAACGATCCGGAACTCTCACTGGTGATGGTCATCATCGTGTATGTCTGGAAGAACCTGGGCTACTGCGCGGTGGTGTTCCTCGCCGGGCTCCAGTCCCTGCCGCAGGATGTGATGGAGGCCGCCGCACTGGACGGCGCCGGCTATTTCCGGCGCTTTCTCAGCATGTCCCTGCCGCTGCTCTCCCCTACTACGTTCTTCCTGCTGATCACCACCATGCTCAGCTCCCTGCAGGCCTTTGACCTCATCCGAATCATGACGCCCCTGGGCAGCGGCACCAGCACCCTCATCTACGAGGCATACCTCCAAGCCTTCGGTGCCTATAACCGCGCCGGCTATTCCGCCGCCATCTCCGTGGTCCTGTTTGCAATACTGCTGGTGATCACCGTGCTGCAGCTGCGGTTCATCGAAAAGAAGGTGCACTACTCGTGAGCGCCCCCGCCGTCCTCCTCCCGGAACCTTCAACGTCCGACGCCGTCCCGCCCCGCGAGCGCGCATTCTCCCGTGCCAACCTGGCCAGGACAGTCGCTGCCGGGTATGCGCCGCTGGCGATCGCTGTCCTGGTGGTCTTCCTGCCGCTGCTGTGGATGGTGCTGAGCTCGTTCAAACAACCTGGCGAAATAGTGACTTTGGACCTGCAGGCGCTCCCAGCAACCCTGGACCCGGAGAACTACCGGGTGGCCATGACCACGGTCCCGTTCGGTCAGTTCTTCCTCAACAGCACCATTGTCACCGTGGTCGGCGGCGGCATCAAAGTGATCCTGGCCCTGCTCACCGCCTACGCCCTGGTGTTTGTGCGGTTTCCGTTCAAGAACGTGATCTTCGTCCTCATCCTCGTGGCCCTGATGGTTCCCGCGCAGGTGTCAATCCTGCCGAACTACATCCTGATCGCCGGAATGGGCGGGAAGAACACCCTGTGGGGCATCATCCTGCCGGGCCTGGGAACCGCGTTCGGCACCTTTTTGTTGCGCCAGCATTTCCTGACCCTGCCCGGTTCCATCCTGGAATCAGCAGAGATCGACGGCGCCGGCCACTGGCGGCGGCTCTGGCAGATCGTGGTGCCAGTGTCCGTTCCTTCCATAGCCACGGTTGCCCTGGTCACCGTGGTGAGCGAATGGAACGAGTACATCTGGCCGCTGATCATCACGGACAAGCCCGAAAGCATGACCCTCCCTGTGGGCCTGACCCTGCTACAGAACTCAGAGGGCAACGGTGCCGGCTGGGGAATCATGATGGCCGGCGCCGTCCTTGTGATCGTCCCCATCCTGGTCATCTTCGCCATGCTCCAGCGCTACATCGTCGCGGGCCTGACCCAGGGCAGCGTGACGGGCTAATCCCCGTCGGGCATCCAAAACATCCATCCACCGCATCCAGCACCACCGAGGCACACAACGAAAGGCAGCACCATGTCCCTAACCCTTGATCGACGGTTCTTCCTCACCCTGGCCGGGGCCGGGGCAGGAGCCGCAGCACTGTCCGCCTGCGGCGGCCCGTCAACAACCCCTGGAGCCGCGGTGACACCCGTTGCCGACATCGACTTCAGCGGCGTGAAGCCGGCCGCATCCATCGACTTCTGGTCCAACCACCCGGGCAAGTCACAGGATGTGGAAAAAAGCATCATCGAGAAGTTCCACGCCAAGTACCCGGACATCAAGGTGAACCTGGTGACAGCAGGCGCCAACTACGAGGAAATCGCCCAGAAGTTCCAGACCGCCCAGGCCGCCAAGTCAGGCCTGCCGTCCCTGGTGGTGCTCTCCGACGTTTGGTGGTTCCGCTACTACCTGAACGAAAGCATCATCCCGCTCGACTCGCTGGTCAAGCAACTGGACGTCAAGCTGGACGACTTCCGCACCTCGCTGGTGGACGATTACAAGTACGACGGCAAACAGTGGGCTCTTCCCTACGGCCGGTCCACTCCCTTGTTCTACTACAACAAGGACCACTTCGCTGCGGCAGGCCTGCCGGATCGCGCCCCCGCCACCTGGCAGGAATTCGCCGGCTGGGCACCCAAGCTCAAGGCAGCTTCCGGCGCCCAGTATGCCTTTATGCACCCCGCCCTCGCCGGGTACGCCGGCTGGACCCTGCAGAACAACCTCTGGGGCGAAGGCGGCGGCTGGTCCAAGGGCTGGGACATCACCTGCGACTCAGCCGAGTCCGTCGGGGCACTGCAGGCTGCCCAGGATTCCGTCTACAAGGACGCCTGGGCCGGGGTCTCCTCCAAGGAATCCGCCGACGACTTTGCAGCGGGTCTCGCCTCGGCCACTCTGTCCTCGACGGGTTCGCTGATCGGCATCCTGAAGTCCGCCAAGTTCAACGTGGGCGTTGGGTTCCTGCCGGGCGGTTCGAAGGCCACCTCAGGAGTGTGCCCCACTGGCGGAGCCGGCCTGGGCATCCCCAGCGGTGTCACCAAGGAAGAGCAGCTTGCGGCCGCCATGTTCCTTCAGTTCATGACCGAGCCGGAGAACACTGCGGCGTTTTCAGCCGCGACCGGTTACATGCCCACGCGGACCTCCGCTGACATGACCGCCGTGCTGGCCAAGACCCCGCAGATCAAGATCGCCATGGACCAACTGGCCGTTACCCGCGTCCAGGACAACGCCCGCGTGTTCCTGCCCGGCGCAGACCAGGAGATGGCCAAGGCTGCCGCCAAGATCCTCACCCAACAGGGCGACGTGAAGGCCACCATGACGGAGCTGAAGTCGACGCTCGAGGGAATCTACACCAAGGACGTCAAGCCCAGGCTCAAGGCCTGACTTACGGGATGGGGACGGGAACGACGCCGAGCGGCACCAGGTGCTCTGCCCCGCCGTCGGGCGCGGAAAGGACCCAGATCCCCTTGTCGTGGACGGCCACGGAATGCTCCCACTGGCAGGAGCGCTTCCCGTCCGTGGTCACCACGGTCCAGTCGTCGTCGAGCACGGCGGTGTCGATGCTGCCGCGGACCAGCATGGGTTCGATGGCAAGGCACAGGCCGGGCCGGATCTTCGGGCCGCGGTGGCTGGTGCGGTAGTTCAGGACGTCCGGAGCCATGTGCATCTCCGACCCGATCCCGTGGCCCACGTAGTCTTCCAGGATGCCCAGGGGCTTGCCGGGGACGGAGGAGACGTAGTCGTCGATGGCAGCACCGATATCTCCCACGTGGCTGCCGGACGCCAGGGCGGCGATGCCCCGCCACATGGCCGCCTGTGTGACGTCGGAAAGACGCTGGTCCTCGGGGTCTGCCGTGCCCACGATGACCGTCCGGGCCGAGTCGGAGTGCCAGCCGTCGACGATGGCTCCGCCGTCGATCGAGATGATGTCGCCGTCGTTGAGGACCCGTCCGCCGGGGATGCCGTGCACCACTTCCTCGTTGACGGACGTGCAGATGGTGGCCGGGAAACCGTGGTACCCGAAGAAATTGGACTTGGCGCCGGCCTGGTTCAGGACGGCCGCGAAGACGTCGTCCAGGTGTTTGGTGGTGACCCCGGGCACCGCGGCCTCAACTGCTGCGTCCAGCGCACGGCTGAGGACCAGGCCCGCCTCGTGCATGGTGCGCATCTGGGCGTTGGTCTTATATTCAATACGGGGCTGGCCGAAAGCCATGGTGTGTCCTTTCAATGGCTGAGGCTCCTCCCGGAATCCGGGAGGAGCCTCGAATAACTGTTGCCGGGATCAGGCGGCCTGTGCTGCCTTGATGGCCTGCATGACGCGGTCGGTGACCTCGTCGATGCCGCCGATGCCGTCCACCTGTGTCAGGATGCCGCGTTCGGCATACTTGGCCACAACGGCCTCGGTCTGCTCGTGGTACAGGTCCAGGCGGTGGCGGATGACGGCTTCGTTGTCGTCGCTCCGGCCCGTTTCCTTCGCCCGGCCAAGCAGCCGGTGCACCAGTTCCTCGTCGTCGGCAGTGAGCTGCAGGACGACGTCGAGCTTCTCCTCGCCCTTGGCGAGGATCTCGTCGAGGTAGTCCACCTGGGCGGTGGTACGGGGGTAACCGTCCAGCAGGAAGCCGGTTTCGACGTCGGCCTCGCTGAGGCGGTCACGCACCATCTTGTTGGTGACGCTGTCCGGCACAAAGTCGCCGGCATCCATGTACTTCTTGGCCTCGACGCCCAGCGGCGTCTCACCCTTGACGTTGGCGCGGAAGATATCGCCGGTGGAGATCGCAACGACGCCGAGGCGTTCGGAGATCCGCTCTGCCTGCGTTCCTTTGCCGGAACCGGGAGGTCCGATAATTAGCATTCTCGTCATCGCAAAAGCCCTTCGTAGTGACGTTGTTGTAGCTGCGCGTCAATCTGCTTGACCGTCTCCAGGCCCACACCCACCATGATCAGGATCGACGTACCGCCGAACGGGAAGTTCTGGTTCGCGTTGATCAGGACCAGGGCGACGAGCGGGATCAGTGCCACAAAGCCCAGGTACAGGGCGCCGGGCAGGGTGATCCTGGACAGGACGTACTGCAGGTAGTCCGCCGTCGGCTTGCCAGCCCGGATGCCCGGGATGAAGCCGCCGTACTTCTTCATGTTGTCCGAGACCTCTTCAGGGTTGAAGGTGATCGCGACATAGAAGTAGGTGAAAAACACAATCATGGCGAAGTAGAGCGCCATGTAAATCGGGTGGTCACCGCGGGTGAGGTTGTTGTTGATCCACTCCACCCACGGGGCCATTGTCTCGCCCTGCTTGGGCTGGTTGAACTGCGCAATCAGGCCCGGCAGGTAGAGCATGGACGACGCGAAGATCACGGGGACCACGCCGGCCATGTTGACCTTGATGGGAATGTACGTGCTGGTGCCGCCCACAGTGCGGCGTCCAATCATCCGCTTGGCGTACTGCACCGGGACGCGGCGCTGGGACTGCTCCACAAAGACCACCAGGGCAACGGTGACCAGGCCAATGGCCAGGACCATAAAGAACGTGCCCGGACCCTGCGAGGTCCAGATAGCGCCCAGGGAGGTGGGGAAGCTTGCGGCGATGGAGGTGAAGATAAGCAGCGACATGCCGTTGCCCACACCCTTTTCGGTGACGAGCTCGCCCATCCACATGATCAGGCCGGTGCCGGCCGTCAGCGTGATGATGATCAGGATGGTGGTGATCACGCTGGTGTCCGGGATGATGTCCAGCGCACAGCCTGGCAGGAGCTGGCCTGAACGCGCCAGCGACACCAGTGTCGTGGCGTTGAGCAGGCCCAGGGCGATGGTGAGGTACCGCGTGTATTGGGTCAGCTTGGACTGCCCGGAGGCGCCCTCCTCGTACAGCTGCTGGAACCGGGGAATGACCACCCGGAGCAGTTGAACGATGATGCTGGCCGTGATGTACGGCATGATGCCCAGCGCGAAGATGGACACCTGAAGCAATGCACCGCCGCTGAACAGGTTAACGAGCTGGTAGAGCCCGCCTGCGGTCTGACCGTTCTGCAAGCATTGCTGGACATTCTGGTAGTTCACACCAGGCGAGGGAATGAAGGCACCCAAGCGGAAGATGGTGATGATTCCCAGCGTGAACAACAACTTGCGTCGCAGATCAGGCGTGCGAAAGGCCCGGCCAAATGCGCTAAGCAAGCGTCCTCCTGTGGTGTAAATAAGAGTGGGGTGATGGGAGTCAATAAATCCCAACAACCGAGTCTAACGGTTGTATGAGCTATGCGAACAATCCGTCAGGGCGCCCATGCGGCGAACGGACGGAAATAGTCGGCCGGCGGGATGTGAAAAAACTCCCGGTACGCAGAGCCTGGGGCCCTGCATACCGGGAGTTCACAACGGGCGTTCGCCCACCGCCTCGTTAGAGGGCGGTGGTGCTTCCGCCTGCTGCAGCAATCTTTTCTGCGGCGCTGGCCGAGAATGCGTGGGCGGTGACGTCAACCTTGACGGTGATGTCGCCGGTGCCAAGCACCTTGACGGGCTGGTTCTTGCGAACGGCACCCTTTTCGACCAGGTTCTCCACGGTGACTGCGCCACCTTCCGGGAACAGCTCGTTGAGCTTGTCCAGGTTTACAACCTGGAACTCAACCCGGAACGGGTTCTTGAAGCCGCGCAGCTTCGGCAGGCGCATGTGCAGCGGCAACTGGCCGCCGGCAAAGCCAGCCTTGATCTGGTAGCGGGCCTTCGTACCCTTGGTACCGCGGCCAGCGGTCTTACCCTTGGAACCTTCACCACGACCAACGCGGGTCTTGGCGGTCTTGGCACCCGGGGCGGGACGCAGGTGGTGGACCTTCAGAGCGTTCTGCTTCTCAGCAGTCGCGCTCTGTGCCTTCTCAGCAGTGTTTTTCTCTGCCATTTACTTCGCCTCCTCTACCTTTACCAGGTGCGGAACCGTGTTGAGCATTCCAACGGTCACGGCGTCGGCGGTGCGGACAACGGTGTGTCCGATCCGCTTCAGGCCGAGGGACCGAAGGGTGTCGCGCTGGTTCTGCTTGCCGCCAATGACGGACTTGATCTGAGTGATCTCCAACTGGACGTCGGAGGGAATCAGGTTCTTAGCCATAACTTAGACACCCGCCTTCTGGTTCAGGAGAGCCTTCACCATTGCCGGCGGAGCAACCTCGTCCAGGGGCAGGCCGCGGCGTGCTGCCACTGCTGCCGGCTCTTCGAGGCGCTTCAGGGCATCAACGGTCGCGTGAACGATGTTGATGGCGTTCGAGGAACCGAGCGACTTGGAGAGGATGTCGTGGATGCCCACGCACTCCAGTACTGCACGGACCGGGCCACCGGCGATAACACCGGTACCGGCGGAAGCCGGACGCAGCATTACGACGCCGGCAGCAGCCTCACCCTGAACGCGGTGCGGGATGGTGTTGCCAATGCGGGGAACGCGGAAGAAGGACTTCTTGGCCTCTTCAACGCCCTTCGCGATTGCGGCAGGAACTTCCTTAGCCTTGCCGTAGCCAACGCCGACCATACCGTTGCCGTCACCAACGACGACCAGAGCGGTGAAGCTGAAGCGACGACCACCCTTGACGACCTTGGAAACGCGGTTGATGGTAACAACGCGCTCTACGAACTGGCTCTTCTCAGCTTCACGGCCGCCGTCGCGGCCGCCACGGCCACCACGGTCGCCGCGGCCCTGGCCACGGTCTCCACGCTCGCCACGACGAGCGCCACCACGGCGGTCATCGGCAGCAGCGGGAGCAGTGGTCTCAGTGGCCGGAGCAGCTACGGCTTCAGTCGCCTTCTGATCTGCAGACACAGTGTCCTTTTCCTTGTTTGCTTCCGTCACAGTGACAGCCCACCTTCACGTGCACCGTCAGCGACGGCGGCGATCCGGCCGTGGTACTTGTTACCACCGCGGTCGAAGACAACAGCTTCGATACCGGCAGCCTTGGCACGCTCGGCGACGAGCTCGCCAACGCGCTTGGCCTTGGCAGTCTTGTCACCGTCGAATGCACGAAGGTCGGCTTCCAGTGTGGACGCGCTCGCTACGGTCAGGCCCTTGGTGTCATCGACAACCTGGACGAATACGTGGCGTGCGGAACGGTTGACGACCAGACGAGGACGTACAGCCGTACCGGAGATGCGCTTGCGGATACGAAGCTGGCGACGGCTGCGCGAAGCAGACTTGCTCTTGTTCGTACGCTTCTTGTTAATTGAGATGGCCATGGTTACTTACCAGCCTTTCCGACCTTGCGGCGGATGACTTCGCCGGCGTAACGGATGCCCTTGCCCTTATAGGGGTCCGGCTTCCGCAGCTTGCGAATGTTGGCAGCAACCTCGCCGACCTGCTGCTTGTTGATACCTGAAACAGAGAGCTTGGTCGGGGTCTCAACTGCAAAGGTGATGCCCTCCGGTGCGGAGACATTTACCGGGTGGCTGAAGCCGAGAGCGAACTCAAGGTCAGATCCCTTGGCCTGAACGCGGTAACCAGTACCAACGATTTCAAGCTTCTTCTCGTAGCCCTTGGTTACGCCCTCGATCATGTTGGAGATCAGGGTGCGGGTCAGGCCGTGGAGTGAACGGGAGGCGCGCTCGTCGTTCGGGCGGGCGACAGTCAGGGTGTCTGCTTCCAGGGAAACCTCGATCGGGCTGGCCACAGTGTGGTTCAGCTCGCCTTTGGAACCCTTGACGCTGACGACAGAGCCGTCAACCTTGACCTCAACGCCGGCAGGAACGGTGATGGGGAGACGTCCAATACGTGACATTATTCTCTTCCTTTCCCGTTACCAGACGTAAGCGAGGACTTCGCCGCCCACGCCCTTCTTGCCGGCCTGCTTGTCAGTCAGGAGGCCGGAAGAGGTGGACAGGATTGCGACACCCAGGCCACCGAGCACGTGCGGCAGGTTGGTGGACTTTGCGTAAACACGCAGTCCCGGCTTGGAAATACGACGAACGCCAGCGATTGAACGCTCGCGGTTCGGACCGAACTTGAGCTCGAGGGTCAGCTTCTTGCCAACCTCAGCGTCTTCTTCTTTCCAGGAGGCGATGTAACCTTCGGCCTTCAGGATGTCGGCAACGCGTGCCTTGAGCTTGCTGTACGGCATGGTCACGGAATCGTGGTATGCCGAGTTTGCGTTGCGCAGACGCGTAAGCATGTCTGCGACAGGATCTGTCATTGTCATTTTGGGCTCTTGCCCTTCCTCATAACGGTTTCCTCGCTGCTGCCTAAAGCCTCAGCGAAGGACCTGTTACGTAGTTAGATTAGTCTTCGGCCTTGAACGGGAAACCAAGCGCCTTCAGCAGCGCGCGGCCTTCGTCATCGGTCTTGGCAGTGGTAACAACCGTGATGTCCATACCGCGAACGCGGTCGATGGAATCCTGGTCGATTTCGTGGAACATAACCTGCTCGGTCAGACCGAAGGTGTAGTTGCCGTTGCCATCGAACTGCTTGCCGCTGAGGCCGCGGAAGTCGCGGATACGGGGCAGAGCCAGCGTGACCAGACGATCCAGGAATTCCCACATGCGGTCTCCACGCAGGGTAGCGTGGGCGCCGATGGGCATGCCTTCGCGCAGCTTGAACTGTGCGATCGACTTGCGGGCCTTGGTTACCTGCGGCTTCTGGCCGGTGATCAGGGTCAGATCGCGGACAGCGCCGTCGATCAGCTTGGAGTCCTTAGCGGCATCTCCAACACCCATGTTCACAACGACCTTCACCAGGCGAGGAACCTGGTTGACGTTCTCGTACTTGAATTCCTCAATGAGCGTGCTCTTGATGGAATCGGCGTACTTGGTCTTCAGACGAGGAACGATCTTCGTTGCCGGAGTCTCGAGAGTCTCAGTCATTAGATGTCCTTCCCGGAGCTCTTGGCCACGCGTACACGCACTTCGCGCTTCACGCCATTGCGCTCAACGGTCTCGGTGCGGAAACCAACGCGGGTGGGCTTCTTGGTGGACGGGTCAACCAGAGCCACGTTGGAGATGTGGATCGAAGCTTCGACAACCTCGATGCCACCGGTCTTGGTGCCGCGCTGCGACTGACCGACCTTGGTGTGCTTGGTTACGCGGTTAATGCCTTCGACCAACACGCGGTTGCTCTCCGGGAATACGCGCAGAACCTTGCCCTGCTTGCCTTTGTCGCCGCCGCGCTCAGCCTTGGCGCCAGTGATGACCTGAACGAGGTCACCCTTCTTGATCTTAGCCATGGACTAGAGCACCTCCGGAGCCAGAGAAACGATCTTCATGAACTTCTTGTCACGGAGTTCACGACCAACCGGTCCGAAGATACGGGTACCGCGGGGGTCACCGTCAGCCTTCAGGATCACAGCTGCGTTCTCGTCAAACTTGATGTAGGAACCATCCGCACGGCGGCGTTCCTTCTTGGTACGGACGATGACTGCCTTGACAACATCGCCCTTCTTTACGTTGCCGCCCGGAATTGCGTCCTTGACGGTAGCGACGATGACGTCGCCAATGCCTGCGTAGCGACGGCCAGATCCACCGAGAACGCGAATGGTAAGGATTTCCTTAGCACCCGTGTTGTCGGCGACCTTGAGTCGCGACTCCTGCTGAATCACTATTTACTCCTTGCGTCGCGCTGGTTCTCAGACCGAAAATCTTCCTACGGAATGAGCCTTGCGGAACGGTTGATCGGGGTGTCTCTTGACCTGCCTGGATTTTGCCAGACCAGGCCTAAACGCCCGTGCCAAAAACATTTGCTTCCCAAGCGAATTGGACGCAGTCCAAGTGCAAGGGGGCACTATGCCGTGGCACGATTGTTTACGAGGTTTGATGACGGCGCACAAAAGGCGCCATACAAACTCAATATCCTAGCACAGATCGGGTCAGTCCCCATATCACAGGCCGGGCCGCTGCATCAAAGAACGACGGCGTCAGGCACGGCATTCTTTCGGCGCACCGCCGGTGCCGCTCCCCCGCGAACCCGGGCCGCCGCCGTCGTACGTTCCGTGAAAATGTGCTGGGCGTGACGCCTTCAGCCGCCCGTCCCGGAAATGAGGAAACCCCCGTTCCCAAAGGGAACAGGGGTTTCCGGGCATAGCCCAGCAGCACAGCTGCAGGTGTTACTTAGCCTTCTCGAGGATCTCCACGAGCCGCCAGTTCTTCGTGGCGGACAGCGGGCGGGTCTCAGCGATGACTACGAGGTCGCCGATGCCGGCGATGTTCTCTTCGTCGTGAGCCTTGACCTTCGAGGTGCGGCGGATGACCTTGCCGTAGAGGGCGTGCTTCACGCGGTCTTCAACCTGGACAACGATGGTCTTTTCCATCTTGTCCGAAACCACGTAGCCGCGACGCGTCTTACGGTAACCGCGCTGCTCAGCCGTAGCTGCCGTAGCAGTTTCCGTCACGTTCTCGTCCTTTTCACTCACTTGGCATCCTCCTCGGTCTCAACCGTTTCAGCCTTTTCGGCCTTCTTGGTTGTTGCCTTCTTGGACTTCTTTTCTTCCTTGGCTTCCACAACCGGTGCGGCAACCTCGGCACGAATGCCCAGCTCGCGTTCACGGAGAACGGTGTAGATGCGTGCGATGTCCTTCTTTACCGCGCGCAGACGACCGTGGTTCTCCAGCTGGCCGGTGGCGGACTGGAAACGCAGGTTGAACAGCTCTTCCTTAGCCTTGCGGAGTTCTTCAACGAGACGCTCGTTGTCGAAACCGTCCAGCTGTGCGGGAGCGAGTTCCTTGGATCCTACTGCCATTTCTATTCACCACCTTCGCGACGCAGAATGCGTGCCTTCAACGGGAGCTTGTGGATTGCCAGGCGCAGGGCCTCGCGTGCCACCGATTCTTCGACACCGGAGATCTCAAAGAGAACCCGGCCCGGCTTGACGTTGGCGACCCACCATTCCGGTGAACCCTTACCGGAACCCATGCGGGTTTCAGCAGGCTTCTTCGTCAGGGGACGGTCCGGGTAGATGTTGATCCAGACCTTACCGCCACGCTTGATGTGGCGGGTCATCGCGATACGTGCAGACTCGATCTGACGGTTGGTTACGTATGCCGGGCTCAGGGCCTGGATGCCGTACTCACCGAAGGAGACCTTGGTGCCGCCCGTAGCAGCGCCGGAACGACCCGGGTGGTGCTGCTTGCGGTGCTTGACTCGACGTGGGATAAGCATTTAAGCCTGTCCTCCTTCTACTGCAGCAGGTGCAGCCTCAACTGCCGGAGCCTCTGCAGCGGGAGCTGCTTCGGCGGCCGGACGGTCGGTACGACGGCGGCGGTCACCACGGTCAGCACCGCCCGGGCGGCCCGGACGGTCGCTGGCGCCGCGGCCACGGGACGGAGCAGCAGCTGCCTGCTGAGCCAGTTCCTTGGCGGTGACGTCACCCTTGTAGATCCAGACCTTCACGCCGATGCGGCCGAAGGTGGTCTTGGCCTCGTAGAAGCCGTAGTCGATGTTCGCGCGGAGGGTGTGCAGGGGCACACGGCCTTCGCGGTAGAACTCCGAGCGGGACATTTCAGCGCCGCCCAGTCGACCCGAGCAGGCGATACGGATGCCCTTGGCACCTGCACGCTGCGCGGACTGCATGGCCTTCTTCATCGCACGGCGGAACGCCACGCGGGAAGTCAGCTGCTCAGCAACGCCCTGGGCAACAAGCTGTGCTTCCATCTCGGGATTCTTGACCTCGAGGATGTTCAGCTGGACCTGCTTGCCGGTGAGCTTTTCGAGCTCGCCGCGGATGCGGTCTGCTTCGGCGCCGCGGCGGCCGATGACGATGCCCGGGCGTGCCGTGTGGATGTCCACGCGGACACGGTCACGGGTGCGCTCGATTTCGACCTTGGCGATACCGGCGCGCTCCATGCCAACAGACATGAGCTGGCGGATACGGATGTCTTCGCGAACGAAGTCCTTGTACCGCTGTCCGGCCTTGGTGCTGTCAGCGAACCAGTGCGATACGTGATCGGTGGTGATGCCGAGTCGGAACCCGTGCGGGTTTACTTTCTGTCCCACTTAGCGAGCCTCCTCTTTCTCCGGGGTAGCGACTACCACGGTGATGTGGCTGGTGCGCTTCTTGATCTGAAATGCACGACCCTGGGCACGCGGCTGGAACCGCTTCATGGTCGGGCCTTCATCAACAAACGCTTCGCTGATGATGAGGTCACCTTCGTCAAACGCCACGCCGTCGCGGTCCGCGAGGACCCGGGCGTTGGAGATTGCCGACTGAACTACCTTGAATACCGGCTCAGAAGCTGCCTGGGGGGCAAACTTCAGAATTGCCAGAGCCTCGTTCGCTTGCTTACCACGAACAAGGTTGACGACGCGCCGGGCCTTCATAGGCGTTACGCGGATGTGACGCGCAATTGCCTTGGCTTCCATTGCTTTCCTTCTCTCGTCTATGACGTAAGTGCAGGCGCCTAGCGGCGCTTGCCCTTACGGTCGTCCTTGACATGGCCGCGGAATGTCCGCGTGGGAGCGAATTCGCCGAGCTTGTGCCCGACCATCGACTCGGTGACAAACACCGGAATGTGCTTGCGTCCGTCATGTACGGCGATCGTGTGCCCGAGCATGTCGGGGATGATCATCGAACGGCGGGACCAGGTCTTAATGACGTTCTTGGTGCCCTTTTCGTTTTCCCTATCCACCTTCACAAAGAGGTGCTGGTCAACGAAGGGACCTTTTTTCAGGCTGCGTGGCATGTGTCCAGGCTCCTATCGCTTGTTCTTGCCAGTACGACGGCGACGAACAATAAGCTTGTCGCTCTCTTTGTTGGGGCGGCGGGTGCGGCCTTCACGCTTACCGTTCGGGTTGACGGGGTTACGTCCACCGGACGTCTTGCCCTCGCCACCACCGTGCGGGTGGTCAACCGGGTTCATGGCTACACCACGGACTGTCGGGCGGACGCCCTTCCAGCGCATGCGGCCAGCCTTGCCCCAGTTGATGTTCGACTGCTCTGCGTTGCCGACCTCGCCGACGGTTGCGCGGCAGCGCACGTCAACGTTGCGGATTTCGCCAGAAGGCAGTCGCAGCTGGGCGAAGCGGCCTTCCTTGGCTACAAGCTGGATCGATGCGCCGGCGGAGCGGCCCATCTTGGCGCCGCCACCCGGACGCAGTTCAACTGCGTGGATAACGGTACCCACCGGGATGTTGCGCAGGGGCAGGTTGTTGCCAGGCTTGATGTCAGCGTTGGCACCTGCTTCTACGAAGTCACCCTGGGAGAGCTTGTTCGGGGCGATGATGTAACGCTTGGTGCCATCAACGTAGTGCAGGAGGGCGATGCGAGCCGTACGGTTCGGATCGTACTCGATTTCGGCAACGCGGGCGTCAACGCCGTCCTTGTCGTGGCGACGGAAGTCGATCAGACGGTACTGGCGCTTGTGGCCACCACCCTTGTGACGGGTTGTGATCTTACCGGTGTTGTTACGGCCGCCCTTTTTGGGCAGCGGACGTACCAACGACTTTTCCGGCGTCGACCGCGTGATTTCTGTGAAGTCCGCTACGCTCGAGCCACGACGGCCCGGGGTAGTCGGCTTGTATTTACGGATTCCCATAATTTATTTCCTCGTTAAAGTGGTCTCCGCTACGCGAGCGGACCGCCGAAGATGTCGATAGTGCCTTCTTTGAGGGTGACAATCGCACGCTTGGTGTTCTTGCGGGTACCCCATCCGAATTTGGTGCGCTTGCGCTTACCGGCACGGTTGATGGTGTTGATCGAGTCGACCTTGACGGAGAAAATCTTCTCCACGGCCAGCTTGATCTCGGTCTTGTTCGAGCGGGGGTCCACCAGGAAGGTGTACTTTCCCTCATCGATCAGGCCGTAGCTCTTTTCCGAGACGACGGGTGCAAGCACGACGTCGCGCGGGTCCTTGATGGTGGCTGCACTCACTTGGCATCCTCCTCGTTCTTTGCAGCCTTGTCAGCAACGAATGCTTCGTAGGCAGCCTTGGTGAAGACTACGTCGTCAGAAACGAGAACGTCGTAGGTGTTCAGCTGGTCTGCGTACAGAACGTGAACATCCTCGAGGTTGCGCACGGACAGTGCAGCAACATCGTTGGCGCGCTCAATGACAACGAGCAGGTTCTTGCGCTCAGAGACGCCGCGCAGCGTTGCCAGTGCTTCCTTGGAGGACGGCTTGGAGCCGGCAACCAGGTCAGCGACAACGTGGATGCGTCCGTTGCGGGCGCGGTCAGAGAGTGCGCCGCGCAGTGCAGCAGCAATCATCTTCTTGGGTGTGCGCTGGCTGTAGTCACGCGGTGTGGGACCGTGGACAACGCCACCGCCGGTCATGTGAGGAGCACGGATTGAACCCTGACGGGCGCGGCCGGTGCCCTTCTGCTTGAACGGCTTGCGGCCTGCACCGGAAACTTCGGCGCGGGTCTTGGTCTTGTGGGTACCCTGGCGAGCAGCAGCGAGCTGTGCAACGACGACCTGGTGCAGCAGCGGCACGTTGGTCTGAACGTCGAAGATCTCTGCAGGCAGGTCAACCTTGACAGTGTTAGCCATTGAACTAGGCTCCCTTCACGGCGGTGCGTACGAGTACGACCTGGCCGCGGGCGCCGGGAACGGCACCCTTGATCAGGAGCAGCGACTTCTCGACGTCAACAGCGTGAACGGTGAGGTTCAGCGTGGTGTGACGAACGGCGCCCATGCGGCCGGCCATTTTCATGCCCTTGAAGACGCGGCTCGGGGTGGATGCGCCACCGATTGAACCGGGCTTACGGTGGTTCTTGTGGGCACCGTGGGAAGCTCCAACGCCGTGGAAGCCGTGACGCTTCATAACACCGGCGAAGCCCTTACCCTTGGTGGTGCCAATGACGTCGATCTTCTGGCCGGCTTCGAAGAGCTCAACAGAAAGCTCCTGGCCCAGCTCGTAAGTGTCAGCATCTGCAGTGCGCAGTTCGACGACGTGGCGGCGAGGCGTGACGCCTGCCTTTTCAAAGTGACCAGCCAGCGGCTTGGTGACCTTGCGGGGATCGATCTGGCCGTAGCCGATCTGAACGGCGACGTAGCCATCGGTCTCTGCGTTGCGCAGCTGCGTGATGACGTTCGAATCTGCCTGGACCACAGTGACGGGGATGAGCTTGTTGTTCTCGTCCCAGACCTGGGTCATGCCGAGCTTCGTGCCCAGCAGGCCCTTTACGTTACGGGTTGCGGTCATAGTCTCTCAGCACCTCCCTACAGCTTGATTTCGATGTTCACGTCGGCAGGCAGGTCGAGACGCATAAGCGAGTCAACGGCCTTCGGCGTGGGATCGATGATGTCGATAAGACGCTTGTGCGTGCGCATTTCAAAGTGCTCGCGGCTGTCCTTGTACTTGTGCGGAGAGCGGATTACGCAGTAAACGTTCTTCTCCGTCGGAAGCGGCACGGGGCCAACTACCGTGGCGCCTGCGCGCGTGACCGTCTCAACGATCTTCCGGGCTGAAACGTCAATGACCTCGTGGTCATATGACTTCAGCCGGATGCGGATTTTTTGTCCCGCCATGTCGCCTGACTCTCTTTCAGTCTGTGCTTCCCCTGGTTGGGGCTGCCCTGTTCACTTACTCGTTGTGTGGCTGCCGAAGCATTTGAAGTCGTAACTACCACCCGCCGCACAAACTGAATCCGGATAAATCCGGGTTCCTCACCTTGCCGGCGCAACCGACCCCCGCGGTCGGGCGTGTCGCGATTTTCACGCATACAAATCCGCAGTTCCATGGGGAGTGGGTTATGTTTGGGCTTCAACTTGGACCCTGACACCCGGCATTATCCGGATCGGGACACGAAGAAGCGCTTGAACAACTCATCTAGTATGCCGGATATTATCGGCAGAAGCGAATCTGCTTGGCTTTCGTGCCCCTGGATCATTGCCTTCGGCAACCTGCGAATAGATGATGGGGGCATGACGGTCGAAAATGCTGCTTCCGTACGCGACCTCGCCGACCGGTTGCCGCCTTCCTTTAAGCTGGGCGTAGCCGCAGCCGCCTTCCAGATTGAGGGGGCCCTGGCCGAGGACGGGCGTGGTCCCTCCGGCTGGGACGCCTTTGTGCAGAAGCCCGGCAGCATCATGGACGGCCACTCCCCTGCCGTGGCCTGCGACCACTACAACCGGTTCCCCGAGGACATCGCCCTCATGCGCGAGCTGGGCATCGATTCGTACCGCTTCTCCCTATCGTGGCCCCGGATCCAGCCGGACGGCCGCGGTGCCATCAACAGGCAGGGCCTGGACTTTTACGACCGGCTGATCGACCAGCTCCTTGAGGCGGGTATCTCGCCCATGGCCACCCTGTATCACTGGGATACTCCGCTGCCGCTGGAGCACGGCGGCGGCTGGATGAACCGCGCCACGGCCGAACGGTTTGCAGAGTACTGCGGGGTAGCCGGGAAGCACTTCGGTGACCGTGTCGACCAGTGGGTGACCCTGAATGAGCCCGTCTCAGTGACCCTCAACGGATATGCGCTGGGTGTCCATGCCCCCGGGCTGGCACTCATGTTCGACGCCTTGCCGTCGATCCACCACCAGCTCCTGGCCCACGGCCTGGGTGTCCAGGCCCTGCGCGCCGCGGGCGTCAAGGGCGGCGTGGGAGTAACCAATCTGCACTCACCGGTGCGACCCGCCAGTCGGAAGGTCGGCGACAGGCTCGTGGCGAGGCTGTACGACCTGCTGATGAACAGAATCTATGCAGACCCGGTGCTGCTGGGCAGGTACCCCAAGCTCCCCGTGGTGTCACGGCCCTGGCTCCATTCCATCGGAAAGCTTTCGGACGCTGACCTGAAGACCATCCACCAACCGCTGGACTTCTATGGCCTCAATTACTACTTCCCGGTGAAGGTGGCCCTCGGACGCGGCATTACCCCCATTCCCGCCGACACTCACAAGGCCGTTGCGCAATTGCCTTTCCACGAAGTGGGGTACCCGGAGTACCAGACCACGGGCTTCGGGTGGCCGGTGGCCCCCGCGCATCTGGGCATTCTCCTCGCGGAACTTCGGGACCGCTATGGGGATGCCTTGCCGCCGGTCTACATCACCGAAAGCGGCGCCAGCTTCCCGGAACCGGATCGCGTGGACGGCCCCCTCCAGGATGCGCGCCGGGTGAACTACATCGCCGATCACTTGCGGCAGGCGGTTGACGCGACGGCTCCAGGCGGAATCGCCGAGGGGCTCGACCTCCGTGGGTACTATGTCTGGACACTCATGGATAACTTTGAATGGGCCGCGGGCTACTCCCAGCGCTTCGGGCTGATCCACGTGGATTTTGAAACGCAGGAGCGGACGCCGAAGTCGTCCTTCTACTGGTACCAGGCCTTGAGCCGGGAGCGGAAGAGGCTGCCCGGCTGAGCACGCGGCAACCTCAAGGCTTGCAAGCGCCGTCTGCGCGCTATTGCCCTACTGGTTCTTTTTTGCCCGGTTGATGCGCTTGGCGCGGTCGATCTCATTCCGGAAATACTTCTTCGCCCAAAAAACACCGGCAATAACTGCAACCACAACAGCCAGGAAAATTAGCCATTCCATGATGTGCTCCTCTCGATGCAAGCAACAGTATCAGTGCTTGCTGAACGGCTCCCCGCCATCCGGCTGGTCAGGTGAAGGCTGTCCTGGGGACGGCTGCAGCGCCGGTTTCTCCCCGGCCGTTCCGCGGTTCAGCCGCCAGACTGCGAACACAATAAGCCCGACGGCGATCAGCGCCAGGAGCGCGAACGTGTACTGACGCATTGCCCAGAGAATGCATGCGGCCACTCCGGCGGCGCCCCACCAGACAAACAACCGTTCACCCAACCCCAGGCCGGCGAGCAGAAGCCCTGCGAAGAGGACCAGCACCCACAATTGCTGGCTGCCGCTACCGCCAAAAACAACACCCAGGGCGCTCAGCGTGAGCAGTCCGGCCGCGGCTCCCAGAAGGAGCCTGCCGGCATTCCGCTGTCCTGTAGTGAAGCGCAGGATCCCCAGGCCGGCCCCGGCGAGCACGTACCACTGGGCTACCCAGAACGGGTCAGGCAGGCCAAGCGAAAGGCTGTAGTTCTGCCCGTACTGCCCATCCAGGTCGAAGATGGCGGCCCGCTGCACCGCCGCCACGACCGCCACAAACCCAGTCTCGGCAACGATCCGGCGTGCCGTTCCCGGAGCTTCGAGGCAGGCTACTCCCACCGCCGCAGCCAAGGCAAAGGCTGCTGCCCATGCTGTCGCGTCGGGACGCACCCCGGTCAAGGCGACAATGCAAAGCCCCAGGAAGGCCCCTCCGGCCAAGGACCAGCGGCGCACGGGGTCGGCGGCCAGCTCTCCACTGCGGTACAGCCGTGCGCCATACAGTCCAGCAGCTGACAGTCCCGCGCCGCAAAGCCACGTAAGATACTGGCCCCACTCCCCCGGAACATCCCGGAAGGCAGCATCTGCCAGCTGCATGCCGCCGGCCAGGGCAGCAAGCGCGGCCGGTACGTACAGCCAGGGCAGCTCCTCAACATGCGAGGCCGTGAAGCACACCCCGGCGAGCACCAGGAGGGCAGCGCCCATAACCCAGCCCGTCGCCGTCGTGGACACAAACAGGGCGGTCAGGGCAAATGACCCGGCGGTGGTGAGCCAGAGCCAGTGGTCGACCTCCGTCACAGCAACGTTGCGCCCGCGCAGCATGACACCTGCAAGTGAAGCGAGGATCGCCCCGAGCAACAGCACTGCCGCAGTGCCGGTGTAGTCGAGTACCGGAGCCGCCAGGAAGCTCGCGCTGCTCGCTCGGCTGCCAGAGGCGAAACTGACCACGGGCCCCAATGATAGGACCCCGAACAGCAGCGCATAGACGGCGAAGTAGAGGGAGCCTCGCGCCGCGAAGAACCGGCGCGCCACGACTGCCGAACATAGCAACAGTGCCAACTCCAGGAGCACCACCCAGCGTCCGCCGTCGTCGTCGGAAGTCCTCGCCCAGCCCAGCCGGGCCTGCCAGGCATAAGCGAGGGGAAGAAGGGCCTGGCCAGCGAGCGTGATCCAGACGGCCGCCTGCTGGAAAGGAACTTCAGCCAGCCGTGAACGCATCAGCCAGCGGATTCCGTGCTGGGCAGCCAGCACAAGCGCGAAGGTGACGGAGACGGCGGTCGGAGACGCCGTGGCGTCGTAACTGAGGACTGCAGCGAGGGCGGCCGTCAGCAGCCTGGCTCCTGCAAAATACCAGCCCTTCCATAAGGGCTGGCCGGATGCCACCACCATCACCGCGGCAAACACGGCAAATATTCCCAGCACGAGTTCAACCACCAACAGGTCACCGCCGCTGAATGCCAGCAGGACCACCAGCGACGATGGCGCGAACCAGACGGCGGTGCCCGTGCTCCTGAAGACGTAGCCTGAGGCCACGGCGCAGGTTGCTGTCAGTGCAGCGACGAAGGGCGCTTGCCAACCGTCCGGGTCCAGCACCAACAGCAGCACAGACGCCATCAGCTGGAACAGCAGGACCACGCCCGGATCCGTGAGCACTCCCCGCGGAGCCTTCCCGCGCACAAAGGCGGAGACGGGGAATACCAGTTGGATGGCGAGGAAGAGGACCAACACTGTGGCAGGGCGGAGTACATCGCCGGCGATGACGGTTGGCCCTGCCTCACTCTGGAGAAGGTCAAAAGCCGTCAGTACCAACACCGTGGCTGCAACGCGGCCCAACCACCAGTAGGTCCAGCGGTGTTGCTGCACCCGCATCCGCAGGCCGGAAGCGAGCAGGTATCCCAGGACCAGAAGCAGTGCGACGTTTCCGAAAGGCTGGCTCACAGCCAGGAAAGACACGGGGACACAAAGCGTGGAGGCCGCCAGAGGAAGGGCTTCCCAGATGGTCGCGTTCCACTCAAGCTCACTTGCAGGCCGGGGCACCATCAAGAGGCCAACCGCCATCGCGGTCAGGAGTTGAATGAGTACCGCTGCCCGGATCCAGTCGTGGGCCGGAGTCGTGTCAAGGAGCACCAGCATGACAACGGAGGCCAGGCCGCCCGCGCCGAAGCCCGCAAGGGTAGCCTCCGGCGCCAGGGAGCCGCCACCTGCCCGCTCCAGGAACGCCGAGATCACCTGCTGACACACCAGCGCTACCAGCAGCCCGAAGACCGAAGTGATGATGCGGTCCGGGCCGGCGCCGATAACCGCTGCAACAGTGACAGGAACAGACAGGGTCAATGCCAACCTGGCGGCGAGTACGAGGTTCCTCCGGAGCTTGCTGGCCGCGAATAACGCGCGGACTGCCCAGAAGACGAACGCCAGTGCCAGCATGACTGCCAACGGCCACGCGCCCAGGGCGTAGCCGAGCACTCCCGCGAGGAGCAGGGCGGCCACAGGAGCCCACTCGGCCGGGCCCCCCAGGCGTGTGGCCACAACAAAGCTGGTGGCCAAGGCACCGGCAACGGGTATCCACAGGGGAACCTCACCCACCTGGCCGAACGCGCCGTAGGGGTAATACTCGGCCGAAAGTACGAGGCCGCCGTACATCGCAGTGGCGAGCAGCTGGATAGTGAAGGTGGCCAGCGAGTCCACGAACCAGCGTCCATGCAGTGTGCCTGAGGACGGTTCGGCCCGGTTTTGCGGACGCTTAGCGCCTGGCATCCAGTGGCCTAACCAGGCGGAGGCAAGAGCCACGGCCACTGCCTGGACCGCGAGGATTGCTGCCGCAGCCAGTAAGGCATCACTTCCCCTGCCGGTCAGGTTCCAGATCTCGACTGCGGCGGCGATCGTCAGGGATACCCGCGCTGCGTAGAAGTTGGCGAGCCTGAGCCGACTGCCCGGCACGGCGGCCATCAGCCCAAAGTAGCAACCGCACATAGCCATAATGAACGCGTACTCGGTCTTGTCCAACAGCAGCGGAACGCAAGTGGCTGCGGCTGCGACGGCAGGCACCACCAACGGATGCAACACCATGAGTGGCCTCGCATAGACCGGCGGAAGCCAGGCGGGCTTGGCGAGGGACACTAGGGTCAGCAGTACGGCCACGCAGATCTGTGCGGCGAAGTACCAGACCAGCGCCCCTCCCAGGACTGACACCCCGGACCAAGCCGTAGACGCCACAAACGTCAGCGACAGGTAGACCAGCACCCGGCTTTCGAGGCGGACGGCGGCAGCGACGTAGGCGGCGGTCCCAATCAGTGAAGTGATCAGCCAGGCGGTGGGGCCGTGGTGGAGGGCGAAGTTGTACAGGGCGAGTCCCGTCACCGGGACCAGCGCCAGGCCCGTTCCCGCAAAGGCCACCGCCGCCGGCCTGAGGCGTGGCACCCGGCTATGGAGAACAAATCCCGCGGCATAGAAGGCGGCGGTAACTATGCAGACTCCGGCGAAGCGAAGCGTGGGGGGAAGGCTGGTTCCGATGAACAGCGCCGCTGCTGCGACCAGGAGCAGGCTGGCGGCGTAGAGCGTGATGTTGATGTTCTGCCGGTCCCGCTTCTCGCGCCGGGCCTGGCGTTCCGCGACCGTCTCCGCCGGCTGCCTTGCCGGGTAGTTGGAGTACGGCGCTGCCGGACGGTCAACGTGGGGCCCAGGTGCCGCCCGCCCGGATACTGGCGCGGCTTCCTGGGGACGGATCGTGGAGGCAGGGCGCCCGGGCACACGGGATGGCAGGGCGAAGGTCGGTTCCGCCGCCGGGACGGTCCCCGTCTGCGAACCCACACTGTAGGCCGCCGGGGGCGCGGGATGAACCCTGGGCTGGAAAGACGGCGCTGTGCCCGGTGCGGCCGGACTCGGGGCCACAGGCTGCGTTGCCTCGATCTTGGCCATGGCGTCCAACCAGCCCTGGAGGTGCCCTGCACGGTAGCCCGCTTCATAAGATTCGTCCTGCATGATGAACCCTCTCCAACGGGCAGGATGAATCCGGCCCAATTAATCCAGTGATTGGATTAATAGTAGCAAAGAACAGCCCCGCTGCACTAGCAGCGGGGCTGTTTCCACACTTTCCGTCAGGACCGCTAGGCGGCCTTTCCGGTCAGGTCAATCAGGGATCAACAAGAATTACTTGATGATCTTGGTAACGCGTCCTGAACCAACGGTGCGGCCGCCTTCGCGGATAGCGAAGCCGAGGCCCTCTTCCATGGCGATCGGCTGGATGAGCGCAACGGTCATCTCAGTGTTGTCGCCAGGCATAACCATTTCCGTGCCTTCCGGCAGGGTGATAACGCCGGTTACGTCCGTGGTGCGGAAGTAGAACTGCGGGCGGTAGTTGGAGTAGAACGGGTTGTGACGTCCGCCTTCGTCCTTGGAGAGGATGTAGACGTTAGCCTCGAAGTCGGTGTGCGGGGTGATGGAACCCGGCTTGACGACAACCTGGCCACGCTCTACGTCATCACGCTTCAGACCGCGGAGCAGGAGGCCACAGTTCTCGCCGGCCCATGCTTCGTCGAGCTGCTTGTGGAACATCTCGATACCGGTAACCGTGGTCTTCTGGACCGGGCGGATGCCGACGATCTCGACCTCGGAGTTGATGGCGAGGGTTCCACGCTCGGCGCGGCCCGTTACAACGGTGCCACGGCCGGTGATCGTGAAGACGTCTTCGATCGGCATCAGGAACGGCTTGTCACGGTCACGTACGGGGTCCGGAACGGACTCGTCAACAGCTTCCATGAGGTCCTCAACGGACTTGACCCAGACGGGGTCGCCTTCGAGGGCCTTCAGGCCGGAAACGCGAACAACAGGAGCGTCGTCGCCATCGAAGCCCTGAGCCGAAAGCAGCTCACGAACTTCCATTTCAACGAGGTCCAGCAGCTCTTCGTCGTCGACCATGTCCGACTTGTTCAGTGCAACCAGCAGGTAGGGAACGCCAACCTGGCGGGCGAGCAGGACGTGCTCGCGGGTCTGAGCCATCGGGCCGTCAGTGGCGGCAACCACGAGGATTGCACCGTCCATCTGTGCAGCACCGGTGATCATGTTCTTGATGTAGTCAGCGTGACCCGGAGCGTCTACGTGTGCGTAGTGGCGCTTCTCGGTCTGGTACTCAACGTGGGAGATGTTGATGGTAATGCCGCGCTGACGCTCTTCGGGAGCAGAGTCAATAGACGCGAAGTCGCGCTGCTCGTTGAGAGTCGGGTACTTGTCGTACAGCACCTTGGAAATGGCGGCCGTCAACGTCGTCTTACCGTGGTCAACGTGACCAATGGTGCCGATGTTAACGTGCGGCTTAGTCCGCTCGAACTTTGCCTTTGCCACAGGTTCCTCCTAGAACGTTTTCAAATGACTTACCCTTCAACCGCGCTTGTCGCGGCAGAAACTCAGGCAAGTCTACTTGGGGGGCTTTGGATTGGTGAAATTGCAGATTCAGGAACTAATACTAGTGCCTAGAGCCTGTTCGTGCAGATGGCCGGGGCCCGGCTTGACCGGACTGCATCCGACCGGGTTCCGGCCACCTGCACCAGGCGGGCTTCCGTTATCCGGAAACCACACCCGAGTTTGTCGCTTCGAAAGTCGAAAAAGACTACTCGCCGCGGGTCTTCTGGATGATCTCGTCGGCGACTGCCTTCGGGACCTCGGCGTAGCTGTTGAACGTCATGGAGTACACAGCGCGGCCCTGGGTCTTCGAACGCAGGTCACCGATGTAGCCGAACATGCCGGACAGCGGGACGTGCGCACGGATAACCTTGACACCCTGTGCATCTTCCATGGACTGCATCTGGCCACGGCGGGAGTTGAGGTCACCGATAACTTCACCCATGTATTCCTCAGGGGTGCGGACCTCGACATCCATCAGCGGTTCGAGCAGAACAGGGTTCGCCTTGCGAGCGGCTTCCTTGAAAGCCATACGCCCGGCGATCTTGAACGCCATTTCCGAGGAGTCAACATCGTGGTACGCGCCGTCAATCAGCGTGGCCTTGATGCCGACAACCGGGTAACCGGCCAGGACGCCGTCGTTCAGCGCATCCTGGATACCGGCGTCAACAGAGGGAATGTACTCGCGCGGAACGCGGCCACCAGTGACCTTGTTCTCGAACTCGTACAGTTCGCCTTCGGCGGTGTCCAGCGGCTCGATCGCGATCTGGATCTTTGCGAACTGACCCGAACCACCGGTCTGCTTCTTGTGTGTGTAGTCGTGACGCTCCACAGCACGCTTGATGGTTTCGCGGTACGCAACCTGCGGCTTGCCAACGTTGGCCTCGACCTTGAATTCGCGGCGCATGCGGTCCACCAGGATGTCCAGGTGGAGCTCGCCCATGCCGGCGATGATGGTCTGGCCGGTGTCTTCGTTGAGGGACACCTGGAAGGTGGGGTCCTCAGCGGAGAGCTTCTGGATGGCCGTGGAGAGCTTCTCCTGGTCACCCTTGGTGTTCGGCTCGATGGCAACCGAGATCACGGGCTCCGGGAAGCTCATGGACTCGAGGACGATCTGGTTGGCGGAGTCGCACAGGGTGTCGCCCGTGGTGGTGTCCTTCAGACCGATCGCTGCGTAGATGTGGCCGGCGGTAGCGCCCTCAACAGGCATTTCCTTGTTGGCGTGCATCTGGAACAGCTTGCCGATGCGCTCCTTCTTGCCCTTGGTGGAGTTGACCACCTGTGCGCCTGCTTCCACGTGACCGGAGTACACGCGGATGAAGGTGAGCTGGCCGAAGAACGGGTGCGCGGCAATCTTGAACGCAAGAGCAGAGAACGGCTCTTCCGAAGACGGCTTGCGGGTCAGTTCCTTCTCTTCGTCGCGGGGATCGTGACCGATCATCGGCGGGACGTCGAGCGGGTTCGGCAGGTAGTCGACTACGGCATCCAGCATCGGCTGGACGCCGCGGTTCTTGAACGCGGAGCCACAGAAGATCGGGTACAGCTCGGAGTTGATCGTCATCTTGCGGATGCCGGCCTTGAGCTCGTCGACTGAGATCTCTTCGCCCTCAAGGTACTTCTCCATGAGTTCTTCGGAGGCCTCGGCAACGGTCTCAACGAGCGTTGCGCGGTACTCCTCAGCCTTTTCCTGGAGGTCAGCCGGGATCTCGCGGATCTCGTACTTGGCACCCATGGTGACGTCACCCTTGGCATCGCCGGGCCAGACCAGTGCACGCATGTACAGCAGGTCCACAACGCCGATGAAGTCGTTCTCGGCACCGATCGGCAGCTGCATGACCAGCGGCTTGGCACCGAGGCGGCTGATGATGGTGTCTACGGTGAAGTAGAAGTCAGCGCCCAGCTTGTCCATCTTGTTGACGAAGCAGATACGCGGAACGTTGTACTTGTCGGCCTGGCGCCAAACGGTCTCAGACTGCGGCTCAACGCCTTCCTTGCCATCGAAGACGGCGACAGCGCCGTCGAGGACGCGCAGGGAGCGCTCAACCTCAACGGTGAAGTCAACGTGGCCAGGGGTGTCGATGATGTTGATCTGGTTGTTTTCCCAGAAGCAGGTCACGGCGGCAGACGTGATGGTGATGCCGCGTTCCTTTTCCTGTTCCATCCAGTCGGTGGTCGAAGCGCCGTCGTGCGTTTCGCCGATCTTGTGGTTCACACCTGTGTAGAACAGAATGCGCTCGGTGGTGGTGGTCTTGCCGGCATCAATGTGGGCCATGATGCCGATGTTGCGGACCTTACTAAGGTCGGTAAGCACGTCCTGTGCCACGGTGTCTCCCTTTCGGATGGACTACACGTTCGCCGCCGGCTCGTAACGAGCCGGCGGCGTCCGGAAGTATTACCAGCGGTAGTGTGCGAAGGCCTTGTTGGACTCGGCCATCTTGTGGGTGTCTTCGCGACGCTTCACAGCGGCACCGAGACCGTTGGACGCATCCAGGATTTCGTTCTGGAGGCGCTCGGTCATCGTCTTTTCGCGGCGGGCCTTGGAGTAGCCGACCAGCCAGCGCAGTGCGAGGGCGGTGGAACGGCCCGGCTTGACCTCAACGGGAACCTGGTAGGTTGCGCCACCAACGCGGCGTGAGCGGACCTCAAGGGAAGGCTTGACGTTGTCCATGGCCTTCTTGAGGGCTGCAACGGGATCGCCGCCGGACTTGGCGCGTGCGCCTTCGAGGGCACCGTAGACGATGCGCTCTGCGGTGGACTTCTTACCGTCGACCAGCACCTTGTTGATCAGCTGGGTGACCAGCGGGGAGCCGTAAACGGGATCTAGTACGAGCGGCCGCTTGGGGGCCGGACCCTTGCGAGGCATATTACTTCTTCTCCATCTTTGCGCCGTAGCGGCTGCGGGCCTGCTTACGGTTCTTGACACCCTGGGTATCGAGGGCGCCACGGACGATCTTGTAGCGGACACCCGGGAGGTCCTTCACGCGACCGCCGCGAACGAGCACAATGGAGTGCTCCTGCAGGTTGTGGCCTACACCGGGGATGTAAGCGGTGACTTCAATGCCACCGTTGAGGCGTACACGTGCCACCTTACGCAGAGCCGAGTTCGGCTTCTTCGGGGTGGTGGTGTAAACGCGGGTGCAGACACCGCGGCGCATGGGGCTGCCGTTAAGCGCGGGAGCCTTGGTCTTTTTGACCTTAGGCGTGCGGCCCTTGCGGACCAGCTGGTTAATCGTAGGCACTCTCGTGTTCTCCGTTTTATCCGGAGTGGCCGCTTCCAGCCACTCTCTTGTTGCGTTGCCTCGCCGCCCGGGCTTTGAAGGGAATCTCCAGAGCAGCTGAGGCGAAGCCTTAATAGTCGGATCGCACCCCGGGGACTGTTATGACTGACGTCTTCAAAGGTCCCTAGGCATGCAAAAATGTGGCATACGTTGCACAAGAACCCTGCAAACCGGAAACGTCGCTCTGGTTCAGCCTTTCAGCTGGAACCGGCGCACTCATCCACTGCCACAATAACAATTGGTAACAAGTCTAACATGGACTCCCGCCAGGCCTTAATCGGCGCCCCTCCCCCAAAGCGGAAGGCCCCGCCCCGGCCTGCTCGTTGAAGCAGGCTGGAGACGGGGCCGACGCCGTTGAGTAACGGTTACCGGAAATCGTTCCCGAGGTCGTAGTCATCCAAGGGGATGGCGTGGAACTCAGGTGCTCCGTCGCCTCCCAGGGTGTCGTACGAGAAGTCACTGAACGCGCTGGGGCCGGTGAACAGGTTGGCCTTTGCTTCTTCAGTGGGCTCCACGGTGACCTCGGTGTAGCGCGGGAGACCCGTGCCAGCCGGGATCAGCTTACCGATGATGACGTTCTCCTTGAGGCCGAGCAGCGGATCGCTCTTGCCTTCCATGGCCGCCTGCGTCAGGACGCGGGTGGTCTCCTGGAAGGAAGCTGCGGACAGCCAGGACTCGGTGGCCAAGGACGCCTTGGTGATGCCCATGAGCTCAGGACGTCCGGAAGCCGGAGTCTTGCCCTCGGACACAACACGGCGGTTGGCATCCTCGAAGCGGCTGCGCTCGGCGAGCTCGCCGGGCAGCAGGTCCGATTCGCCGGACTCGATGACCGTGACGCGGCGCAGCATCTGGCGGACGATAACCTCGACGTGCTTGTCGTGGATACCGATGCCCTGGCTGCGGTACACGCCCTGGACTTCATCCACCAGGAACTTCTGCGCGGCACGGGGACCCATGATGCGCAGCACCTGCTTGGGGTCGACCGGACCGTTGATGAGCTTCTGGCCCACTGTGACGTGCTCGCCATCCTCGATGAGGAGGCGTGAACGGCGCAGTACCGGGTAGGCGATCTCTTCGGATCCGTCATCGGGGGTGATGACGAGGCGCATCTGGCGCTCGGACTCTTCAATGGTGATGCGGCCGGCTGCTTCAGCAATCGGTGCGACACCCTTCGGAGTACGGGCTTCGAAGAGCTCCTGGATACGGGGCAGACCCTGGGTGATGTCGTCGCCACCGCTGGCGGAAACAGCACCACCGGTGTGGAACGTACGCATGGTCAGCTGCGTGCCGGGCTCACCGATGGACTGTGCGGCGATGATGCCCACGGCCTCTCCGATGTCCACGGTCTTGCCGGTTGCCAGGGAACGTCCATAGCAAAGGGCGCAGGTGCCGACGCTGGACTCACAGGTGAGTACAGAGCGGACCTTGACCTCGGTGATGCCTGCCGCGAAGAGCTCAGCAATCACGACGTCGCCGCAGTCAGTGCCGGCCGGAGCCAGGACATTGCCCTTGGAGTCAAGGACATCCACGGCCAAGGTACGGGCGTAGGCGCTGTTCTCGACGTTCTCGTCCAGGACCAGCTCGCCGTTGGAGTCTGCGACAGCGATGGCCGTCACCAGACCGCGTTCGGTACCGCAGTCCTCTTCGCGGACGATGACGTCCTGGGACACGTCCACCAGACGACGGGTCAGGTAACCCGAGTTGGCGGTACGCAGTGCGGTGTCAGCCAGACCCTTACGGGCACCGTGGGTGGCGATGAAGTATTCCAGCACCGACAGGCCCTCGCGGTAGGAGGACTTGATGGGACGCGGGATGATTTCACCCTTCGGGTTGGCCACCAGGCCACGGATACCCGCGATCTGGCGGACCTGCATCCAGTTACCACGCGCACCGGAGGACACCATGCGGTTGATCGTGTTCATCGGGGACAGGCTGTCACGCATCGCCTGGGCGATCTCGTTGGTTGCCTTGTTCCAGATCTCGATCAGTTCCTGGCGACGCTCGTCGTCGTCGATCAGGCCCTTGTCGTACTGGCCCTGGATCTTGGCGGCCCGCTCCTCGTAGCCGGCAAGGATGGCAGGCTTTGCGGCCGGAACCTCGATGTCGGAGATGGCAACGGTAACGCCTGAACGGGTGGCCCAGTAGAAGCCTGAATCCTTCAGGTTATCCAGCGTCGCCGCGGTAACAACCTTCGGGTAGCGCTCAGCGAGGTCGTTGACGATGCGGGACAGTTCACCCTTGTCGGCAACAGCCTCAACCCAGGGGTAATCCTCGGGCAGGGTCTCGTTGAAGAGGACCTGGCCCAGGGAGGTCTGGACGAGGGCGGGCTGACCCGGCTCCCAACCTTCGGGAGCTTCCCAGCCGGCGTACGGAACAAAGCCTTCGAGGCGGATTCGGACCTGCGAGTTCAGGTGCAGCTCGCGGGCGTCGAAAGCCATGATGGCTTCGGCAACCGAGCCGAAGACGCGGCCTTCGCCAGCTGAACCGACACGCTTGGTGGTCAGGTGGTAGAGGCCGATGATCATATCCTGCGACGGCAGGGTAACCGGGCGTCCATCGGACGGCTTCAGGATGTTGTTCGAGGACAGCATCAGGATGCGTGCCTCGGCCTGGGCCTCCGGGCTCAGCGGCAGGTGCACTGCCATCTGGTCGCCGTCGAAGTCAGCGTTGAACGCGCCACAAACCAGCGGGTGGAGCTGGATTGCCTTGCCCTCAACAAGCTGCGGTTCGAACGCCTGGATACCAAGGCGGTGCAGGGTAGGTGCACGGTTGAGCAGCACCGGGTGTTCGGTGATGATCTCTTCGAGCACATCCCAGACCTGCGGGCGGTAGCGCTCGACCATGCGCTTGGCCGACTTGATGTTCTGGGCGTGGTTGAGGTCAACCAGGCGCTTCATCACGAACGGCTTGAAGAGCTCCAGGGCCATCTGCTTGGGCAGGCCGCACTGGTGCAGCTTCAGCTGCGGGCCGACGACGATGACCGAACGGCCGGAGTAGTCAACACGCTTGCCTAGGAGGTTCTGGCGGAAACGGCCCTGCTTGCCCTTGAGCATGTCGCTCAGGGACTTCAGCGGACGGTTGCCCGGTCCAGTGACCGGACGGCCGCGACGGCCGTTGTCGAAGAGGCTGTCAACAGCTTCCTGAAGCATGCGCTTCTCGTTGTTGACGATGATCTCCGGAGCACCCAGGTCAAGCAGGCGCTTGAGTCGGTTATTGCGGTTGATCACACGGCGGTAGAGGTCGTTGAGGTCGGAGGTCGCGAAGCGGCCACCGTCCAGCTGGACCATCGGGCGCAGTTCCGGCGGGATCACCGGGACGGCATCCAGAACCATGCCGAGCGGGCTGTTGTTGGTGGTCAGGAACGCGTTGACAACCTTCAGTCGCTTCAGGGCGCGGGTCTTGCGCTGGCCCTTGCCGTTGGCAATGATGTCGCGCAGCAGGTCAGACTCGGCCTGCATGTCGAAGCCCTCAAGACGCTTCTTGATGGCTTCGGCACCCATGGAGCCTTCGAAGTAGATACCGTAGCGGTCGCGCAGTTCGCGGTACAGGCCTTCGTCACCTTCGAGGTCTGCGACCTTCAGGTTCTTGAAGCGGTCCCAGACCTGCTCGAGGCGCTCGATGTCGGCGTCGGCGCGCTTACGCACGTTCGCCATCTGGCGGTCGGCGGAGTCGCGGGCCTTCTTCTTGTCGGCAGCCTTGGCACCTTCACCCTCAAGGCGCGCAATTTCGCCTTCGAGGTCGCGGGCGATGGCCGCGATGTCGGAGTCGCGGTTGTCGATCAGCTGCTTCTTCTCGATGTCGTGCTCAACCTGCAGGTTGGGCAGTTCCTCGTGGCGGGCAGCCTCGTCGACGCTGGTGATCATGTAGGCGGCGAAGTAGATGACCTTTTCGAGGTCCTTCGGAGCCAGGTCAAGGAGGTAGCCCAGACGGGAGGGGACACCCTTGAAGTACCAGATGTGCGTGACCGGTGCGGCCAGCTCGATGTGGCCCATGCGCTCACGGCGGACCTTCGCGCGGGTGACTTCAACGCCACACCGTTCGCAAATGATGCCCTTGAAGCGCACACGCTTGTACTTACCGCAGTAGCACTCCCAGTCGCGGGACGGGCCGAAGATCTTCTCGCAGAAGAGGCCGTCCTTCTCAGGCTTGAGCGTGCGGTAGTTGATGGTTTCCGGCTTCTTAACCTCGCCGTAAGACCAGCCACGGATGTCTTCCGCGGTGGCGAGGCCGATCTGCATGAGGCCGAAGGAGGATTCGCTGGACATATGGTCCCTGTTCTCTCTTGTTCTCTAAATTCTGAAGTCTTGGTTACGGGAAGAGGGAGCCCCGGAGCAAGGCAGCGGACGGGCCGGCTGCCTTGCTCCGGAGGACTCTAGACCTCTTCTACGGAACTGGGCTCTGCACGAGACAGATCGATGCCCAGTTCTTCCGCAGCCGTGAAGACTGCGTCATCAGAGTCACGCATTTCAATTGTGGTTCCGTCCGTGGAAAGCACTTCCACGTTCAGGCACAGCGACTGCATTTCCTTGATCAAGACCTTGAAGGACTCAGGAACGCCCGGCTCGGGGATGTTCTCGCCCTTGACGATTGCTTCGTAGACCTTCACGCGACCGTGGATGTCATCCGACTTGATCGTGAGGAGCTCCTGGAGCGTGTAAGCGGCGCCGTAAGCTTCGAGCGCCCACACTTCCATTTCACCGAAGCGCTGGCCACCGAACTGTGCCTTACCACCCAGCGGCTGCTGCGTGATCATGGAGTACGGACCGGTGGAGCGGGCGTGGATCTTGTCGTCCACCAGGTGGTGGAGCTTCAGGATGTACATGTAGCCAACAGAGATCGGATCCGGGAACGGCTCACCGGAGCGGCCGTCAAACAGGCGGGTCTTGCCCGAGGAGTTGATCAGGCGTTCGCCGTCGCGGGTCACGTTAGTGGAGTCCAGCAGGCCGGTGATTTCCTCTTCGCGGGCACCGTCGAACACGGGCGTTGCAACAGTGGTCTGGCCACTCTCGCGCGGCAGGTTCGGCAGCTGCTTGACCCACTCGGGCTCGCCTTCGATCTTCCAACCGGTCTTGGCAACCCAGCCGAGGTGCGTTTCGAGCACCTGGCCGACGTTCATTCGGCCCGGAACACCCAGCGGGTTCAGGACAATATCAACGGGGGTGCCGTCGGCAAGGAAGGGCATGTCCTCGATCGGAAGGATCTTGGAGATGACGCCCTTGTTGCCGTGGCGGCCGGCGAGCTTGTCGCCGTCGGTGATCTTGCGCTTGGCGGCCACGTAGACGCGGACCAGCTGGTTGACGCCCGGCGGCAGTTCGTCGTCGTTGTCGCGGTCGAACACGCGGACGCCGATGACGGTGCCGGACTCGCCGTGCGGAACCTTCAGGGAGGTGTCGCGCACTTCGCGGGACTTCTCACCGAAGATGGCGCGCAGCAGGCGCTCTTCCGGGGTCAGTTCGGTTTCACCCTTCGGGGTGACCTTTCCGACCAGGATGTCGCCGGCTTCAACCTCGGCACCGATGTGGATGATGCCGCGCTCGTCCAGGCCAGCCAGTACTTCCTCGGACACGTTGGGGATGTCACGGGTGATTTCCTCGGCACCAAGTTTGGTGTCGCGGGCATCGATCTCGTGCTCCTCGATGTGGATGGAGGAAAGGACGTCCTCGGCAACAATGCGCTGCGAGAGGATGATCGCGTCCTCGAAGTTGTGGCCTTCCCATGACATGAATGCCACGAGCAGGTTCTTGCCGAGGGCGAGCTCGCCCTGGTCAGTTGCCGGGCCGTCGGCGATGATGCCGCCAACCTCGAGGCGCTGGCCTTCGTTCACCAGAACACGGTTGTTGTAGCAGTTGCCCTGGTTGGAGCGTGCGAACTTGTTGATGCGGTAGTTGGTTTCCGTGCCGTCGTCGTTGAGCATGATGACGAGCTCAGCGGAGACCTCGGTGACCACACCGGCCTTCTTCGCGATGGTGACATCACCGGCGTCGACGGCGGCTGCGCGCTCCATGCCGGTGCCCACGAACGGAGCCTCGGAACGGACCAGCGGCACAGCCTGGCGCTGCATGTTGGCACCCATGAGTGCACGGTTAGCATCGTCATGCTCGAGGAACGGGATCAGGGCCGTAGCCACGGACACCATCTGGCGCGGGGAAACGTCCATGAACTCGACGTCGGCGGCAGGAACCAGCACGGGCTCGCCTCCACCACCACGGGCGCGGACCAGGACGGTCTCTTCGGCGAACTTCTTGTTCTCATCCAGCGGAGCGTTGGCCTGGGCGATCAGGACCTCTGCTTCGTCGTCGGCCGTCAGGTACTGGACGTTGTCGGAAACGACGCCGTCCTTGACCAGGCGGTACGGCGTCTCGATGAAGCCGAACGGGTTGATACGGCCGTAGGAAGCCAGCGAACCGATCAGGCCAATGTTCGGGCCTTCAGGGGTTTCGATGGGGCACATACGTCCGTAGTGGGACGGGTGAACGTCTCGAACTTCCATGCCTGCACGGTCACGGGACAGACCACCCGGGCCAAGCGCGGACAGACGGCGCTTGTGGGTCAGACCCGACAGCGGGTTGTTCTGGTCCATGAACTGCGACAGCTGGGAGGTTCCGAAGAACTCCTTGATGGCTGCAACAACCGGGCGGATGTTGATCAGGGTCTGCGGCGTGATGGCCTCGACGTCCTGGGTGGTCATACGCTCGCGGACGACGCGCTCCATACGGGACAGGCCGGTGCGGACCTGGTTCTCGATGAGCTCGCCGACGGCGCGGATACGACGGTTGCCGAAGTGGTCGATGTCATCGATCTCAACGCGCAGTTCGTGGTCCTGGCCGTCGCGCTTACCCGTCAGGGTCTTCTCGCCGGCGTGCAGGGCAACCAGGAACTTGATCATGGCCACGATGTCTTCAACGTGCAGGACCGAGGCTTCCTTGTCGCCAAGGGAGCGGTCGATGCCAAGCTTGCGGTTGATCTTGTAACGGCCGACTTTGGCCAGATCGTAGCGCTTGGAGTTGAAGTACAGGTTGTCCAGCAGGGACTGGGCAGCCTCGACTGTGGGCGGCTCGCCCGGTCGCAGCTTCCGGTAGATGTCCAGCAACGCGTCTTCGCGGGTCTCTGTTGCGTCCTTCTCGAGCGTGGCGCGCATGGAGTCGTACTGGCCGAACTCTTCGAGGATCTGGCCTTCGGTCCAGCCAAGGGCCTTCAGCAGCACGGTGACGGACTGCTTGCGCTTACGGTCGAGGCGTACGCCGACCTGGTCGCGCTTGTCGATCTCGAGTTCAAACCATGCACCACGGGAGGGGATGATCTTGGCAGTGAAGATGTCCTTGTCACTGGTCTTGTCGGCGGTGCGCTCAAAGTAGGCGCCCGGCGAACGGACCAGCTGGGAGACGACGACACGCTCGGTGCCGTTGACGACGAAGGTACCCTTCTCCGTCATCAGGGGGAAGTCGCCCATGAACACGGTCTGCTGCTTGATTTCGCCCGTGTTGTTGTTCATGAACTCGGCCTTGACGTACAGCGGTGCCGAGTACGTTGCGTCCCGGTCCTTGCACTCGGCCATGGTGTACTTCGGGTCAGCGAACTCCGGATCGGAGAAGCTCAGGGACATGGTGCCCTGGAAGTCCTCAATCGGGGAGATCTCTTCGAAGATGTCCGACAGTCCGGACGTGGTGGCGACGCTGAGGTCGTTTTCTTCTACGGCTTTCGCTACGCGTGCCTGCCAGCGTTCGTTTCCGACCAGCCAGTCAAAGCTGTCCGTCTGCAGGGCAAGAAGATTCGGAACGTCAAGCGGTTCGTGAATCTTTGCGAATGAGAGCCGGCGAGTGGCACCATCAGTGCTGTCGGCGGTGTTAGCGGTTTCGTTATTAGAGGTGCTCGAGGCGACCAAGAGGGATCCTTCCACAGACCTTCAGGCGTTTTCAGATCTCCCCCGCTGTGCACCCTGCAGAATGACTCCGCAGTGCTACCATCCGGTTCCGCTATATGACCCGGGGCCCGGGCTGCCCATACAATGACGTTGTTGACGGCACGTTGATGGTCAGCTGCCAGGCAAAGCCCACCGCTATATGAAGGCTGAAGGTAAACAGGGAAGACGCAAATATCTACGATACGGCAAAACCGATTACGTGTCTACCCCACATCGCGCGTTATTGCAAGACCCATATTTTTCGCATTCGGACGCGGCTCAGAGCCGGAGCGTGACACCCTCAGCTGTGCATTCCTGGGCGTTGGCGAAAACCGCGTCACGGACCATGTCCTTTGACGATTGGTCCACTTCACCGCCGCTTTCAACCGCCGACGACCTGTCCAGGGACAGGACGCCCAGGGACGTAAACAATCCCTTCTGGTTGCCGGACGCAACGTCCTTGGCGTCCTGGGCGGCGAAGTAGATCTCTTCGTAGGCGTTGGCGTCATCCTTAACGGCCTTGTAATCGGCGTAGAGCTTGTTGAACTGCTCGCAGGCGGCCCGGACACCTCCTGCCTGCGGAGCATGGGCGTCGGAAGAGCGCGACGGCGTCGGCCGCGACGATGCGAGGCTGGACGTCGTGGGGGTGGCCGTCGCCGTGGTGGGAGCGGGGGCGGGGGCGGCTACGCTGCAGGCCGTTAGCCCTGCAAGGCTTGCGACCGCTGCCACGGCGAGGATTTTCTTCACGATGATGCTCCCTGTTTTTTGTTCTGCGGCGATGCTGTCATACCCGCCGTCCACCCTACTGAGGCCGCCGACGCCTTGCACGTTTCGGTGATGGGTAGTTCTCCCCTGCCGCGTGCCGAAGGAATTCGCCTGCGCCTGCCAATGTTTGGATAATTAGGTGAGGAAGCTCACGGTAGCCTTGGCCTACATCGGTTCAGATCGGAAGAGATAACAATGGGCAACTCCACAGACAACACTGACGTTGTCATCCTCTCAGCGGCGCGGTCCCCCCAGGGCCGGCTGAACGGGCAACTGGCGAGCTTCACCGCCGTCGAACTCGGAGCCCACGCCATCAAGGCCGCGATCGCGGCAAGCGGCGTGGACGCCGGGCGCGTGGATGCGGTGATCATGGGCCAGGTGCTTCAGGCCGGAGCGGGCCAGAATCCTGCCAGGCAAAGCGCTATCGGAGCCGGGATCGGCTGGAATGTTCCGACGGTCACTATCAACAAAGTGTGCCTCTCCGGCCTGACCGCGGTCATAGACGCCGCCCGCCTCATCCGCAGCGGCGATGCCACTGTGGTGGTGGCCGGCGGACAGGAGTCCATGACGCGCGCGCCGCACCTGCTGCCCGGCTCCCGCCAAGGCTGGACCTACGGCGCGATTCAAGCCCTGGACGTCGCGGCACACGACGGACTCACTGACGCCTTCGACGGCCAATCCATGGGTCTTTCCACCGAAACGAGGAACCTCGCCCTCGGCATAGACCGAACGTCCCAGGACAACGTGGCTGCCCAGTCCCACCAGCGTGCCGCGCTGGCAGCGAAGAACGGCGTGTTCGACGACGAAATCGCACCGATCAGTGTCAAGCAGCGCAAGGGCGACCCCCTTGTTGTCGCCGCGGACGAAGGAGTTCGGCCCAACACCTCCATCGAAACACTGGCCGGCCTCAAGGCAGCGTTCGTGACGGACGGGACCATCACCGCCGGCAACTCCTCTCCCCTGTCCGACGGCGCCTCCGCACTGGTACTCGCGTCGCGGCAGTTCGCCGAGGACAACGGGCTGGAGTACCTGGCCGTCGTCGGTAAGCCCGGACAGGTGGCCGGGCCGGACAACTCGCTTCACTCCCAGCCCTCACATGCGCTCCAGAGCGCCCTTGACCGGGCAGGCTGGACCACGGCGGACCTGGACTTCATCGAGATCAACGAAGCATTCGGTTCCGTGGCAGTGCAGTCCCTGAAGGACCTGGACTACCCGTTGGAGCAGTGCAATATCCATGGCGGGGCCATTGCCCTGGGCCACCCCATCGGCGCCTCGGGGGCTCGGCTGGCACTGCACGCGGCCCATGAACTCAAGCGGCGCGGAAGCGGCAAGGCTGCCGTCTCCCTGTGCGGCGGCGGAGGGCAGGGCGAAGCGCTCCTGCTGTACCGGGACTGATGGTGGCGCAAGCCGACAACGGAAGTGCCGCCGTCGGACGCCGGCGCTTCCTGGCTGACGCCGCGGCGCGTGGCCTCGACGTCGAGGTGGTGGAGCGCCTCGCCGCCCGGAGCCTTGAGGAGGCTGCCGGCATCCTGGGCATAACCCCGGCGGACATCGTGAAGTCCCTGGTGGTCAAGCACAAGGACGGCAGCTTCCTGTTCGCGTTGATCCCCGGTGACCGGCAGATCTCCTGGCCCAAGCTCCGGGCCCTGGTGGGAGTCAACAAGCTGTCGCTGCCGCCGCCCCACGTCGCCCTCGACGCCACGGGATACGAACGGGGCACCATTACTCCGCTGGGCAGCACCAAGGCTTGGCCGGTTTACGCCGACCAGACGATTGCCGGGCGCCGGATCTCCATGGGCGCCGGGCAGCATGGTTTCAGCGCTTTTGTTGACGCCGACGCCCTGACTGCTGCCCTGGGCGCGACCGTCGCGGACATCTCCGATCCCAACCCCATGTAGGTAGCAGCAGATGTCGTTATGAGCCCCCATAACGACATCAGCTGCTACCTTGTTGGGTTTAACGCAGGAAGCCCCGCCCACCGGTGTGGACGGGGCTTCCTGTTGGAAAAGCGAGTGTTACTTGAGGGTAACGGTGGCGCCGGCAGCCTCGAGCTGCTCCTTGGCCTTCTCGGCAGCTTCCTTGGTTGCACCTTCGAGGACAGCCTTCGGAGCACTGTCAACCAGGTCCTTGGCTTCCTTCAGGCCCAGGGAAGTGATGGCGCGAACTTCCTTGATCACTGCGATCTTCTTGTCGCCAGCAGCCTCGAGAACGACGTCGAAGTCGGTCTTCTCTTCGGCTTCTTCAGCAGCAGCGGCGGGGCCGGCAACGGCAACAGCAGCAGCAGTAACTTCGAAGGTCTCTTCGAAGAGCTTGACGAACTCGGAGAGCTCGATGATGGTCAGTTCCTTGAAAGCTTCAATGAGCTCTTCGTTGGTGAGCTTCGCCATGGTGTGGCGTCCTTCCTATAGGTGGTGCTTGGCGGCCAGGGCCGTTGCCTTCACACCGGAGTCTGGTTTGAAAGAGAGTTAGTTCTCTTCGGTGGCTGCGGCCTCGGCCGGAGCTTCGGTCTCTGCTGCTTCTGCGGCCGGGGCTTCTTCAGCGGCGGGCGCTTCGGCTGCTGCCGGTGCACCGTTCTCTTCTTCAAGCTTGAGGCGCAGGGCGTCAATGATGCGTGCAGCAGCGGCAGCAGGAGCCTTGAGGATCCCTGCAACCTTGGCGAGCTGCAGCTCGCGGGACTCGAGTGCTGCCAGGGCAGCAACTTCGCTGGCGTTCAGTGCCTTGCCCTCGAAGTAACCGGTCTTGATAACCAGCTGCTTGTTGGTCTTGGCAAAATCCGTCAGGCTCTTGGCCGCTGCAACTGCGTCACCCTTGATGAACGCGATTGCAGTGGGGCCGGCGAGCTGGCCGTCGAATGCTTCGACACCAGCTTCCTTGGCTGCAATGGCGGTCAGGGTGTTCTTGACGACCGAGAACTTGGTGTCCTGGCCGAGAGAAACACGCAGCTGCTTGAGCTGTGCAACAGTGAGCCCACGGTATTCGGTCAGGACAGCGGCGTTCGATTCCTTGAAATCGTTAGTGATCTCAGCTACTGCTGAAACCTTTGCAGGCGTTGCCATAACCCTCCTTCCGGGGATAGTGCCGGTATTCGACGGTCCCCGCTCAAGGTGAGCTAAAACTAAAAACGCCCCGCGCAGATGCACGGGGCTTGGCTCAAACACAGTTTCACACCGTGGAGCTTTGCTTCGTTCACCTGCGCCGGCCGCCCTACGTTCAGGGTCCTTCGTCCAGAAAACCACTTGATCTCCAGCGCACAAACTACAGAGTTGAGCTGTGTTCAGGAGAGTGGATTTCCAACAACCGACGGTCTTTGGTAGTTCAAGCTTACGGGACGCGGCGTCCCTCTACCAAATCGTGCAAAGCGAAGGTTCAGCTCTTGCTGGCGCCCAACTGCGGGAGTTCCTTTTGCCAGATGCCCGTCACCCCCGCCGTAGTGAACCCCAGCTGCTTGTTGACGGTCAGCAGGTATCTGTTCTCCGGGGCGTTCCAGGTATAAATGACCCTCGCGTCCGGGAACTGCTCGGTGAGGCGTTCCATGTTGGCCACCTTGATCAGCAGCCCCAGCTTATTCCCGCGGTGTTCCTGGAGCACCAGGGTGTCGTCCTGGAACACTACGTCGGCGCGGTGGGCCAGGACGCTGATAGTGGTCAGGCCCACCAAAGCGCCCGTGGCAAGGTGCTCAACAGCCGTAACCACCGTCCGGCGACCCTGGGCAATGGTGGCCTCTTCCGCCTCACGCAGGATGCCGCCGTCGAACACCATGTCCTGCTCGACAGGGGTCTGCAGCGATGGGTCAACGTCGGCGCCCGCCTGGTTCTCCAGCACGGCCACCGCCTCCAGCCACTCGTCCGGGCAGCGGTCCGTCCAGTGATGCAGGCGGTACCGGCCGTTGTTGGCGGCGTCCGCCTCCGCCTGGAGGTCGGCCACGAGCTTGGTGTCCAGGGGCAGGGCGCAGGAACTGAACTGCTCAATGTGCTGCAGCGTATACCCGGTCTTGCGGGCAAACTCGACTTCGCGGCTCTCCAGTGGAACAAAGCCCTGGCCCGATCCGGGGACCAGCTGGGCTTTCTCGAACTCGTGCAGTGAAGCACCCGGGTGGTTGGTATCCACCAGGATCATGGTCCGGCCCTCAGCCCGCGCCAGGTGTTCGGCGGCGAGCAATAGTTTCCGGCCAACGCCCTGGCGCTGGAATTCGGGCAGGATGTCCAGCGTGAACTCGGCCAGGTCCAGGTTATCGGCCAGTGGAAGGGCGATATCAACGGTACCAACGATCTCACCGTCGACCTTTGCCACCAGGATGATCTGGCGTTCGTAGGGGTCCTCAAGCTCCAGGAGTTTCTCCAGCGGCGCATACGCCAGATCGTCAGTGCCCCAGGTCTGCATCCGGACCTTGCGGCCCACCTCGACGGCGGCCAGGAAGTCCGCCGCGTCCGGTGCGTCCAGCGAATCCGGGATCCACAGCTGCTCGATCTTCACGTCGTTTGCCATAAGGGGCATCATCCCAGCCGTTTCTGCCACTCACCTTCATAGCCAGCAGGCTTGAATCCAAGCGAAATATTTATCGCCAGCATATGCTGGTTTTCGCTGGCATTCCACGTAAGGACCGACCGCGCGGCGGGCCAGAGCTGCTGTGCCAGACGCAAGTTCGCGAGCTTGACCAGCATTCCCAAGCGGTGTCCCCGGTGTTCTGCAGACACCAACGTGTCCTGTTGGATGATCGTCGCAGGAACCTCCGGGCGCCAATTCAGGACGGTATAGGCCGCCAGCCTGCCGGATGTGCTGTGCATCGCGGCGGCCACCAGGGCCTGTACACCACTGCGGACCAGCGTTTCTTCCTCTTCCCGTACCCGGGCCGCGTCCCAGTCCTCGGGGCCCCAGTCCAACCCGGCCGTGGGCACATCGGTGCTCATTCGGGCCTTCAGGGCTGAGTATTCAACGACGAACTCCTCCGGACAGGACTCCGTCCAGGTGAGAACCTTGTAGTCCAGTGCGTGGGCGGACGCCTCGGTCTCGAGCATTTCCAGGCGCTCTGCAGGAACGGGTAAGGAGAGCCGGCTGGACCGCTCCACCTGCTCCAGCTCATACCCGGCATCGGCGGCAAAGGCAGTTGAAGCCTCGTCCCGCGGGAGCCCACCTGCGCCTGATTTGGCCGGCAGCAAGGTTCCTGGGCGTTCTGCCAGCCCCAGCGGGATCTCGCAGTAGGCGTCCAGCGACGTCCTGCCCCGCGTCGCCGCAACGGACTCGGCGTACTCCAGCAGGCGCCTCCCCCACCCGCAGCGCCGGTAGGCCGGGGCCACCAGGACATCGATCCCGGCACTGGCCGTGTTCTCCCGCAGGGGCAGCGTGACCGAGCACAGGCCCACCAGCTCTCCGCCGAGCCGTGCGGCAAAGAGGTGCCGTTCCTCGTACTCGTTGCCGCGCCAGAACTCCATGGCCTCGGCTGGAGTAAGGCAGCGGTCAAGGTTGCCCCATTTCTCCTGCTCGTGCGCTTCACGAAGGGCCTGACAGGCACGGAAGTCCGCGGCACCGTCCGGACTTCCCTCTGCAGCCGGGGTGCCGCCGTCGGGCGTTGGCGGGATCTGAACAGCGGTGATGGCCAGGGCGGTCATGCCCCCAGCCTAGCCATCCGCAGGATTTAGTCGAGGGTGCGGGCTTAAGCAAAGAGACCGCCCGGCGCGATGCCGGGCGGTCTCTCTGTGTGCCGGACAGGTCCGGCAGCAGGCGCTGTTGAGGATTAGACCTCGGTCAGGACCTTGGTGACGTTGGGGTCAACGGAGATGCCCGGACCGAACGTGGTGGCCACAGTGGCCTTCTGGATGTAGCGGCCCTTGGAAGCGGACGGCTTCAGGCGAAGCACCTCTTCCAGTGCTGCGGCGTAGTTTTCGGCCAGCTTGATGGCGTCGAACGAAACCTTGCCGATGATGAAGTGCAGGTTCGAGTGCTTGTCGACGCGGAAGTCGATCTTGCCGCCCTTGATGTCGTTGACAGCCTTCGCGACATCCGGGGTGACGGTGCCGGTCTTCGGGTTCGGCATCAGGTTACGGGGACCCAGCACCTTACCAAGACGGCCAACCTTGCCCATAAGGTCAGGGGTGGCTACGGCTGCATCGAAGTCAGTCCAGCCGGCGGCGATCTTTTCGATCAGGTCATCGGAACCAACGAAGTCGGCGCCGGCTGCGATTGCTGCCTCAGCCTTGTCGCCCGTTGCGAAAACCAGGACGCGGGAGACCTTACCGGTGCCGTGGGGCAGGTTGACGGTGCCGCGGACCATCTGGTCAGCCTTGCGGGGGTCAACGCCGAGGCGGAAAGCGACCTCAACGGTGGCGTCGAACTTGGACGGGTTGGTGTCCTTGGCGAGCGTTACTGCCTCGAACGGCGCGTAGAACTTCTCCGCGTCGATCTTGGCGGCTGCTGCCTCATATGCTTTGCTGCGCTTTGCCATGCTGCTTATTTCTCCTTGTGCAGTTGTGGTCTGCGGACCGCGCTGGGCCCTGCCACAGTTGGTGATCCGGCTGGTGTACGCGGATTCCAACATTACGGTTTGTGCCGGTTCTCCGGCAGTGGTGCCGGTTTCCCGGCGGTGCCGCCCGCCGTCGTGATCGGTTTCCCGAACCCAACGCCCTGGCAGCGGAAGGGGATTAACCCTCGACGGTGATACCCATGGAGCGGGCGGTGCCGGCGATGATCTTCGCTGCGCCTTCGAGGCTCGTGGCGTTGAGGTCTTCCATCTTGGTGGTGGCGATCTCGTTGACCTGGGCCTGCGTCAGCTTCGCAACCTTGACGGTGTGCGGGGTGGGTGAACCCTTGGCAACGCCTGCAGCCTTCTTGATGAGCTCTGCAGCCGGCGGGGTCTTGGTGATGAACGTGAATGAACGGTCTTCGTAAACCGTGATTTCAACGGGGATGACGTTTCCACGCTGGGCTTCTGTGGCAGCGTTGTACGCCTTGCAGAATTCCATGATGTTGACACCGTGCTGGCCAAGCGCAGGACCGATCGGCGGAGCCGGGTTAGCGGCACCTGCCTGGATCTGCAGCTTGATGAGGCCGGTGACCTTCTTCTTGGGAGCCAATGTAGGGTCCTTCTCTCAATAATGTCCTGGGACACAGGAGCGTGCCTCAGGTTTTTGGCCGCCATGGCGAGGCGGCCGGCCGTTCCGGACCTGCTAAGCGGGCAGCGCCGGAACGAATTCTGTAGTGGTGCTAGATCTTGGTGACCTGGTTGAACGCCAGGGTGACCGGGGTTTCGCGCTCGAAGATGGAGACGAGCACCACGAGGGTCTGGGATTCCACCTTGATTTCGGAGATCGTGGCCGGGAGGGTCTCAAACGGACCTTCCTTGACGATGACGGATTCACCAACCTCGAAGTCAACGTCAACCGGGGCGGCAGCGTGCTTGACGGGCTTGCCCTTCTCGGCCTGCTCTTCTTCGAAGACCGGGGCGAGCATGGAGAAGACCTCATCGAGGCGCAGCGGCACGGGGTTGTGGGCGTTGCCCACAAAGCCGGTAACGCCGGGAGTGTGGCGGACGGCGCCCCAGGAGGCGTCCGTCAGGTCCATGCGAACCAGGACGTAGCCGGGGATGCGGACGCGGTTGATGACCTTACGCTGGGCGTTCTTGATCTCAACGACTTCTTCCATCGGCACCTGGATTTCGAAGATGTAATCTTCCATGTCCAGGGTCTGGATGCGGGTCTCAAGGTTGGCCTTCACGCGGTTTTCGTAACCGGCGTAGGAGTGGATGACGTACCAGTCACCCTCCTGGCGGCGCAGTTTGGCCTTGAATTCCTCGGCGGGATCAACCTCGGCCTTGGCGGCCGCGGCGGCGAGGGCGTCTGCCTCCTCCGATTCCTCGTCGGAGTCGTCGCCGTCAACGTCTGCCTCTGAAGCGTCAGAGTGGTCGTCGGAATCATCAGCATCGTCAGAATCGGCGAAGTTGGATTCGGACGCAGCGGACTCAACCTCGGACTCTTCACCGGCTCCTGCCGTGACGTCCGCGGACTCTTCCAGCTCAGTCTCGGTTACCTCGAGCTCCTGCTCAGACACTTGGTCTCCTGCTTCCTCATTGCCTAACATGCCTATTTAAATGGCTCAATTCCGCACACTGTCGTGGCCTCCTCCGGTTTACCCGGACCAGACCACGCAGCCTGCGGACGATTCGCCTTAGCGGTCCCCGGGAGCGATCCCGCCGAAGACCCAGCTGACAGCGGTTCCAAAACCGATGTCCAGCAGGCTGACGATGACCATCATGATGGCCACGAACACCAGCACCACCAGTGTGTAATTGATCAGTTCCTTGCGGGTTGGTGCAACAACCTTCTTCAATTCACCGATGACCTGGCGAACGAAAAGCGCAATGCGAGCGAAGAAGTTTGCCTTGGCGGCCTTCTTAGCTGGGCGGCCCTTGGAGCTGCTGGCAGCTGTTTCGGTCACCTGGTCCTCGCTCATCTTTGCAATGTTGGATTACCCGGCCCTGATCAGAACCATGGTTGCTGCGCTTGCTCCGGCTTGTCGCCGGAACAGCTTGCGCAGGGCAGACAGGACTCGAACCTGCAACCTGCGGTTTTGGAGACCGCTGCGCTACCAATTGCGCCACTACCCTATGGATCGAAAACGACCGTTTTGACGGACTTCCGCAGTTTGCACTGGGGCGCACGACATCATCTGTGTTTTCAACACCGGTGAACCAGTCTACGCAACAACTTCGCGTACGTCGAACCAGCCACATTCCGGACCCCCGTTCCGCTGGAATTGTTGATCTGACCTGCAGTCACAAAACCAATCCGGCAACCCGAACGATCCGGTGAACAGCATAGAGTAGATCACGTCGAATTCCACCATTCAGCCACCGAGCTGTAAGCGAAGAACGGACCCGCCATGTCTGCCGCCCGCGTTTCCCAGCGCATTTCCGCCATTGCCGAATCCGCAACCCTGGCCGTTGATGCCAAGGCCAAGGCGCTCAAGGCGGCCGGCCGGCCGGTTATTGGCTTCGGCGCAGGCGAACCTGATTTCCCCACGCCGGACTACATCGTCAAAGCGTCCATCGAAGCCGCAGGCCAGCCCAAGTACCACCGCTACTCCCCCGCCGGCGGCCTTCCTGAGCTGAAGAAGGCCATCGCCGAGAAAACCCTCCGCGATTCTGGCTACGCCGTGGACGCGTCCCAGGTGCTGGTGACCAACGGCGGCAAGCAGGCTGTGTACAACACCTTCGCCACGCTGGTTGACCCGGGCGACGAGGTGATTGTCCCCACACCGTTCTGGACCACGTACCCCGAGGCCATCAGGCTCGCCGGCGGTGTCCCTGTTGAGGTCTTTGCGGGTCCGGAGCAGGAATACCTCGTCACCGTGGAGCAGCTTGAGGCCGCTGTCACGGACCGGACCAAGATCCTGTTGTTCGTTTCGCCGTCCAACCCCACGGGTTCGGTCTACTCCCCCGAGCAGGTCGCCGAGATCGGCAAATGGGCCGCTGCCAAGGGGCTGTGGGTGGTCACCGACGAAATCTATGAGCACCTGACCTACGACGGCGTCCCTTTCACCTCCATCGCCACCGCCGCCCCTGAACTGGGCGACAAGGTGGTCATCCTCAACGGTGTGGCAAAGACCTATGCCATGACGGGCTGGAGGGTGGGCTGGATGATCGGCCCGGCCGACGTCATCAAGGCAGCCACCAACCTGCAGTCCCACGCCACGTCCAACGTCTCCAACATCATGCAGATCGCAGCCCTCGCAGCCGTCTCCGGCCCGCTGACCGCCGTCGACGAAATGAAGGTCGCCTTTGACCGCCGCCGCAAGGCGATCGTCGCCGGACTGAACGCCATCGACGGCGTGGAATGCCCGACGCCGAAGGGCGCCTTCTACGTCTACGCGGACGTCCGCGGGCTGCTGGGGAAGGAATTCCCGACGTCGGCAGGCACCGCCACGCCGTCGACCTCCGCTGAACTGGCCGCGCTGATCCTGGACGAGGTCGAGGTGGCGGTGGTGCCGGGTGAGGCATTCGGCCCATCCGGCTACTTGCGCCTCTCCTACGCCTTGGGCGACGAGGACCTGGCCACCGGCGTTGCCCGGCTCCAGGACTTCCTGGGCAAGGCCAAGTAACGCTCCCCGACACCAGATGCGCTATCACTTGTGGTCCCTTATCAAGGCTTACAGGGACCACAAGTGATAGCGCATCTTTGGGTTAGAGGAGGCGGCGTTCGGCGGCCCATTTGGTCAGCTCGTGCCGGCTGGAGAGCTGGAGTTTGCGCAGCACGGCCGACACGTGCGTTTCCACGGTCTTGATGCTGATGAACAGCTCCTTAGCCACTTCCTTGTAGCTGTAGCCACGGGCAATCAGGCGCATGACTTCCAGTTCGCGGGCAGAAAGCCTGTCCAGTTCGTCGTCGGCAATGTCCGCCGGGGCGGTACCGAAGGCATCCAGCACGAAACCTGCCAGCCGGGGCGAGAACACTGCGTCCCCGCCTGCCACCCGGAACACAGCGTCGGTGATCTCGGCACCGGAGATCGTCTTGGTGACGTACCCCCGCGCTCCCGCCCGGATGACAGCCACCACGTCCTCCGCGGCGTCCGAGACACTGAGGGCAAGGAACTTCGTGGTGCCCAGGAGGGCGGCTGAGCCGGCAATGACTTCACGCCCGCCGCCGCCGAGGCCGCCGGGCAGGTGCACGTCCAGCAGGACCACTTCCGGACGTTCCTGGGCGATCACCGCAATGGCCTGCTCCACTGTGGCGGCCTCGCCCACCACCTGGATGCTCGCGTCAAGGTCTGCCTTGAGGCCTGAGCGGAAAATGGCGTGGTCATCCACAATCACCACACGGACCGGCTGGGCGGGGCGAATGGGTCCGGTCGCCTGTGCGTTGTTCATGATTTCCCTTCCGCGTTGTCCGTTTGGAGCGCCGGCAGGCCAAGCCGCACTTCAGTACCGTCCGGTGTACTGATGATGGAGGCGGTCCCGCCATGGCGCTTCATGCGTCCGATGATCGATTCCCTGACACCCAGCCTGTCCTCGGGCACATCGTTGAGTTCGAATCCGGGACCACGGTCCTTGACGAAGACTTCGGCACGGCCGTCAGAGACTTCAAGGTACACGGACACGGACCCGCCGCCGTGCCGGGAGGCGTTTAGCATCGCCTCCCGGCTGGCCTGGACGAGGGCCTCGTGGGCTTCGGTCATGGCCGTGTCCCCGACGCTCACCACCTCAACGGCGTTACCCAGGAAGTCCTCCACCTCGGCCGCCGTTGCCTTGATCCGGTCAGAGAGCTGCCCTGCGTCCCGGCCCGGGTCCTGGAACAGCCAGCCCCGGAGTTCACGCTCCTGTGCCCGGGCGAGGCGGACTACATCGTGTTCGTTGCCGGCCCGGCGCTGGATCAGGGCGAGGGTCTGCAGTACGGAGTCGTGCAGGTGGGCCGCGATCTCTGCGCGTTCGGTTTCGCGGACCCTGCCGGCACGCTCCGATTCCAGGTCCCGCCAAAATTTGAGCGCCCAGGGAAGCAGCACCAGCACCACACCGCCCAGTACCGCCACCGAAGCAAGCAGCGCCAGCCACGTCTGTTCCCATGATCCTGAACCGGACACCATCACCAGCACGCCGGCCACCACCAAGGCCAATCCTGCTGCCAGCCGTGCCCAGCCACCGGCCTGGTCGGCCTTGGTTTTGTCCACAAGCCCCGCGCGGCGGGTCTCGTCGAGCTGCATCCAGGCGATGGCAGCGCCTCCCAGCACGGCCGCGGCAGGAATGAGCGTCCCGAGGGGTACGTCGACACCCAGGAGCTGCGCGATCAGGATGCCCGCCACCAGGAGGAGTCCGGCTCCCAGCAGGACCTCCTTGCCGTACCGCATGCTGCGGACCCGGAACCACGGCGGCCGCACAGCCGCACCGTAACCTGTCGTGGCCGGACCGTTGCCGGGCAAAGGCTGGGCCGACCACGCTGCGCTGTAGGCAGCCGGACCATTGGCAGCGGCGCCGCCCGCGGCGGCGGGGGCGGCAGCTCCGGCGTCGTGCGTTCCGCGCAGTGCAGCACCCGTGGCTGAGTGGCCGGCAGGCTGTGCCTGCGCTGTGGTCGGCCGGGCGCTGAAAGCCGGATCAAGACTCACCGCCGGGGCAATGGGCGACGCCGGACGCCTGGCGTTGCGCCGAGCGCTTTCGTCAGCAGTAGGGACCATGATCCAGAGCCACGCGTAGAAGGCCAGTCCGGCACCGCCGGCCAAGGTTGCGAGCGCCATGCCGATCCTGACGGTCTTCACCGGCCAGCCCAGATGCGCCGCGAGGCCGGAGCACACGCCCGCAATGATGCGGTCGCTGCTGCGGACCAGCGGTGGGCGGGTAAAGGCTGTGCTCATGTGTCAATCCAAACACGGATCAGGGTTCCCCGGACCCGATTCGGGCCCGAACCGGGGGTATCTCAGGGACGGCTCAGGGTGTTCCCCAGTAGAGCGGGGCGGCGCCGGACGGCAGGATCGAAGTATGAACTCGCAGACCCCCACCCCAGATGACGAACACCCTACCGAGCCGCTCCCGCCCCGCGGAACCGAACACCCCACCGAGCCACTGATGCCTGGGACGGAAAGCACCCAGGATTCGCAGCCATCCCCGTCACAGGACGCTCCGGAGCAACCACGTTACGGCGAACAGTCCGGACCCTACGCAGGACCGTACGCCGGCCCCTACCAAGGCCAGCCGTCTGGCCAGTACACCGGCGCCAAACCACCTGCCCAGTCCACCGATTTCTTCCCCTGGATCCGGAGCCACGGCATCCAGCGCGGGCGGGACCGCTGGATCGGCGGTGTCTCCAGCGGCATCGCCTACCGGATGGGCATCGACCCCCTGATTGTGCGAGGCATCTTCATCGTCCTCACGCTTTTCGCCGGAATCGGCGTCCTTCTCTACGGCCTCGCGTGGGCGTTCCTCCCCGAACCTGACGGCCGGATCCACGTCCAGGAAGCCGGTGCAGGCCGGTGGTCCACCGGCATGACCGGCGCGTTGGTCACCACTGTTGTGGGCCTCACCGGGCTCGGCGGCGGCTTCTGGGGCTGGAGCCGCAACGGCTTCGGCGGATTCGTCTGGACGGTCTTCTGGGTAGGTGGCGCCATCTACCTCATTTACTACCTGACCCAACGCAACAAGGTCCGGAATGGAGCTCCCATGAACGCCACACCGCAGCCGGCCGGCGCCGACGGAAGTGCCGCCTTCGCGGCCGCATACCCCACCGCCCCGTACACCTCGCCATACTCGACGACGGATACCGGTTCCGGTTCCGCCGGGACCCCTCCCTATACGCCGACACCACCTTCCGGCCCCACCCCGCCCTACGGCAGCGGTGGATTCCCCGGTGGAGGCAACTACGGTGGCGGTAATTATGGCGGCGGTTACCAGCAGCCCCAGGGACCGGCGCACCCGGCCAAGGTCCGCCCCGGCGGCCCTGGTGCACCTGCTGTGGCAATCACCGCCGGAACAGCATTGCTGGTCGGCGGCGGGCTCAAGGCCCTGGACGCCGGCAACGTGATCAACCTCGGCGACTCCGCGAACGCCATCGTCTGGGCCAGCGCCGCAGCGGTCCTGGGCCTCGGCATCCTCCTCGCCGGCCTGCGCGGAAGGACCTCAGGGATCCTCGGCTTCTTTGCCGTGGTTGCGCTGATCATCGGCGGCATCTTCAACGTGGTGGGCAACGGCGACAGGGTCCGCTTCACCCAGGTTGACTGGACACCCGCCAGCATTGAACAGGCCAGGGACGGACTCGACGTCACCGCCGGCCGCGGGACTGTTGACCTTACTGACCTGGGCGTGGCGGCCCCGCTGACATCCGACGTCGTTGTTCCCCTGGACATCACCGCCAGCAACGTCACCGTGGTTATCCCCGATGACGTCCCCGTGGACGTCAAGGCCGACATGACGATGGGCAACATCCACGACGGCGCCAACGACCGCAGCGGCATCACCACCCGTGAGAGCAGCTACAACACCGACCTGCCCGGCGCCCGCCTGGTGGTCGAGATTGACGGCACCTTCAGCAACGTCACCATCCAGGAAGGAAACTGACATGAGCAACGTTGATCCGGCACCGGATTCATACACCAAGGAAACGCCGACGGCGGAATCCGCCACAACAGACCCCATTGCTCCCGCAACCACCAGGGTGGGAACCGTGGTCTGGGGCCTCGTGGTCCTGGCACTGGCCGTCCTGATCATCATCGCCCAACTGGGAGTCGTTACCCTGAACGGAACCTACGTGCTGATCGGCCTCATGATCGGAGCCGGTGCCGCGTTGGTGGTTGGCGGGCTGCTCTCGGCACGGAAACGTGACAACGAGCCCACAACAGGGAAGTCTTGAACCATGGACAAGTTTTTCAGCATCGTCAGGGGCTTCGGCCTGAAACGCGGTCCCGAGCGCTGGCTGGGCGGCGTGTGCGGAGGAATAGCGGCCAAGCTCAACGTGGATGTGGCCTTTGTCCGGATCGCGTTCCTGGTCTTCTGCCTCCTCCCCGGACCCGCCGTGGTCTTCTACGTCGCGGCGTGGCTCATCCTTCCGGACCAGCGGAATTCCATCCCGCTGCAGACCTTCCTGGACCGCCGGTCCATTAACGGATCCTGACCCTTCCAAACGGGCCCCCGTCCGCGAGCACCCACCATGGGAACTCCGCGGACGGGGGCCTTTCCGGTGCCGGCTGTACGTGCGATTCCTGCACACGCGATTCCCTGCCTGTGTCCACCGGCCGGTGGACACAGGATTCAACCGGCCGGACCTGTTGGCAGCTGGCCCCCGACTGCCACGCTGGAAGCATGAACTCTTCAACCGGCCCGGAGCGGCACTCCCCTGATGCCATCACCGTCCGCGGCCTCAACAAGTCGTACAGGTTGCCCAAAGGCGGCATCCTCACTGCAGTGGACCATCTGGACCTCGCCATCCGGACCGGCGAAACGTACGCCCTCCTAGGTCCGAACGGGGCGGGCAAGTCCACCACGATCGAGATGCTTGAAGGACACCGGAAACCGGACGGCGGCGAGGTGAGCGTCCTGGGCACGCGGCCATGGAAGGCCCACCCAGCTTTCCGCGCCCGGATCGGGATCGTCCTCCAGGAAGCTACCGATTCCGGGGAACTTCGGGTCTCTGAGGCACTGCGGTCCCTGGCTGCCTGTTTCCCCGCGCCCCGCAAGGTGGATGAGGTCATCGAAGCAGTGGGCCTCGGGGGCAAAGGCGGCGTCCGGATCTCCACCCTGTCGGGCGGTCAGCGACGACGCCTTGATGTTGCCCTCGGGATTATCGGCAACCCCGAAGTCCTGTTCCTGGATGAACCCACCACAGGATTCGATCCCGAGGCCCGGAGGCAGTTTTGGGATCTTATCCGCCAGCTGAGCAAGGGTGGCACCACCATTGTGCTCACCACCCATTACCTTGACGAGGCCGAGCAATTGGCGGACCGGATCGGCGTGATAAACCACGGCCGGATGATCGCCGAAGGCAGCCCGGCGGACATCGGAGGCCCCGGCCTCCGCGTGCCGCGGGTCCGTTGGCGGGATGCCTCGGGCCTGCGTGAAGTGGTGACCGAGCACCCCGCGGCGCTGGTCCACTCCCTGTCCGACGGCGGCGCAACCGAGCCGGCGGAGCTCGCCGTCGTCCGTCCCAGCCTCGAGGACATCTATCTCCAACTCATCGGCGCCGCCGATGAGGCCGGGCGTCCGGACCACACCGAACCTTCGCCAGACCAGGCGATACCGCCGGACAAGGCAACACACTCCAGGACAGGAGCCCTCCGATGAGCACCGCATTGCCGGCATCCGCCGGCCCAGTAGCCGGCCGCCCGGCCTGGCGTCCCTCAGTCCTGCGCCTGGGGGTTGGCCGGATCCTGCTGGAGATCAAGCTATTTAACCGGGATGTGCTGTCACTGGTCCTCGTGCTGTTTTTCCCGATCCTGATGATGTCCCTTTTTGGCACAGTGTTCGGTGATGAACCGGTCTTCGGGGCGGATCCAAACGGGCAGGGCGGCATCACCCCGGCGCACTATTACCTGCCAGGCATGCTGGCCCTGAGCACCATCCTCAGCGGCTTCCAGAACCTCAGCAGCTATGTGGCAACCGAGCGTTTCAACGGCACAGTGAAGAGGCTTGCAGGGACTCCGTTGCCGGCCGCCTCCTACTTCATCGGAAAGACGGGCCAGACGCTCTACCTGATCGTGGCCCAGACCGCCCTCCTGCTGCTGGCGGCCACAGTCCTGTTTGACGTGCCGCTCCCCCGGGAGGCAGGGCAGTGGGGCCTCGTGGCGCTCCTGATGGTCCTCGCCACGGCCGCCTGGGCCACCGTGGCGATAGCCTTCACGGCCCTGCCCAAGTCCGCCCAGAGCGCCTCGACGCTCGCGGTCCTGCCGGTACTGCTGCTGTCCTTCACCTCCGGGGTGTACTTCCCGTTCTCCCAGCTTCCGGACTGGCTGCAGTCCATCAGCAATTTCTTCCCCCTGCGGTGGACGGCGAGCGCCTTCCGGTCCGTCTTCCTGCCTGCCGGTTTTGAGGCCGTGGAGCCGGGAGCAACTTACAACCTGCCGCTGACGTTCCTCGTACTGGGTATCTGGGTGGCGGCCGGTGCGGTCCTGGCAAGGCTGGCGTTCAAGTGGCCGCCACAGAAGTAACCGGAACGGCGGCGGGAGCGATCTTGGTTGCCCGCCGTCGCGCCGATAGGGTGCACCCATGAGCTATATCAGCGGACGGACCGAGCGGCTGCTGCCCGCCCGCTCGGTATGGACCACTTCCATGCTCTGGTGGCACGCGGGTTTCTACGCCGCGCTGGCCAGCGTGTCCTACTTCGCGCTCTTTGGCGATGGGCGGGATTCAGCGACGCCGCTGGTGATTGGATCGCTGTTGCTGCTGGGCATTGCCTATCCGTTCCTCACCCGCACCAGGGATCTCCGGACGGGACGCCCCACCATTTATGTGGCGCTCCTCGTGACGGTGGTTGTGCTCCTCTCGTTCGTGTACGACGGCGCAGGCGTCCTGCTGTTTGTGGCTTTCCCCCAGGTCTGGATGTTTACAGGCACGCAGCGCCAGGGCGTGGCTGCCACTGCCCTGCTCTGCGTGGGCGTGGCCGTCGGCCAAGTCAGCCGCTGGGGGCTGAGCGGCACGGAGGTCTACGGCATTACGGCCCAGCTGGTGACGTCGTTCGTGGCCAGCTGCATGATTGGCCTCTGGATCTCCAAAGTCATCGAACAGAGCGAACAGCGGGCCGAACTGCTGGCCGAACTTGACGCAACACGCCATGAGCTCGACGTTGCCGAGCAGGCACGCGGGGCACTGGCTGAGCGGGAACGGATGGCACGGGAAATCCACGACACCCTGGCACAGGGCTTTACCTCCATCGCCATGCTGTCCGAAGCCGCACAGGCCCAGCTCAGGACACAACCGCAGGATCCAACGGGACTGCTCCGGAGCCTCTCGGCCATCTCCCAGACCGCCCGGGAAAGCCTGGCCGAAGCCCGTGCCCTGGTGGCTTCGGGCGTCCCGTCCGACGTCCAGGGCGGCGACCTGCTGGCCGCACTGCGGCGCCTTCCGGACACCCTGCACCTGGACAGCATGCGGCTCAACGTGGCCCTGCCGGGCCGCCTGCCGCCGCTCCCGTCCACGCAGCAGGTTGCCCTCCTTCGGACGGCCCAGGAAGCACTCAACAATGTCCGGAGGCATTCCGGAGCGACAACCGCGGAGCTGGTCGTGGACGTCCCGGCAGGAGATCCACCCTTGCTGCGGCTGACCGTGACGGACAACGGGCACGGATTTGACCCGTCGGCTGACCACGAAGGGTTCGGCCTGAGGTCCATGGCGGCCCGGCTGGCCGAAATCGGCGGCCGGCTGCAGGTGACTTCATCGTCCGGCGGCACCCGGCTGGTGGCAGTCGTCCCGACGGCGGGGCCAGCCGCCCTGGCAAGTGGACCCCAGCGTGATGACGCGGCGGCACAGGCGCCCAGCGACGCGGACCTGCGTCCACGGTCGCACACACCGGGAGCCGGGGCATGAACGCCGCCGGAACGGTCACGGTAGTCCTGGCCGACGACCACCCCGTGGTGCGGAGCGGCCTTGCCGCCCTTCTTGACACCGCTGCCGGCATTGACGTGGTGGCTGACGCCGCCAACGGGCAGGAGGCGGTGGACGCCGTCAGCCGCCTGCGGCCGGACGTTGTGCTGATGGACCTGCGGATGCCCGTCCTGGACGGCGCCGGCGCCACGGAACAGATCCGGGACCGGTTCCCCGGCACCAAGGTGCTGGTCCTCACAACGTACGACGACGACTCCGACATCATGCGCGCAGTGGAGTCGGGCGCGGTGGGCTACCTGCTCAAGGACACGCCCGGGGACCGGATCATCGAGGCCGTCCGCGCCGCGGCGCGTGGTGAGACCGTCCTGGCGCCGCCGGTTGCGGCCAGGCTGGTCTCCCGGATGCGGTCCCCGGAACTGCCCCGGCTGACCGCCAGGGAGGTGGAGGTCCTCCGTTGCGTAGCCCAGGGGCTGAGCAACCCCGAGGTGGCCGCGCGGCTGCACATCGCCGAAGCGACGGTTAAGACCCACCTCCTGAGGGTCTTCAACAAACTGGACGTGGACGACAGGACCCGGGCTGTGGTCCTCGCCATGGAGCGGGGCCTTTTGTAACCAGTTTGTGTCGTACCCCACACCGCCCACTAGAATCTAGGGTGAGCTCAGCGTGGCGCTCTGCCTGTAAACCTTCACACCAGGATTTGAGCCGAGACATGAAAATTGGAATTCTTACCAGCGGTGGCGACTGCCCCGGATTGAACGCCGTTATCCGCGGAGCCGTCCTGAAGGGCATCGCCATCCACGGCCACGAATTCGTGGGATTCCTGGACGGCTGGCGCGGCGTCGTTGAAGGCGACATCATCGATATCCCCCGCACCATGGTCCGCGGCATCGCCAAGCAGGGCGGCACCATCCTGGGTACTTCCCGCACCAACCCGTTCGAGAACGGCGGAGGCCCGGAAGTCATCAAGGCCCACATGGACCGGATGGGCATCGATGCAATCATCGCCATCGGCGGTGAGGGAACGCTCGCTGCCGCCAAGCGCCTCACTGACGCCGGACTGAAGATCGTGGGTGTCCCCAAGACTGTCGACAACGACCTCGACGCCACCGACTACACCTTCGGATTTGATACCGCCGTCCAGATCGCCACCGAAGCCATCGACAGGCTGCGCACCACCGGCGAATCGCACCACCGCTGCATGATCGCCGAAGTGATGGGCCGCCACGTAGGGTGGATCGCCCTTCACGCCGGCATGGCAGCCGGTGCGCATGCCATCCTGATCCCGGAGCAGAAGGTCAGTATCGAACAGATCACCGAATGGGTGCAGGAGGCCCACGACCGTGGCCGTGCGCCCCTCGTGGTGGTGGCAGAGGGCTTCGTGCCGGACCACATGGAATCGCCCCACTCCGAACGCGGCCTCGATACCTTCGGACGGCCCCGGCTGGGCGGCATCGCGGACCAACTGGCGCCCGAGCTTGAGGCGCGCACCGGCATCGAGACCCGCGCTACGATCCTCGGCCACATCCAGCGCGGCGGTGTGCCGTCCGCCTTCGACCGCGTCCTGGCCACCCGGCTGGGCATGGCGGCCATCGACTCCGTGGTGGAAGGCTACTGGGGCACCATGGTGGCACTCAAGGGCACCGACATCCAGCACGTCGGCTTCGCCGAAGCGCTGGGCCAGTTGAAGACCGTTCCGCAGAACCGTTATGACGAGGCCGCTGTCCTGTTCGGCTGAGCCAGGCGGCACGGACCAGCGCGGACGTACAGTTACCGCCCCTTTCGACGCGGGGCCATGACTGCACGTTCGCGCTTCACTGTGCTGGGTAGGCTGGGCACATGACTCTTGACCCCGGTTCCGCTGCAATCATTCAGCTCGCGTGGGCCAGGCGCCTGGGGCTCGACGACGACGCGTTCGCTGCGTCCCTTGCCTCCGGCGAGCGGATCGTCAGGGCCGACGACTCGGTCCGGACAGTGGAGTTCGTCCGGCTTTTCGGCAGCTCGGCGCTGGTGGGCCCGCAGTGGGTCATTGACGCAGCCGCCGGCATCCCGGACGAGGAAATGGCCCAGCATGTCACGCTGCTGACCCTGACCCGCTCCCATGGAGGCCACGGCCTCGGGGCCGCAGCCCTATTTTTCGCCGACGACCTGCCCCTGAAGCAACCTTCCGAGGATTTGACCGTGTCCCACGGCAACCCGGAGGCGATCGAGCTCGAGGGGCTGTGCCCGCCGGACGATGTCAACGAAGTGGGGCTCTCGGACCTGGAAAACCGGTACACGATCGTCCATGAGGTGGACGGCCGGCGGGTCCCGGTGGCCTGCGGCGCCTACTCGGAGTGGGAGGGCCTGCTGGGCCACCTCGGAGTGCTGGTGGATCCGGAATGGCGGCGCCGGGGGCTCGGGTCGCTGGCTGCCTCCATTGCAGCGCACGAGGCGCTCGCGGCAGGACTCACCGTCCAATGGCGTGCCGAAGTCAGCAACACCGGCTGCGTGGCCCTGGCCCGAAAGCTCGGGCTGTCCACCGGCGGAATCCAGACCAGCGTGCACCTGGGCTGATCCCGGCGCAGCCCGGCAAAGGGCTATGGCCGGCTTGCGCCCTCCGCCGCAGCGCCTGGCGTGTCCGCGGCAGCAGCCTGCGGCGCGCTCCAGCCGTGCACAGCCTTGGGTTTGGCGAAGAACAGGGCCACGGCCGCCCCGACCAGGATCACGGCCGCCGGCAGCAGGATGGACTGGCCCATCGCCGTCGAGAATCCCTCCTGGAGGGATTCCGGGAGCCGGCCTGAGAATTCCATGTTGTCCGCCCCGGGTCCCCCGGCAGGAAGTTCCGCCGCGAGGCGCGCCTGGATCAGCACAGCGATGGCCGCGCTGCCCAGCACGGCCCCGATCTGGCGAGTGGTGTTGTAGACGCCCGACCCCGCACCGGCCTGCCGCGGCGGAAGGTTCCGCGTCGCCGTCGAACTCAAGGGAGCCCAGATGCCGGCGTTGGCGAAACCCAGCACGGCACTGGGCAGGAGGAACAGCAGGATGGGCGTGTCCGGGTGCATCAGGACCGAGTTCCACGCCAGGGCAACGGCCATCAGGACCAAACCGCCGGACGTGATGTATTTGGGATTGACGCGGTCGATGATCCGGCCAACCACCGGGGCGAGTCCGCCGGAAATCAGCGCCATGGGCACCATCATCAGGGCTGACTGGGTAGGCGTCATGCCCCGGACCATCTGGTAATAGAAGATCAGCGGCAAGCCGAAGGCGGTCACTGTGAACCCCACCGTGGTGATCCCGATGTTCGCCAGCGAGAAGTTGCGGTCACGGAACAGGTCCAGCGGCAGGAGCGGCTCACCCTTGTTGTAGCGCTGCCAGGCGATGAAGCCGGCAAGCACCACCAGGCCGGAGATGATCAGGCCCCAGACGCTCACGGGTCCGGCGATGGTACCCCAGTTATAGGTCTCGCCCTCCTGGATGCCGAAGACAAGCAGGAAAAGTCCGACGGCGCTGAGCAGCACGCCGGGAATGTCGAACCGGTGCGGATGGGTACTGAGGGACGGGACGAAGCGCCAGGCGAGGATGAAGCCCACGATGCCGACCGGGACGTTGATGAAGAAGATCCACTCCCAGCCGAGGCTGTCCACGAGGACACCCCCGAGGATAGGGCCTACCAACGTGGCCATGCCGGCGGTCGCTCCCCAGAGCCCCATGGCTGCACCGCGGCGGTCAGGCGGGAAGATCCGGGTGATGACGGCCATGGTCTGCGGAGTCATCATGGCAGCGCCCAGGCCCTGCAGGACGCGGGCAGTGATGAGGGACTGGACATCGCCGGACAGTCCGCACCACAGGGATGCCACCGTGAAGACCACCAGGCCCAGGAGGTACAGCTTCTTGGGGCCGAACCGGTCACCCAGCCTGCCCGTGATCAGCAACGGCACGGCGTAGGCCAGGAGGTAGGCGCTGGTCACCCAGATGACGGCGTTGATGTCCGTTCCCAGCCCCTCCATGATGCTGGGATTGGCCACCGAGACGATGGTGGTGTCGATCAGGATCATAAAGAACCCGATCACCAGCGACCACAGGGCTGGCCAGGGCCGTGCTACGTTTTCCAAGCGTCAGTTGCCCAGCAGGTCAAGGATCTCCGTGCGGGCGAACATCTGCGCTGCCGCCCGGGCCGACGGCGTGCCGGCGTCGGGATCGGCTCCTGCCTCCAGCAGGACCCGGGCGACGTCCGCGTAACCCTTGAACGCCGCACCGGCCAGCGGCGTCTGGCCGCGGACATTGGCGGTGTCCGCCTCGGCCCCGTGCTCCAGGATCAGCTGCACTGTGTCCGCATGGCCGTGGTAAGCGGCAAGCATAAGCAGGGAATCCCCGGCGGCGTTGGTCATGGTGGCAGGCGCGCCCGCGCTCAGGTAGCCGCGCAGGAGCCCGGTGTCGCCCTCCCTGGCTGCCTGGAACAGCTTGTGCGCGAGCTCCAGCGTTTCGTCGTCAGGTGCGGTCGAGCCGGACGTTGCCGGGCCGGGTGCAGTGTTTTCTGTCATGAGCGAGTCCCCCTCAGGAATCCTGTCGGGCGCCCCACTACCTGGCCGGCGTCGGGGGCGACAATCACTTCCTGGGCGGCGGTGTATGGTTCCTCGCCGTCCATTACCGTCAGTATTTCATCGGGGGCAACCGACCGCTTAATGACGGCCAGTGCCACCGGGCCCATTTCATAGTGCTGGGCCACGGAGGTTACCGTGCCTACCTTCCGCTCGCCCAGCAGGACCTGGCTGCCGGGTGCGGGCATGGTGTGCTGCGACCCGTCCAGCTGGAGGAAGACCAGGCGGCGCGGCGGGTGGCCCAGGTTGTGCACGCGGGCGACGGTCTCCTGGCCCTTGTAGCAGCCCTTGGCCAGGTGCACCGCGGTGCGGAGGAGGTCCAGTTCGTGCGGGATGGTCTTGTCATCGGTTTCTGCGCCCAGCCGGGGACGCCAGGCCGCAATGCGGAGGGCTTCTGCTGCCAACACGCCCGCGAGTGGCCGGTCCCCCACCGTCTGCTCCAGCTCAGCGGCTGGCACAAGGTACTCGAACCAAGGGCGTTCCAGGCCGGGGTGCCTGTCTTCGGGAACCACAGCGTAGGAGTAACCGCCGGCGCCCACCTGGGGCCAGGGATCCCGCCAGGCCTGCAGGCCTGACCATTCCTGCACTTCCTGCGTGGAGCCGAGTACTGCCCAGTCTGAAGAGACGTCGTTAATTTCTACGCGCAGCATGAACTTCATCCTGTTCAGCCATTCCGCCAGCGGCCCGGCCTCGGCGGCCTCAACGATCAGCCAGGTGGTCCCGCCGTCGTCCACCACCCGGGCGTCAAACTCAATCCGGCCCTGGACGCTCAGCAGGAGCAGTTCGCTTGAGTCCCCGGGCTGCAGGCCCGTGACCTGCTGCGAGGACAGGGTGTTCAGCCAGGACAGCCGGTCCGGGCCACTGACCGTCACCACGCCGCGGTGGGAGAGGTCGACGACGGCGGTGCCGGCTGCGAGGGCGCGCTGCTCGCGCAGGGGCTCACCGTAGTGGGCTGCGACGCCGGCGTCCGCGCCGGCGCCCTCGACGGCACCAGGGCGCGACAGCAGTGGGCTGGGAGTAGTCATACTGGGGCAACGTCCTTTGGTCAGTGAGTATTCCGGTGACGCTAGCGGTATTCCGGGTTTTCGAAATCGAAACGCGTTCCGGCTTTCCATTCTTCAGGAAGGTTGCCGTAGGCGGGAATTCCGCCGGCGTCCTTGAGCATCCGGGCGAAATGTAACAGGTTCCAGGTCATGAACGTTGTGTTCCGGTTGGTGAAGTCGGATTCGGGGCCGCCGGAGCCTTCGTCCAAGTAGCTCGGACCCGGGCCCACCGGACCGATCCAGCCAGCGTCCGCCTGTGGCGGGATGGTGAAACCGATGTGCTGCAGGCTGTAGAGGACGTTCATGGAGCAGTGCTTGATGCCGTCTTCGTTGCCGGTGATGAGGCAGCCGCCGACCTTGGGATAGTAGGCCCACTGCCCCTTGCTGTTCAGTTGCCCCGAGTGGGCGTAGAGCCGTTCGATGAGTTTCTTCGTTTGCGAGGAGTTATCGCCCAGCCAGATGGGGCCCGCCACCACCACGATGTCCGCTTCCTGCACCGCAGGGTACAGCTCAGGCCACTCATCAGTGGGCCACCCGTACTCTGTCATGTCCGGGTACACGCCGCTCGCGATGTCATAGTCCACGGTCCGGATGACGCGGGTGCTGACACCCTGCTTTTCCATGATGAGGCGGCTGACGTTGATCAGGCCCTCGGTGTTGGATGTCTGCGGGGATCTTTTCAGCGTGCCATTAAAGAACAGTGCCTTCAGATCGCTGAAATCCGTGGCGTTCTGCTGTGCAGCCATGATGCTCCCTGTGATTCACTCGCGGGTGAAGCCTAGGAAGCCAAGTGTACTGAGGGCCACGACCCCGCGGGCGTCATGAATAAGTCTCAGGAAACCTTTTTCAGGAAGGCGGAGGCATGCGCCTCAAGCCCCTTGCCCGGCTGCGATGTTCCACCGGTTGCGACGTCCCAGCGCCAGAGGAGGTTCCCGTCCACCAAGCCGAAAATCCGCGTGGCGGCACTGTAGTCCTTGGAGTGGCTGCCGCGCATCACCATGTCGGTAGTGAGCTGGATCTGGGGTCCCTTGATCTGTCCGTAATAGAGTTCGGAGATGCCACCGGGGTGGGCGATCGAGACAGAGATATCGAACCCGCCATCCTTGTTGCGCAGGGCTTCGACCTCGTCGGCGCTCTTGAGGGCCGGAACGATGTCCGCCGGGATCAGGCCCGGGCCGCCGTCGGCGTCGAGTTGCTTGCGCTCCAGTGCCCAAAAGCCGGTCTCAACGGTAAGGGGCCGCAGGCGCGTGCCGTCCTCGGCCGTTAACCAACTCTCCGCCCGGTACTGCAGGTACGGCAGACCGTTGTGCGTGAAGGACACATGCTGGAAAAAGTGTTCCGAGTCCTCGTCGCCGCTGCCGAGCCGGCCGCTGCCTTCCCACTCACCAATGAGCCAGGAAAGGGGGACGAGTTCGGGGGTCAGATCTGTGGGAATCTCAATCGGCACAGCAATTACCTCGGGAAACGGCTAGCTTGTTGAACGGTCTACTTCTGGCCTTTGAAGAGGCGGTAGACGACGAATCCTGCAAACCAGGCCATGGCGAGGCTGGCGATACCGAGCAGGACGAGGAAGAAGATTTCAAATGCAAGTACGGACATGATGCCATCCTAACGCCTAGTAGATGAGTAGTTTGTCTATGAAGTACGCCAACGAACCCACGGCTGAGACGGGTGCAAGACCCATACTAAGAGCCGCCGGAATGTTAAGTGGAGCGCCCCGGAGTGTGACGAGCCGGCGGAAACTGACCAGCACCGCACCCACTACCACCCCGAATACCGCGGCCGGCAGGACGGCGATGTCGGAAAAAACCAGGCCGGCGAGTGGCCCGGCCAGTCCGGCCATCACGATGCCGAGCGGCGCCACAATGCTGTCGGGCCAGCGGATGAGTCCTGCCAGCAGGGCAACGGCGGCGCTGATGCCTGCGACAAGCATCATTTCCCGGACACCGTTGAAACGGGCCCCGGCAATCCAGCCCGCACCAAGGCAGGACAGCAGCACTCCGGCGCAGCAGCCCAAGGTGGATTCGAGCCGCTGGGCCTGGCCTGTGCCGCGGATGAGCTGCACCACAAACACGGCCATCATGCCCAGCGCCATGAACGCCGGTGTCCAGTCCAGGAAACCTGGGGCAGGGGCATAAGCTGCCGCGAGCGCCGAGCCAACACCAGGCAGCGCAATGACAGCGGCCAGGGTCTTCTTCGCCGGAATACGGAGGAAGTGGGGCCAGCCGACGCCGACAGCGAGCGCCGCAACCACCGCGACAGCGAGCAATGTGTCCGGAGACGTGTACACCCCGGCAATGATGGCGGCCAGCCCGGCCATGCCAAAGGCGCCGATTGTCCACGAGGGCAGCGAACGGACCGGGGCTTGCAGATCCGCGCTCATGCGGGACCTGGCTCTGACGTGCGCGGCTTCAACTCTGCACCCAATTCGCGGCATTCCCATTCTGGCTGGCGACCGGGAGGCGGTTCAGCCCCCGGCAGGGCACAGTGCCCCTGTGTTCAATCCTGCCCTATGTGACCGCGATGTGTCGCAAAACGGACACGGAGGATGGCCCGATCAGTGTCTGTTAAGGGGCGGTTGGGTATACTCAAAGCTCAGCTACGCTTCCTGCTTCGGTTGCCGGCCGGATATTTCCATCGACGGCCCAGACCGCAGCAGTGAGACAGTACCGGCCGGTGAAAACCCGGTTCAGTCGCCCAAAGATGCGCGGACGGCCCTTGGAGGAATAATGTCGCACATCCTGTTATTGACGAACAGCACCGGCTCATCGGTGGACATCCTGCCTGCCCTTGAACTGCTGAACCACCGCGTGCACATCCTGGCCGCCGAACCCACCGCGCTGCTGGAGACTGATCCATGCGACATTGTGCTGCTGGATGCCCGTAAGGACCTGGTAGGTGCCCGTTCGCTGACCCAGCTCCTGAAAGCCACCGGCCTGAGCGCCCCGCTGGTCCTGATCCTGACCGAGGGCGGCATGGCTGCGGTTTCCTCTGCCTGGGCCGTGGACGACATCGTGCTGGACTCTGCCGGGCCCGCCGAGGTGGAGGCCCGCATCAGGCTGTCCGTGGCACGGGCCGTTCCGGACACCGACGACGCCCCCACCGAAATCCGGGCCGCCGGCGTGGTCATCGACGAAGCGAGCTACACGGCCCGCGTCAATGGCGCTCCCCTGAACCTGACTTTCAAGGAATTCGAACTCCTGAAGTACCTTGCACAGCATCCGGGACGCGTGTTCACCCGCCAACAGCTGCTGACCGAGGTCTGGGGTTACGACTACTACGGCGGCACGCGGACCGTCGACGTCCACGTCCGGCGCCTCCGGGCCAAGCTAGGCGCAGACCACGAGAACCTGATCAGCACCGTAAGGAACGTGGGTTACCGGCTTACTCTTGTAAGGCAGCAGGAAGACGAACTCACGGAAGCCTGAACCTGACCCAGTTCCATAACAGAACAGCCCCGGACTACTGTCCGGGGCTGTTCTGTTTTATGAGTCTTCGTTGTGGAGGACATACGGGTCGAACGTATCGAGGCCACCCCACTGGTGGATCCCCCTCGAATCCGGCGTTGTGCTGCTCGCCCGGATCGGATACCGACTATACGGTCAAGCCACGCACCTATCAAATCGGCAGAGCTACGGCCGGGGCGTATAGCCTAGCTTCATGACCCCAGCACATCCGGAGAAATGGCCCGTCCTCGTCCTCAGGGGCAGTGTGGATGACCAGTTACTGAAGGACTTCAGTGGCCTACTGGCTGCGGCGGAGGAATCCGACGGCAATCCTTCGCTGTCCGAACAGACGGTGGTCACACTCCGCGCCGGCGATTCCGCTGAGCACTCCTTGCTGAGCCTGGCCCTGTACGCTCCGGACGAGGACTCGGATCCCGCAACGGGGCAGGACCTGGCCGGCTTCGCCGTGGTGGTGGAAGAGTCCGACGGCGGCGGGGTGCTGGAGATCGCAGTTCACCCGAGTTACCGCAACCAAGGCGTCGCCGACCGCCTCGTGGGTGCGCTGAAAACAACACGCGGCTTGGACGGCCTGAAGGCCTGGTCCCATGGCAATCACGAGGCAGCGGCGGATCTTGCCGCCCGCTACGGCTTCGGCCCGGTCCGGGAACTGTGGAAGATGCGGCTGGCGACTGCCTCCTCCGATCTTCCCGACGCCGGCCTCCCGGACGGGGTTTCACTGCGTGCTTTTGTGCCGGGCCAGGACGAGGACGCCTGGTTGGCAGCGAACCGTGAGGCATTCGCCCACCACCCTGAGCAGGGCGGAATGACCCGCGCCGACCTGGACGCCAGGATGGCCGAGGACTGGTTTGATCCGGCGGGGTTCCTCCTGGCCGTGGACGGGTCAGGCCGGCTGCTGGGCTACCACTGGACCAAGGTCCACCCCCGCCACGGTGACCACCCGGCGATCGGTGAGGTCTACGTCGTCGGCGTCTCCCCTGCCGCGCAGGGAATGGGACTGGGCAAAGCACTGACGGTGGCAGGCATCCGCCATCTCCAGGACTTGGGCCTGAACGCCGTCATGCTTTATGTCGACGCCGACAACGCCCCGGCCGTGCGCCTCTACCAAAATCTCGGGTTCACACGGTGGGATATGGACGTGATGTACGCACCGGTCACGGCGGGTTAGTCCAATCGACTGACGCACGACTTCCAGCGCCCGAAATCTAGGGGTCCGCGCCGCTGAATGCTTGTAAGGTTGAAACAGAACCGCGCCGGCCGTGAGAGCCAGCATCCAGCGCCAGGTAAGAGGAGACCCCATGAAGCCGGAACCCGCCGGAACAGTCACGTCCGAAGGCGCCGCCGTGCCGGTCCGGGCACGTTTTGGTTCATCCGAAGTTCCGGCATCACGTGCCACGCAGGACCGGATCGACATCCCGGAGTTCGCCCCCAACCTCGAGCCTGAGGGCGATATCCGGCCCGACCGGTTCCTGGACCGCGAGCTGAGCTGGCTTGCCTTCAACTCCCGGGTGCTGGAACTGGCCGAGGATCCCACGCTCCACCTGCTGGAGCGGGTCAGCTTCCTGTCCATCTTCGCTTCCAACCTGGACGAGTTCTTTATGGTCCGCGTGGCCGGACTGAAACGGCGCATCGCCACAGGACTGGCTGTGCCCTCCCCCGCCGGCCTCAGTCCGGTGGAAGTCCTGGAGAAGATCGGTGAGGAAGCCCACCGGCTGCAGCAGCGCCATGCCCAGGTCTTCGCCGAGCAGATCCGTCCGGCCCTGGCCTACGAGCACATCCACGTGATGCACTGGGATGAACTGGACGACGCCGCAAAGCAGCAACTCAGCGCCATGTTCGCCGAGAAAGTCTTCCCCATCCTGACGCCGCTGGCCGTGGACCCCGCCCACCCGTTCCCCTACATCTCCGGGCTGTCGTTGAACCTGGCCGTAGTGGTGCGAAACCCGGTCAGCGACAAGGAACTCTTCGCCCGCGTCAAGGTCCCTGACCAGCTTCCGCGGCTGATCTCCATCGACGGACCGCGTGCCGGCGCCGTCGCTGGACGTGTTGCCCGGTTCATTGCCCTCGAAGAAGTCATCGCGGTGCACCTGGACAAGCTCTTCGCCGGGATGGAAGTCCTGGAACACCACATCTTCCGGGTCACCCGCAACGAAGACGTGGAAGTGGAAGAGGATGACGCCGAAAACCTCCTTCAGGCGCTGGAGAAGGAACTGCTGCGCCGCAGGTTCGGCCCGCCCGTCCGCCTCGAAGTCACGCACGACATCAACCCCAACATCCGTGCCCTGCTGATCCGCGAGCTTGGTGTGGAAGAGTCCGAGGTCTACTCAGTCCCCGCGCCGCTGGACCTCCGCGGACTGTCCGTCATCGCCGGCATAGACCGGGCGGACCTGCACTACCCCAAGCATGTGCCGCACACGTCCCGGTACCTCAACGAGTCCGAGACATCCAAGGCGGCCAACGTTTTCGCTGCCATGCGCCGCCGCGACATCCTGCTCCACCACCCCTACGACTCCTTCTCCACTTCGGTCCAGGCCTTCCTGGAACAGGCGGCCGCGGATCCCAAGGTCCAGGCCATCAAGCAAACCCTGTACCGGACCTCGGGTGACTCGCCCATTGTTGATGCCCTGATCGATGCTGCCGAGGCCGGCAAGCAGGTCCTGGCCCTGGTGGAGATCAAGGCCCGGTTCGATGAGCAGGCAAATATCTCGTGGGCACGGAAGCTGGAGCAGGCCGGCGTCCACGTGGTCTACGGAATCGTGGGCCTCAAAACGCACTGCAAACTGTCACTGGTTGTCCGGCAGGAAGTTGACGGCCTCCGCCGCTACTGCCACATCGGCACCGGCAACTACCACCCGCGGACCGCGCGCTACTACGAGGACCTGGGCCTGCTGACAGCGAATGACCAGGTGGGCGAGGATCTTTCCAAGCTGTTCAACCAGCTTTCCGGCTACGCGCCCAAGTCAACGTTCAAGCGCCTGCTCGTGGCTCCCAGGTCGGTCCGCTCCGGGCTCATTGACCGCATCGAAACCGAGATCCGCAACGCCCGCGCCGGACTGTCGGCCCGCGTCCAGATCAAGGTCAACTCCATGGTGGATGAGGCGATCATCGATTCCCTGTACCGCGCTTCTCAGGCAGGGGTGAACGTCGATGTCATTGTCCGCGGCATCTGCTCGCTCCGTCCCGGCGTTCCGGGCCTGAGTGAGAACATCACAGTGCGCTCCGTGCTGGGCCGGTTCCTGGAGCACTCCCGTGTATTCGCGTTCGCGAACGGGGGCGACCCTGTGGTCTACATCGGCTCGGCCGACATGATGCACCGTAACCTGGACCGGAGGGTCGAGGCCCTGGTGCAGCTCGCCAGCCCGGATGACATCACCTACGTCCTGGACCTGCTGCGCCGGTACATGGACCCGGAGACGGCGAGCTGGCACCTGGACAACCAAGGTGACTGGACCCGGCATCACATCGCCGACGACGGCACCCACCTCGACGACGTCCAGTCCTGGCTCCTTGCATCGAGGCCGCGCCAGCGCTCCTTGAGCCGCCGGTAGGGCAGCGGTGTTGGCAAGCGATACACCGGTAGCAGACCAGACAGACCATCCCGGCGAGCCGGTAGCAGTTACTGCTGCCGGCGCCCTGCCGTGGCGGATCAATAAAGACCGTTTAGAGGTCCTGCTGATCCACCGGCCGCGCTATGACGACTGGTCCTGGCCCAAAGGCAAGATTGACGCCGGCGAGACGATCCCCGAATGTGCCGTCCGCGAGATCCAGGAGGAAATCGGCCTCACCGCCCAGCTGGGCATCCCGCTTCCGCCCATCCACTATCACGTGGCCACGGGCCTGAAAGTGGTCCACTACTGGGCCGTCCAGGTGAACGGGGCAACCCTTCGGCCCGACGGCAAGGAAGTTGACAGTGTTATGTGGTGCGCTCCCGAGAAGGCTGCGGCGCTGCTGTCCAACCCGTCCGACGTCGCTCCCCTTGAGTATCTCCGGGAAGCCCACGAACGCCACGAACTGGCTACCTGGCCACTGATTGTGGTGCGGCATGCCAAAGCCAAGCCGCGTTCATCCTGGTCCAAGGCCGAGGGAGAGCGGCCCTTGGCCGCCACCGGGATCAGGCAGGCGCAGGCCGTGGGGCGCCTGCTGCAGGCCTGGAAGCCGCAACGCGTGGTCAGCAGTCCGTGGCTGCGCTGTGTTGCCACCATCGCGCCGTATGCCAAGGCCGTGGACGCAAAGATCAAGCTGGTGGATGCCCTGACCGAACACCGGCACGCCCGGAACCCGAAGAAAACCGCTGCCGTTGTGTCCACGCTGTTGGACAAACAGCGCGGCGTTGCCGTCTGCACGCACCGGCCGGCACTGCCGACCGTCCTCGACCAGCTGGGAAAAGCGATGCCGGGCCGCCTGCGCGGGCTCCTGCCAACGTCCGATCCCTACCTCGCGCCGGGAGAGATCCTGGTGTTCCACGTTACACACCACAGCAAGCAGCGGATCGTCGCCGTGGAGCAGTTCAAACCGTTTGACGACTAAAGGCTGCCCGGCTCCCGGCCGCGCCGGGCCACACATTGACCCCGGAGTTTTTGTATCAAATACTTGATACATTGACGCACCAGCCTGGGGGATAGCGTGTCGAATGACGGTTTTGAGTTTGCGGTCCACAATGTTCCGCCCATGGTCCTGCTGGGCCCCTTCCTGTTGGCAGCCGGCCTGTACTTGCTGCTGCGGTGGGTGATCCGGGCCCCTGGCGGGGGAACCACAGCCGTCACGGTGTCCCAGCATTCGCTGTGGATCGGCGTCATCGGATGGCTCGCAAGCTCCCTCCAAACAGTGGGAAGTGCCGGTATCCTTCCAGCCGGGAACGCCTCTCCCCCGCTGGCCAGCCCCGCAAGCATCCTGGTCGCGTTGGCCTGGCCCATCCTCGGCTGCCTGGCCGTCCATGCCATCGGACAGCTCAGCTACCCCGGACCGCAGCTCCCCCGAGGGCTGGCAACGCTGGAGGTCCGCCGAGTCCGGGACTTCCTGCCACGCGCCCTCACCTGGACGGTCGCGGCGATCTTCGCTGCCTCGGCACTGCATATCGGCTGGGTGGCCACGCTCCCGGGCTACGAGGCCGTTCCATTCAACGGCCAGGAACGCGGCCCGGGCTTCAGCCGGATGGGCGGAGACGGCCGGATCCAGGGTTCCGTCCTCGCGGCCTGCCTCGGCGCCGGCTGGCTTGCGCTGGCCCTGGGCACAGTCCTGGTACTGACCCTGATCAGCCGCCGGAGGCAGCTCGAGGCCCTGGACGCGGCAGAGAACGACCTCCTGCGGACCATTGCCATGAACAGGCTCCTGCGGACGGTGGCAACCATCGCCGCAGGACTTGCGGCAGTAGGGGGAAACTTCGCAGCCCGGCCTGACCCTTCAGCCAACATCACGAGCTGGACCAATCCTGCGGGATTCGCGTCATTTGTGGTGCTGCTGGTGATGTTGGGGTGGGCTCCCCCCAAACTGCCCAGCGCGCAGGGGGGCGGCTCCGGCGTGGGATCGTCGCAAGCTCCGGCCGCCGCACATCCGGCGACGCGCCTCTCAGTTTCCCTCGGGGCAGCCACAGGGCTTGCCCCGCTTGTCGCGGGCACGCTGGGGTTCTTTGTTCCCGGCCTCCGGGCACAGCCGGTGATCCTGGTTGCGCTGATGGCTGCCGTCCTGCTGCTGGTAGCGGCTGCGGGCGAGCTCCTGCTGCACCGCAACTACGGCTCCCCCGACGTCCCCAGGACCTGGCCGCGGCAGGCGGTCAGCCCGGCCCTGCTGACCACGGCGATTGCCGCCGTCGCACTTTTCACCGCGGTCGCAGCAGTGGCCGCTGCGGGTGAACTGCAGCTTGTCGAGGCCGGGCGCGGTGCGTCCGGCAGTTGGATTGCCGCGGTCCTGGCCACCGTGGCCGTAGCAGCCATCTCCTGCCTGCCCGTGGCCGCGGCAAGGATGCGCCGCGGCATCACGACCGGCGTCGCCGGTCTCGACGCCGCGCTCCGGGCGATCACAGTCCACCGTGTGGTGCGGACCATCGCAGCCTATTGCGTTGCCCAAGGCGGTGTGCTGCTCATAACAGCCAGCAATGCCGTCCCGCCGCTGCTGGGACTCCCTGCGTCCTCCGCCACCTGGCAGCCCGGTGCCGTCGTGGGGGCGGCGCTCACCACTGCGGGGGTGGTCATCGCCATTATCCCGGTCAGGGGATTCGCCCGGGTTCCTGCAGCCCCGGCGCAGTCCGTGCCGGAAGGGTCACGGTGAACGCCGGAATCTCCGTGGACCTGCGCTCGGCAACCCCGCCGTATGAGCAGATCCGCTCCCAAATAAGCTCCCTGATCGCCACCGGCGCACTCCCGGTGGGCAGCCGACTGCCCACGGTCCGGAGCCTTGCCGCGGACCTGGGCATCGCTGCGGGGACCGTCGCCAGGGCCTACAAGGAGCTGGAAGCAGCCGGACTCCTAGAGTCCCGACGGCGGAACGGCACCATTGTTGCGCACGCGGCACATGGCAGCGCCGCCGGACTGCCAGGCTGCACCGTGCCCGAAGCGGTGACTGCCGCCGTCGACCTCTTGGTCCGTTCGGGCCGGGACGCCCGGCTCAGCGAGGAGTTGCTGCTGGACCTGGTCCGCGGAAAGCTGAGGAAGGGCTGACGGCCTCACTGGCTACGGCGTTTTTCGGCCGCGCCGCGATGTCGCCGACGGCCTCGGGCTGCCTCCCCGGTAGACTTTAGCCGTGAGCATCCCAACGCCTTATGAAGACCTCCTGCGCGATGTCATGGCCCATGGCACGCACAAATCCGACCGTACGGGAACGGGCACCACCAGCGTGTTCGGCCGGCAGATCCGCTTCGACCTGGCCACCAGCTTCCCGCTGATCACCACGAAACGCGTCCATTTCAAGTCCGTTGCCGTGGAGCTCCTGTGGTTCCTGCGCGGTGAATCAAACGTGAAGTGGATGCAGGACCAAGGCGTAACTATCTGGAACGAATGGGCCGACGCCGACGGCGAACTCGGACCGGTTTACGGCGTCCAATGGCGCAGCTGGCCCACGCCTGACGGCGGACATATCGACCAGATCGCCGAGCTGGTGGAGAACCTCAAGACGAACCCTGACTCACGCCGGCACATCGTGTCCGCCTGGAACGTCTCGGAACTCAAGGACATGGCCCTGCCGCCGTGCCACGCGTTCTTCCAGTTCTATGTCGCGGACGGCAAGCTCTCCTGCCAGCTCTACCAGCGTTCCGCGGACATGTTCCTGGGGGTTCCCTTCAACATTGCCTCCTACGCACTGCTGACCCACATGGTGGCGCAGCAGGCCGGGCTGGGTGTTGGCGAATTTGTCTGGACCGGCGGGGACGTCCACATCTACGAGAACCACATGGACCAGGTCCTCAAGCAACTGGAGCGCGAGCCCTACGAGTACCCGCAGCTGGTCATTACGCGGAAGCCGGCGTCGATTTTTGACTACACGCTGGAGGACTTCGAAGTGGTCGGTTACCAGCACCACCCCACGATCAAGGCTCCGATCGCCGTATGAGCACCGAGAACACCGCAGATCCCCAGGCCTTCACCGAGGAACTCGCCGGCTCCGTCACGGGCGTCGGCCTGGTCTGGGCCCAAACGTCCGGCGGAGTAATCGGCAAGGACGGCGACATGCCGTGGAACCTGCCGGAGGACCTGAAGCACTTCAACCGGCTCACCATGGGACACCCGGTGATCATGGGGCGCAAGACCTGGTTGTCGTTCCCGGATAAGTATCGACCGCTCCCCGGCCGGACCAACATCGTCATTACGCGGCAAAAAGGCTGGGGGGAGTCACCCGAGGCAGAGGGCGCCGTCGTGGTTCCTTCCCTGGATGACGCCCTCCTGGAATCCCAGTTCGTCGACGGCGGCGAGACCGTTTGGATCCTCGGCGGCGGTGAAGTGTTCCGCCAGTCCACCGACCTCGCCAACGTCGCGGTGGTCACCACCATCGATATGGAGGCCGACGGCGACACCTTCGCCCCCGAGCTTGGCGAAACCTGGGAGGCGGCTGCTTCCGTTCCGCCGGACGGCTGGCTCACGGCTGCCAACGGGACTCAATACAGGTTCACCAAATGGGTACGGACGGCGGGCTGAGATGCTGAAGAAACCGGAAACCCTCTTTGTCCTCGGGTATATGCTGCTGCCGCTGCTGGCGCTGCTGTCCGCCATTGTTGGACTGACCATGATCCTGGGCGGCAACAAGATCGCCGGAGCAATCGTGCTGGTGGTGGTGACGCAGGTGTTCGCGTTTGGTGCCTTCTTTGCCTTGCGTGCGCGTAAGGCTGCCGTGCTGGAGGAAAGCGACCGCGGCTGACGCGTTTTGCCGGTGGGCGGATGGGGAGGACAGCCCATCGCGGGCCTTTTGCTCCGCTACTAGAGTTGTGCAGGCAGCCTGACGAATATTTGCTGCAGAGACATTTGGGGGATGATGCCTTGTGGCAGGAAACATGTGGGGCGCCGACGTCGCCGAGCTCCGGACGCTGGCGCAGCAGTTCGGCAAGGCGTCCGACACCCTGCTCCAGCAGTCAACCCTGCTGAGCAACCAGATCAACAACAACCCTTCCTGGAAGGGCCAGGACGCTGCCATGTTCCGTTCCGACTGGAACGGCAGCCACCGTGCGCTGCTCCAGCAAGCGGCTTCCGCGCTCAAGCAGGAGTCCAAGAAACTGCTGGAGAACGCCACCGAGCAGGAGAAGGCGAGCAATGCGGCGCCTGGATCCGGCGGCGGGCCGGGCTCCAGGGGACAAAGCGGAACATCCGGGAACGGCGGAGTTGACTCCGGCGTCGGGCCGTCCCGGGATCCCTATTTTTGGGAGCACGAGGAGGACGACACCTGGTGGGACACCTACGTGGCAAAGCCGTGGGAGGTCTACAAGGTGGTACCGGACACGCTGCGAACGATAAGCCTGCCCCTTCAGGCAGGCACCGAACTTGCCAGCTGGCATAACGCGTTCAACTTCGCCGGCACCACCAACAAGTTCTGGGATACGTTGGACTCGCCACTATTTACCAAGGCAGCCAAGGCCCTGGACAGCGCGGCAGATCTCACCGAAGGCTCGGACAAGGTTTTTTCTGCGCTCAAAAGCGTGAAGACCTTTGGAAACGTCCTTGGCGGCCTCGGCGCAGTCATCGACGCGGGCAGCGCAGTCAACAGCTTCTCCAAGGGTGAGATAGGCGACGGCGTCTGGAGCACGACGAAGGCTGCCTTAGGGGCGGCCGCTCTCTTCCCTGGTCCCCAGCAGCCGTTCCTGATCGCCGCCAACGTAGGGATTGCCGTATGGGAAAACCGGGAAAAAATCGCCGACGGGGCCGAATGGGTGGCCGACAGGGTCAGTGAGGGCGTCACCGCCGTGGCCAAGGATCCGGCCAAGCTTCTTCCCTGGAACTGGTGAAAATTGACTTCGTTAGGAGATATTAAACATGAGTGCTGAGACCATCGAGGGCACCGGCCTTTCGCCAGCTGGCTATGGGATTGCCGAGTTGTTGTACCTACTCGGATGTTATGACACAGCGAGCACGAGGAAATCCGCCGACGCACTGATGCTGCAGTGGCCCTCGAGCAGCGACGACTTGCGTGTTGCGGGAACGTCATCGCTGCTCGCGCGGCAACAGCTCAAAGTCGAGGGCGACGAACTGGTTCCTACAGGACTGGCACTGGCCATAGCCTATGCCCTGGGGAATGCCACGCGCTGGACCAGCGCCTCATTCCTTTCGGATGACGCACCCCAGGCGGCGGTCTTCATTCACGCTCCGGACTTAGCGGCATTCCTCCAGCCACGGGGGCTGGGCGGCTGGTTTGCCCAGGTCCAGATGGCCAGCCACGGTGTCGCGGGGACTTTGGCACAGCTTGCCGCCGAGCACTGCTCCCAAGCCACGAATGCAAAGGTGGTTCTTTCATCGACCGTTGATGGCTCCTCGGCCCGGAACGTCATTCTCCGCGCATCCGGGGACCGTTGGGAAGCCGCAGTCAGCCGTGGTGATGAACGCGCCGTGCCACTGGGCGGGACATTGAGCCTGGCGGAAGTTGAAAGTCTCTTGAACGAACAACTCCTCGGATAGGAACATCGTTGTGAAACCTGACCGTAAAGTCTTCCGTCGACCCGACGGTACGCCATATGATCCAAACCGCTTCAATGTGCGCCAATACGAGGAGCAATACGGTCCGGGCGGAGTCCCGGAAGGGTACTCCATGGCTGCCATAACGCCTGTGCAGAGCCCCGGCTTGATCACGGGAGTCGGCATCTTCCTGATAGCCATGGCCGGGATGATGGTCTATGGGGCGTTCGCGGCTGCTGGTGAGCCCGGCTTGTCCGTCTATGCGGCCATCGTCGCGGCGCTGACCTTAGCCGGGGCCGTCTGGGCCTTCATCATCGCGGGTCGGCGCCGGCGCTGGTTGCGGGAACAATCCAAAGCCCCTGCGGACCCCGCTCTGTGACCGGGAACGTGAAACCGAGGCAGACCTGACACAGCCGATGGCCCTTGCGGCCGGACAGCAACGGCGTGACGTAACCGACTGCGCCCTGCCGGTTCCGAAGTCTAAACTGTACGAATGACTACAGCAGCTACCCCGTCCGTTGGACTTGTCGGTTGGCGTGGCATGGTCGGTTCCGTCCTGATGCAGCGCATGCAGGATGAGGGCGACTTCGCCAACATCAACCCGGTGTTTTTCTCCACCTCAAACGCAGGAGGTGCCGCCCCGTCGTTTGCTGATGGGGCCGGCAAGCTCGAGGACGCGTTTGACGTCGAGACCCTGGCGAAGCTGCCCATTATTGTCACCGCCCAGGGCGGGGACTACACCAAGCGCGTGCACACCGAGCTGCGGGGCCGCGGCTGGGACGGCCTCTGGATCGACGCCGCTTCCACCCTGCGGATGAACGACGACTCCATCATCGTGCTAGACCCGATCAACCGCGACGTCATCGACAAGGGCCTGGTCAACGGCACCAGGGACTTCATCGGCGGCAACTGCACTGTGTCGTGCATGCTGATGGGCCTCGGCGGGCTGTTCAAGAACGGCCTCGTCGAATGGGGCACGTCCATGACCTACCAGGCCGCCTCCGGCGGCGGCGCCCGGCACATGCGCGAACTGCTGAGCCAGTTCGGCACGCTCAACGCCGAGGTCAGCTCGGAACTGGACGACCCGGCGTCGGCCATCCTGGAAATCGACCGCAAGGTCCTGGCCCACCAGCGCACCGACATCGACGCCACACAGTTCGGCGTGCCGCTGGCCGGCTCCCTGATCCCCTGGATCGATGCCGACCTCGGCAACGGACAGTCCAAGGAAGAGTGGAAGGCCGGGGTTGAAACCAACAAGATCCTGGGCACCTCGGAAGAGAACCGCGTGATCATGGACGGCCTCTGCATCCGGATCGGTGCCATGCGATCCCACTCCCAAGCCCTCACCCTCAAGCTCCGCGAGGACCTCTCCGTGGCCGAGATCGAGAAGATCGTGGCCGAGGACAACGAGTGGGCCAAGGTCATCCCGAACACCAAGGAAGCCTCCATGGCCGGTCTGACTCCTGTGGCTGCATCCGGAACACTGGACATCCCCGTGGGCCGCATCCGCAAGATGGAAATGGGTCCGCAGTACATCAGCGCCTTCACGGTCGGTGACCAGCTGCTCTGGGGTGCCGCCGAGCCGCTGCGCCGCATGCTCAACATCGCCACCGGGAACCTGTAGCCCGCCCGCTTCCTTCCAGGACACGCAATCGGTCCGGGGATGCCTGAATTCAGGTGTCCCCGGGCCGATTCCGTGTCCTCTGCGCGCTTCAGTGCTCCAGGAAGCTGACGTACCTTTCGACGGCCCTCGTGAAGGCGGCCTGCGCGCCGGCACCGAGCGGCCGGGTTTCGTCAAAGAGTTCAGGTACGACGGCGGCGCTCCTGTTGGTCCCGGCCCGAGCCCACGTGCCGATCACCTCTCCCCCGGCCACGATGGTCTTCTTAAACACGCCGTTGCCGCCCGGGACGATCTTATTCGCGTGCTCCGGCGCCAAGACCAGGCTCCGGTCCTGGTAACCCAGGAGAAACTCGTCAAAGCCGGGCAGCAGGAGGACGGACCGCTGTCCAGGCACGCCGTCGTCAAGCAGCGCGGCTGTTTCCGGTGACATCCAGTAGCTGGTATCGCCGAATTCCACCTCGACCAGCTTCGCGCGAACCTGCTCAAACGCGGGCCGCACGTCAGTCAGGGGGATCTGCGTCCACCATGCGAAGTCACGGACGGTGGCTGGACCGTGGCTGCGGAAATAGCGCAGCGCAAACTCGGCGATTCCCTCCTGCCGCTCCAGCTCCCGAGACTCCGGGATCCACTCATCGAAAGCCACCAGCAGCTGCTGGTTTCCGGCCAGCGGACCCTGCACAAGCCAGCCGTGGCGGCACAGCGTCCCAAGGATGTGGATCCCCCGCTGGCCAGTGGTGGGCTGCCCTGCCGCCTCAAACACTGCGAAGAGTTCAGTCCTACTCAGGGAACCGCCTCCCGCGACGCGTTCCAGGGCAACGTCGCGGCATTTCTCGATGTCGGCCCAGGTGATGTCAAGCTCCCGGTGCCTGCCGGCGATGCTGCGCGTGAGCCGATCGGCGGTGAGGCCCAGCATCCAGCGCAGGTCCTCAGGTGCCACCAGGTGAAGCGTTCCCCGCATGGGCCAGGAACGAACCACAGAGCCCTCGTCCAGGGCTGCCCGGACGTCCGCCAGTCCGGAGCCCGGTACACGGCAGCCGACAGCCCACAGCGCCGCCTGAAAGTCCTGGGCCTGGGAGGCCGTCATCCAGCGGACAGCCTCCGGGACCGAGCCCAGGCCGGGCCCCAGCAGTCCTTGGGACGCCAGCCGGAGCCGGCCCAGGAGCTTGCGGCCTACACGTTTCGATGCCGTTCCTGCCATGACCTCATCCTAGGTTGTTGACGAACTCCCCAACATGGTTGAAAACCTGGGCCTGGGCCGCCAGGTGGGGCAGCAATGGTCCTCGCCCCTATGGCGTGGCCGCTAGGGTAGAACCATGACTTTGGGGAGTTTGTGGCAGTTGTTCGCGCGCGAAACAAAAGGATGGATGGTGGGAGGGACCGTTTCGGTCCTCGCCGGTGTGGCGGTGGGACTGCCTGCAGTCACCGGGTTCCTGGCACACGGGGAATCAGAACTTTCGCTGCTGCTGTCCTCCTTGGCGTTCAGCCTCGGTGGCGGCTACGCCGTCCTGTTTCCCGGTATTCGCGTGGGCCACAGTACCCTCCGCATTCTCCGCGACTGGAAGCAGCACCCCCTGAGCGGGAAGGTCCTCTGGATCCTGTCCCACGCCGTTGCGGTCACCGGCCTCGTGACCTGCATCCTTGCCGGCGGTGGAAACCCGTCGCTCCCAGGGCTCCTGATCTGGCTGTTTATGGGCCCCTACCTCGCCCTGACCGGCTGGGCCACAGCCGTGCTCGGCATGGCGGCGAACGTCCGGCTCGCTGACAGTGAAGCTGGCCAGCGCGACGCCGCTGCGCGGGCGGCCGGGGCTAAAGCGACAGACCGATAAGCAGCGGTTCGGGGTGCAGCTCAATGCCAAAGCGTTCGACGACGCCGGCCCGCACCTCGCGTGCGACGGCCACCATGTCCGCGGCGCTGGCGGAGCCGCGGTTGGTGATGGCCAGCGTGTGCTTGGTGGAAAGCGAGGCCCGTCCGCCGGTCACACTGCCTTCCTCCAGCCCGTAGCCTTTTCCAAAGCCCGCGTGGTCGATGAGCCAGGCCGCGGACAATTTCACCAGGCCGTCGGACCCGGCCGGGTACCGCGGCGCAGAATCGGGCAGCCGTGCGGCCATGTCCGCCGGGACGATCGGGTTGGTAAAGAACGAGCCGGTGGAATAGGTATCGCGGTCTGCGGAGTCCAGCACCATGCCCTTGGAGGCGCGCAGTCGGAGCACCTCCCGGCGGACATCGTTGGAATAGGCACGTTTGCCGGGCTCCACGCCCAGGGAACGGGCAAGCTCGGCGTACCGGATAGGGGCGCTCATCCGGCCCAGCGGCAGCTGGAACTCGACCGTCAGCACCACGTAGCGGGGCGACCCGTCCACGGTGGTCTGCTTGAGGATTGAATCGCGGTACCCGAACTTCAGTTCCGAGTTGGTGAACGTCTGCACAGCGTTCCGGGTCCGGTCCCAGGTCCGCACGGCGGCGATGGTCTGTGAAACGTCCGAGCCATAGGCCCCCACGTTCTGGACAGGCGTGGCACCGGTGGCACCGGGAATCCCGGCGAGGGCTTCGATCCCGGACCAGGCGTGCAGCACAGCGTGTTCCACGAGGGCGTCCCAGTTGTGGCCGGCCTGCACCACCACAGCGACGCCGCCGCAGGAGTCTTCGGCGTTCACGGTGAAACCCTCCGAAGCGATCCTGACCACGGTTCCGGGGAACCCGTCGTCGGAAATCAGGAGGTTGGAGCCGCCCCCGATGATGAGGACCTGCTCCCCGGCGGCGTCTGCCGTCCGGACGGCGTCGATGATCTCGGCCTCGGTCCGGGCCTGAACAAATTTGCCGGCGGGACCTCCGACGGCGGCCGTGGTCAGGGCGGAGAGCATTGTCTGGGTCACCCATCAACCCTAACGCAGGCGATGCCTACGGAACTTTGCCGGCCACCGGGGAGAGCAGGAAGCTCACCACCAGCATGACCATCACGGCCAGCAGCGAGTGCAGGATGCCCACGTGCTCGGCGAGCAGGCCCAGCAGCGGCGGCCCGCACAGGAACGCGCCGTAGCCGATGGTGGAAACGACCGAGACCCGGGCGGCTGCCTTGGCGGGGTCGTCAGCGGCGGCGGACATGCCCACCGGGAAGCCCAGCGATGCGCCGAGCCCCCAGATGGCCAGGGCGACAAAGGCAATCCATGGGACCGGGGCGAACACAAACAGCCCGAGTCCAAATACGGCCAGCGCCGCGCACCAGCGCATCACCGGGACGCGGCCAAAGCGGTCCAGGACCAGGGTCCCGGCGAACCGCCCAACGGTCATGAAAGTAACGAAGAGACCATAGCCTGCGGCGCCGGCGGCGTCCGTCTGGCCGTGGCCGTCCGCGAGGGCCAGGGCAACCCAGTCGCCCGCGGCGCCCTCGGCAAGTGCCAGTCCCAGGACCATCACGCCCAGGAGAAGGGTGCGCCGGTCCCGCCAGGCCTGGGCGATCCTGCGCTTGTTGTCCAACGGGGCTTCGGCGGACTCGGCCTGAGTCCCACCGGGCGTGATGATCGGGATCGGCCCCGTGGACGGATCCTCGAAGTTATCGGGTACATATGCCCGCTGCCCCGCCACGGGGGTAACGTCCGCGCGGAACCATCCCGCCGCCGTCGTCACCGAAACAGCCACCACGACGCCGGCCGCCGCCAGGTGCCAGAACACCGGGAGCGAGGCGGCAGCAGCCCAGGCTCCGAGTCCGGCACCGGCCACGGTGCCCAGGCTGAAGGCACCGTGGAGCCGGGGCATGATGTGCCGGCCCACGGCACGTTCCACCGCGGCCCCTTCAACGTTGGAGGCGGTGTTCCAACTGGCGGTGCCCAGGCCGATGATGGCCAGGCCCACAGCCACAGCGACAGGGGTGGCAAGCACCGACGTCCCGAATCCTGCGATCACCAGCCCACAGCCCACCATGATGCTGCCGGTCCGGATGGTCCGCTTGGAACCGAGCCGGAGCACAATCAGGCCGGACGCGGAGACCGAAACGAAGGATCCCAGCGTCATGCACAGCAGGAGCAGGCCAATGTTGCCTGGGGTCAGGTCGAGTCCGTCCCGGATTGCCGGAAGCCGCGACACCCAGGACGCGAAAGCCAGGCCGCTGGCCGCGTAGGCCACAACGACGGCGTTGCGCCAGGCGGTGACCTCCGCGGCGGCAGTTGTTGTGGCGGTCAGAGGCTCCTTGGGGTTCAGGAGAGCCTGACCACGGCCTGGGCCTTCATCAGTACCTTCTGGCCAGCCGAGACCACGGTGAGGTCAACGCGGGCGGTGCCGGCATCGGCGTCGAGCTTTCCAATGGCGCCACTGACCTCGATGGTGGCCCCGGGCTCAGCGGTGCCAGTGGTGTCCGCGACCAGGACCGGCTTGGTGAAGCGGGTCTGGAAGTCGACGACGGCGGCGGGGTCCCCTGCCCAGTCAGTCACCAACTGGACCGCGGCACCCATCGTGAACATGCCGTGCGCGATGACGCCGGGAAGTTCCACACCGGTGGCGAACGCTTCGTTCCAGTGGATGGGGTTGAAGTCGCCGGACGCGCCGGCGTACTTGACCAGGTCCGTGCGGGTGACCTCGACCGTGCGGCTGCCGATTTCCTGGCCAGCCGTAAGTTCGTTGAAGGTGGGGCTCATGGTTATTGTCCCTCTCCGCGGACGAGGATGGATGAGGTGGTGGTGGCAACGCTTTCACGCGATTCGTCTGCGGCGAGGGCGAAGATTTCCTGGCGGGTGGTGATCATGGCACCGCCACCCATGGCACGGACGCCGTCAACGTGCAGTTCCGCCACCAATTGGTCGCCGGCGAAGATGGGGCGATGGTGGGTGAAGCGCTGGTCGGCGTGGACCACCCGGGAAAAATCAATCCCTGACTCCGGATCCTCGATCAGCTGCGCGTCGGCCCGCTGGGCGATGATGATCGCGAACGTCGGCGGGGCCACCAGATCGGTGTGGCCCAGGGCCTTGGCTGCGTCGACGTCGAAGTGGGCTGGATGCGTGGCTTTGACGGCGCGGGCGAACTCGCGGATTTTCTCGCGGCCGACGTCGTATACCTCTGCGGCAGGGTAGCTGCGGCCCTGCAGGTCCGGATTGATAGTCATGCGTTCAAGCCTATCGCTGCCCGGCAGTCGGCGGGGTCTTGCGACGCCCTGATATGATGGATTCATCATTCCATCAAGTCGCTGCGGTTCCTCGTCCCTTGGATTGCCGGCTACTCCACACAAGGAGCCTCCCATGCTGACTCCCGCCCAGGCTCCGCTTTATGAGATCAAAGCCAACCTGTTCAAAGCACTGGCCCACCCGGCCCGGATCCGGATCCTGGAGCTGCTGGCCGCCGCTCCGGAGAACACAGCCGCAGTGAGCTACCTCCTTGCCGAGACCGGCCTGGAGGCCTCCCATCTCTCCCAGCATCTGGCCACGCTGCGCAAGCACAAGGTGGTGACGTCGGCGCGGTCCGCCAACGCCGTGACGTACCGCCTTGCGCACCCGGGAATTTCGAAGCTGCTTGCTGTCGCCCGCACGTTCCTGCTCGACAGCCTCGCTGACTCCAACGAACAACTCCGGCTGGCACAGCAGTTGCCGGATGGCCACCTGTCCGGGGGAAGCGCCCTGTGAGCCACCACCTACGCCTTGGTTCCCGGGGCTTCAGCCGGTTCCTGCCGTCCCGGGCCGACTACACCGGCATCCGGGAGTTCTGGCGGGCGGACCTGCTGGCGGGCATTACCGTGGGCATCGTGGCTTTGCCGCTGGCGCTGGCGTTCGGCGTCAGCTCCGGGGTTGGCGCCGAGGCCGGGCTCATCACGGCGATCGTGGCCGGGCTGGTGGCTGCCGTCATGGGTGGATCCCCGGTCCAGGTGTCAGGGCCCACCGGCGCCATGGTCGTGGTCCTCGCCCCGGTGGTGGCCGTCCATGGCACCGGCAGCGTGGCCCTGCTGTCCCTTATGGCGGGACTGTTGGTCTGCATACTGGGAGTCAGCGGCCTGGGGCGGGCCGTGGCGTTCATCCCATGGCCCGTAGTGGAAGGCTTCACGCTGGGCATTGCCGCCATCATCTTCCTCCAGCAGGTTCCGCTGGCCACCGGTACATCCGGCATCCCTGGCCACAACACCCTGCTGGCCGCGATCGAGGCGGCGTCCGGGGCAGTGGCGCCCACTGTCCTGCTGACACTCGCGCTTGTGGCGGGTGTCGCCGTCGTGATGATCCTGGTGCAGAAGCTGTTCCGGGCCCTTCCGGCGAGCCTGCTCGCGGTGCTCCTGGCGACCACGGCGGCCGAACTCCTGCAGTTGGACATCCCGCGGATCGGTCCCTTGCCGCACTCCCTGCCCTCACCCGCGTTCCCTGGCTTTGATCCGGCCTCGCTGGGCAGCCTGGCCATGCCGGCCGTGGCAATCGCGGTCCTGGCCTCGATCGAATCCCTGCTCTCCGCCCGGGTGGCCGCAGGCATGACGGGGCCGGACGGCGCACCAAGCGGTGCCTATAGCCCGGACCGGGAGCTTACGGGCCAGGGCCTGTCTTCCATCGCCGCGGGACTGTTCGGCGGCATGCCGGCTACCGGAGCCATCGCACGAACTGCCGTCAATGTGAGGGCAGGAGCCAAAACCCGGATGGCCGCTGCGGTCCACGCCGTGGTGCTGTTGGGCATTGTTTACCTGGCGTCCGGGATGGTCAGCCGCATCCCGCTGGCAGCCCTGGGCGGGGTCCTGATGGTTACCGCGGCGCGGATGGTGTCCCGGCGAACCGTTGCCGCAATCCTGCGCTCCACGCGACCGGACGCGGCGGTCTTTGTGCTCACGGCTACCGTCACTGTGGCTTTCGACCTGATCGTTGCGATCCAGATAGGCCTGGCCGCGGCTGCGCTCTTCACCCTGCGGAAGTTCGCATCGCTGAGCAGTGTGCAGCGCGAGGAGATTTCAGGGCCACCAACCGACGGTGATGAGCATATTGCCATCTTCCGGTTGGATGGCGCCATGTTCTTCGGCGCCGCTGAACGCATCCTCCAGGAGATCAGCCAGGTGAAGGACACCCAGGTGGCCATCGTCAGGCTCTCCCAGCTGCGGATGCTCGACGCCACCGGCGCCCACGCCCTCGTGGAAGTCATTTCTGCTTTGGAACTGCGCGGCGTCACGGTTTTGCTCAAGGGGGTCCGGCCTGACCATCTGGCCCTGGTGACCAATGTTGGAGTGATCCGTTCGCTCCGGCACCACAAGCACCTGTTCGAAGACCTCCCGTCGGCAGTGGCGCATGCCCGCGACCACGTGCGCAGGAACGCGGCCTACCGCTTATAGTTCTTCCGGATCGCCTGGCCCCGGACCACGATCCCGGCGACATGCAACAGGAGGCCGATCCCAATCAGCGGCAGGGAGGCGGTGGCCAGGCCCTGGTTTCCGGACGTGTTGCCGATCAGGTTCAGGACGATTCCGACGCCGATCAGCCCCATAGCGGTGAAGACCATGACCTTGTAGGCGGTGGGCGCGGTGTTCCAGAATTCGTTCAGCACCGTCCAAGTCTACCGAGCACGCTTAGAACAACGATTCCTGCACGGCAGGCACGTCCGAGGCGAAGTCCCCCAGGACGATGGTCCGGGCGGCCAGCCGGCCAAGGTTCACCACGAAGGCAGCGTCCGTTCCGTCCAGCCGGGCCAGGGCGTTCGTACCGCTGAGCGCCGCGATACCGAAGCCGTGCCGGCCGTCGTCGAGCGCGTGCGGGTAGGCGTGCCGGGCGGTGGATGCGCAGAGGCCGGCTGCCTGCGCCGGCCGCACCCATTGTTCCTCCACAATGCTGAAACCCTCGACGGCGACGCCGGCCAGCAGAGTGCGGACCGCGGCCGCGTGTCGGGCGTTGATGGCATCCACGCGGGGCACTGGCAGGGGCTGCACGAGGGCCTCCTCCTTGGCCGCGGAACGGACCTGCTGGGTAAGTCCGGCTTCTGCCGATACCCGGTCCTCGAGGATCCTTACGACCCGCCCGTCCTGTGCCCTGGCCACGTATCTGGCCACCACGGCGCCCTGCTCCGCGAGCCGGTTCCATTTCCGCAGGTGGGACGCTGTTCCCACTTTGCTGGTCCCGCCGGCGAAGGTGGCGACGTAGAGCCAGTGCTGCTGCATGAGATAGGTCCGAAGTCCCGCCGGGACGCGGCCGCCACGGTGGAAGTCATGGATGAGCCGGGAGTCGTCCAGCACAAAGCACCGTTCGCATTGCTTGCCCCTGGCCGCAGGAGCGCCGGCCGGGCACGGCACGTGGTCCCGGCGGGACTCCGAGTGGACCTTGTAGTGCCCCAGGCAGTACCTGCCGCCGGCGGTCACGTGGAAGCCCAGCCTGGCACCCGGGTGGAGGCTGACTTCCCTGAAGGCGCCGGTAGGCGGCTGGAGGCGCAGAACCGGGGTGCCGCCGTCGTGCTCGTGTTGGGGAGCCGGTTCCCCGTCCCAAAAGACCCCGTGCACCAGATAGCGGGTATCGGTCACGGGTCTCCTGTAATGGACTGGTGTGGCTAGAGCGCCGGCTGCACGCCGAAGGCTACCGCGAGCTTCATGATCTTCTCGGCGCGGCCCAGGCGGGGCAGGTCCGAGCCGTCCCGGATGACCCGGCCGTTGGCCTCGAAGTCGGACATGAAGTCCGTGGCCCAGGCGACGTCCGACGGCGTGGGGCTGATGACCTCGTTGATGATGGCGGTCTGGTCGATCGCGAGGCAGAGCTTGCCTGTCATGCCCATCATGACGGTGACGGCGGTCTGCTCGCGCAGGATGGGGTGGTTGGTGCCCACGGTGGGTCCGTCGATGGGACCGGGCAGGTTACCGACGCGGCTGGCGACGACCAGCTTGGCGCGGGGGTAGGCCATGGCTTCCTGGGTAGCTGCCATGCCGGTGTCGCGGCGGAAATCGCCGGAGCCGAAGGCGAGGCGGAAAGCGCCCTGTGCCTTGGCGATGTTGTTGGCTTCCTCGATGCCCAGGGCGGATTCCACCAGCGGAATGACCGGCGTCTTGCCGTCCATCCGGTGGAAGCTTTCGGTGACCTGGTCCGCGGATTCGGTCTTTGCGAGCATAACGCCGAGGAGCCCCGGGGTGCCGCGCAGGCCTGCGAGGTCGTCGGCCCAGAACGGGCTGGTGGCATCGTTGATTCGGACCCATGCCTTACCGCCGCCGGAGAGCCAGTCCACCACGTGGCCACGGGCGCGGTCCTTCTGCGACGGGTCCACGGCATCTTCGATGTCGAGGATGATGGAGTCGGCACGCGAGATGGCCGATTGGTCAAAGAGTTCCGTTTTCATGGCATTGACGAGAAGCCACGAACGGGCGATCTCTGCGGGGATATGCCGTTCAGGCCGTACGGTCTCGGTGGCGGTGGTAGACGTCATGTATCTACCGTATCCGCCCGGCCACCGGCTCGCCGCAGAAAACGGCCGGCATGTGAGGATCAATACGAACTAAACCGGATATGACTGGCGCCCGGAGCAACTAGGTAGCACTTGATGTCGTTTTGGGGGCTCAAAACGACATCTGCTGCTACCTAGTTGGGTTAGGGGAGGCTGCTGCCCCGCGCCGTGACCCACAGCCCGTACCACTCGGCGCGGGTCATGGCTTCGGCAACCCGGGCAGCGTCCGCGCAGGCGGCGATCCTTGACGGATTCACGGTGCCTATCACAGGCGCGATCCCGGCTGGGTGCTTCATGAGCCAGCCCAACAGGACCGCCTCCCCCGTGGTGTTGTGCTCCCGTGCCAGCTCCCCCACGAGCTCCGCGGTGGCTGCCTCGGCCGTTGTGGGGTCCTCCGGGCCCGCCCCGGTGTACAGCCCGCGGGCCAGCGCACCATAGGCCTGCAGGGTGATGCCTCTTCTGGTGCAGTACTCCAACGTCCCGTGCGGGAAGCTGTAGTCCAGGTGCTCCGCGTGGTTCACCAGGACGGTACTCTCCAACCAGGCGCGCTTCAGCAGGCTCATCTCCAGCTGGTTAGCCACCACGGGGACTTCCAGCCGGTCTTCCAACGCCTGGATCTGCGCGCCGGACATGTTGGACACGCCAAGCGCACGCACCTTGCCTTCGGCCAGCAACTGCCCGACGGCGGCAGCCACCTCTGCAAGGTCCGTCAGCGGATCGGGGCGGTGCAGCAGGAGCACGTCCACGAAGTCCGTCCGCAGCCTCTTCAGGCTGGCGCCTACCCTCTCCAGGATGGATTCCCTGCTGAGGTCATAATGCCCGGGCAGCCCGCGTTCGCTGAGCCGGATCCCGCACTTGGTCTGCAGCCGGATCCGTTCACGCAAGCCGGGTGTCGCCGCCAGGACGTCACCGAACACGGCTTCGGACTTCCCGCGGCGGTAAATATCGGCGTGGTCGAACAATGTGATCCCGGCAGCAAGGGCTGCGTCGACGGCGGCAGCGGCCTCGTCCACATGAACAGACCCATGGGGTTCGTCGGACCAACTGCCGCCCAGGCCCATGCATCCATAGATGAGTTCCTGCGCGGACGATGGAACGGTGTGTTCAGTCATTGCTTCACTCTTTCACGGGGCGCGGCAAACGCACAGGTGGCGGGGCCCGGCCGGGCCCCGCCACCTGTGGTTGGGGTTATGTCAGCGCAGCCAGGCGGTGCTGTTGGCGCCCAGCTTGCCGTTCTCCAGCGGCGAGCTGCTGACCAGGACAGTTCCTGCAGGGAGTTCGACGGCGGTGTCCCCGAAGTTGGTGACGGACTGCCAGCCGCCGGGCCGACGGAAGTGCAGGACCTCGGGGTTGCCGGTCTCCACCCACTCCAGTTCCTCCGCAGCCTGGAGTTCGCGGCGGAGCTTCAGGGCCGTGCGGTACAGCTCCAGGGTGGAGTTCTCGGTGCCGTCCTGCGCCTCCACCGCGTACTTGCTGAACCAGTCCGGCTGCGGCAGGTGTGATCCACCGTCGCCAAAGCCGAAGGAGGTTCCTTCAACCTTCCAGGGAAGCGGCACGCGGCAGCCGTCACGGCCTACCTCAACACCCTTGTTCCGGAAGAAAGAGGGATCCTGGCGTTCGGCGTCGGGAATTTCCGCCACTTCCTGCAGGCCAAGTTCCTCGCCCTGGTAGAGGTAGGCGGATCCGGGGACCGCCAGCATCAGCAGGGTGGCGGCGCGGGCGCGGCGCTCACCGAGCTCCACGTCAAGCTCTTCCTTGGGGCCGCCGGCCAGCAGCCAGTCCTTACCGTCCTGGCCCTTGGCGTGCTTCTTGCCCGCGGACGCCTTCGGCAGGCCGTAGCGCGTGGCGTGCCGTACGACGTCGTGGTTGGAGAAAACCCAGGTGGACGACGCGCCGGTGGCGGCGGCTTCAGCCAGGTTGTGCGTAATGATTTCGCGGAAGTCCTCGGCGTTGAAGTCGGCCTGGAGCAGGTCGAAGTTGAAGGCCTGGCCCAGGCCTTCCGGGCTGGCGTAGCGGGCGCGGCGGGTAGCGTGCACCCAGGCTTCAGCCACGGCGGTGCGCGGCGGGTTGTATTCGTTGAACACCTCGCGCCACTCGACGTAGATGTCGTGTACGTCGTCGCGGTCCCAGAAGGGGTGCGAGCCGTCGTCGAACCCGTCCGTGCCTGTGTTGGCCGCGCTCAGTTCCAGCTTGGAGAGCAGCGGTTCGGTGAGGTCTTTGGTGAGGGCGTGCGCCACGTCCACGCGGAAGCCGTCCACGCCGCGGTCTGACCAGAAGCGCAGGGTCTTGAGGAAGTCGTCGCGGACCTCGCGGCTGGACCAGTTCAGGTCCGGCTGCTCCTTGGCGAAGATGTGCATGTACCACTGGCCGGGGCTTCCGTCGGGTTCGGTGATGCGTTCCCAGGCCGGTCCGCCGAAGACGGAATCCCAGTCCGACGGCGGGAACTCGCCGTTGGGGCCCTTGCCGTCGCGGAAGATGTAGCGGTCGCGGGCAGCGGAACCCTTCGGCGAGGCGAGCGCCTCCTTGAACCATTCGTGCCGGTTCGAGGAGTGGTTCGGGACGATGTCGGCGATCAGCTTGATGCCCGCGGCGTGCAGCGCCTTGGCCATCTCGTCGAAGTCCGCCAGGGTGCCCAGCTTGGGGTCCACGTCGCGGTAGTCGTCCACGTCGTAGCCGCCGTCCGCCAGGGCCGACGGGTAGAACGGGCTGAGCCACACGGCGTCGATCCCCAGTTGATTGAGGTACGGGACCTTGGCCGTGATGCCCTTGATGTCACCCAGGCCGTCGCCGTTGGAATCGGCGAAGCTGCGCGGGTAGATCTGGTAGACCGCGGCCTGGCGCCACCAGTTGGGATCGGCCAGGCGGTCGGAATCGGACAGGGTTGCCAGAGTGGCAGTGGTGGACAAAGGATGATCCTTTTCTCTTGTTTGGGTTGTTCTTGGTGGCTGGCTTTATTGGTCTGGCTATTTCACGGCCCCGCGCATTACTCCGGACAGTACCCACCGTTGGGCCAGGATGTAAACCACCAGGGTGGGGGCCATGGCCATCAGGTAGGACGCGAATGCGAGGCTGTAGTTGGTGTTGAATTCGCCCTGGAAGAGCATCTGGACCACGGGGAGCGTCTGCAGCGCCGGATCGGCGATCATCATCTGCGGCAGCAGGAAGTCGTTCCACGAACCCAGGAAGGCGAAGATGCCCACGGTGGCGTTCATGGGTGCCAGCAACGGGAAGATGATCTTGCGGAACACCTGCCAGGTGGTGGCGCCGTCCATGCGCGCCGATTCTTCCAACTCCACGGGAATGGAACGGACGAAGGCGATGTAGAGCAGCGCGTTGAACGAGATTCCGCCCAGCACGTGCAGGAAAACGACACCGGCTGGGTTGTCCAGGCCAAGGAGGGCCGTCTGCTTGATCAGGGGCAGGATGATGACCGGGAACGGGATGAACATGGCCGAGAGCAAGTACACAAAGGAGCCCCGGAAGAACCGGTGGTTCCAGTTCCGTGCGATCGCGTAGGCCACCAGCGAGCTGCAGGCCAGCGAGCCCAGCACGCTGAGGACGGTGACGAAGGCCGTGGACATAAAGGCCCGCGGGAAGTTGGTGGCCACGTACGCGGCGGCGAAGTTTTCCCAGTTCATCGGGTTGGGCCAGGCAAGGCCGGTACCCGTGCCGATCTGGTCCGGCGACTTCAGGGCCATGGCCACCGTGAAGTACAGCGGCAGCAGGACCGTCACGGAGGCCACCAGCATGAGGGCAGTGAGCCACCAGTTGACTTTGAAGCCTTCGCGGGCCGACCGGCGGTTCCTGCGGACCGTTGCCTTCGTTGCGGTGGGCGCGGAGCGGGTCAGAGTTGATGAAGTCATTAGAGAGATACCCCCCGGCGCTGGATGAGGCGCAGCTGGATGACGGAGATCAGCAAGGTGATCAGGAAGTAGATGACGGCATTGGCCATCTGGTAGGAGTAGTCGCCGCCCGTGAAGCCGGAGAAGATGCGCATGGCCACTGACTGCGTCGCCATGCCTGGGCCGCCGCCGGTAAGGCCCACGATGATCTCGTACGTGCCCAGGAAACCCTTGAAGCCGAGGATCACATTGATCACCAGGTAACCGAGGATAAGGGGCAGCGTGAGGCTAAGGAACTGGCGGAAGCTGCCAGCCCCGTCCAGGTCAGCGGCTTCATAGACTTCCGAAGGTACGCTCTGGAGGCCGGCGAGGTAGATGATGGTAGCCCCGGGCGCCGCCTGCCACACGGTGACCAGCACGATGGCCAGCCAGGCGAGGTTTTCGTTGGCGAGGATGCTTGTGGCCAGCGGCGTGACGCCGAAACGCTCCGCCAGGACCGGAAGGGTGTTCGAGAACAGGTAGTTGAACACAAAGGACACGATCAGGGCGGAGAGCACCATGGGGATGAAGAACACGGTGCGGATGCCGGTGCGCCACTTGATCTTGGCGTTCAGGCCAAGGGCGATGGCCAGTGCCACGACGTTCACCACCACGGTGGTGGTCAGGGCAAAGACGAACGTGAAGATGTACGACTGCAGGACAGCAGGGTCCTTGAAGATGTTGACGTAGTTGGCCAGCCCGATGAACTTCCAGTCTCCGTAGCCGGCGTAGTTGGTCAGGCTGAAGAACACGCCCACCAGTGCCGGGAGGGTGATGAAGAAGGCGAACAGTGCCAGGACCGGCACCACCATCCAGTAGTAGGTGGGGTCGATCCGGCGTTTGGTCCGGACGGTTGGCGCTTCGGCTGAGGCTGAGTCGGTGCGCGGGGACGGGGCTGCCTCGGCCGCCAGGGAAGTTGTGGTCACGGTGGCTCCTGGGATCGGGGTGGGCATCAGACCGCTGTCCGTTCGGCGACACGGCGCCATTCGTCGTCAAGCGCGGAGAGGAACTGGTCGCCGTTCTTGTTGTAGACAAACGACTGAATGTAGTTGTTTACCGGCACTGAGGGCGGGAAGTACGTGACGGCGCCCTGGAAATAGCGGGCTTCCCTGATGGAGTCGTTGAGTCCGCTGATCTGCGGATTCGTCACTGCCGGGGCGTCCTTGAGCGGGGAGAAGGCGGCGTTCTTCTCGTTGTAGGTGTTCACCACGTCCGGCTCCAGCAAGTACGCGACGAACCGCTGCGCCGCTGCCATGTTCGGGGTGTTCCGCGTAATGGACAGCGCCATATCCACGTTGACCCGTGCCTTGTTCTCCTGCGGGTTGTTGGTGACGGGCAGCGGAAACGTGCCCAGCCGGATCGAAGGATTGGCGGCCACCAGCTGGGACAGGGCCCACGGACCCTGCAGGTACATGGCTGCTTGTCCCTTGGCGAACGCAGCATTGCCGTCGGCGTAGTTCTTGCTGGCGGCGCCACCCTGGGAGTAGGACGCCAGCTGCAGCATTTTGGGCATAGCAGGGCCGAAGTTGTTGGTGAATGATTCCGGGGCGGCCGTGCTGATATTGGCGCCAGTGGCATTGAGTTTCGTGAAGAATTCGGCAACGTCCAGTGAGCCGCCGGCTACGTAGTCGAACATGCCCTGCGCAAGGGTCCAGGGGTCCTTGAAGGTCCCGTAAATCGGGGCGACGCCGGCCGCTTTGAAAGTCTCGCAGGCGGCCACGAATTCGTCCCAGGTGATGGGGACGGCCACGCCGTGGGCCTCGAAGATGTCCCGGTTGTAGATAACTCCGGCGGCAGCAACGGAGAACGGCAGGGCGCTGGTCTCGTTGCCTTTGTACCGGCCCCAGGAGCTGATGAGTTCCTGCATCTCCGGGTTGATGGTGGAGGCTGCGGGGAGGTCGGCGAGGTCGGCGAAGATGCCCTTCTTGACGAAGTCAGCGGTGGCCTGCGCGAAACCGCGGGTCACGACGTCGGGCGGATCGTTCCGCACCAGGCCGGGGACGAAGTTGCCTTCGTTGAAGTCCTGGATCACACGGATGTCCGGGTTCAGCGCTTCGAAGTCCTTGATCACCTGGTTGAAGTAGTCCACCACCTCGGGCTTGTTCTGCATAAAACGCAGGGTGGTGACGCCGTTCTGCTGGCTGGCGCTGGCGGCGCAGCCGGTCAGGGGAAAGATGGCGGCAGCCCCGGCAAGGCCGGCGGCACGGAGAAGGGAACGTCTGCTCAGCAGTGATGCGGGCACGGTGGTGTTCACAGGGCGGCGGCTGACGCGGCGTTGCGGCGGGGCCGGGGCGAGGGCGGGCAGTGCTTCGGGATGCAGTTCACAGTTGCTCCTTTGCAAAAGGCGAAAGTGGAGGGCTGGGAGAGATGCCAGTGGTCGGCGGCCGTCCGGACCGACTGGTTCCAGCTATTTATTTGGAATCTAAATTTAGTTCCTCAAGTATTATGTGGTGGAAAGCACAGAGAGGTCAACACCATGTCGGAAATCTCCGCGGCAACGCCCCAACTGCTGCGGCGCGTGAGCGCTGGAGCAGTCCTGGATTACCTGCGCGCCTCAGAAGCCGTAACGGTCACGGACGTCATGGAAGCCACCGGACTCACGCGCGCCACGGCCATTTCGGTGTGTGAGGACCTCATGGAACGGGGCTGGATCCGGGAGCTGGAGAACCAGCGGGCGTTTGGCGGCTACCAGAAGGGCCGGCCGGCACGGCGGTTCGAACTCAACGAACGCGCCGGCTATGTCCTGGGCATGGACGTAGGCATCCGGAAGGCAACGGTGGTGGTGTCCGACCTCCGCGGGAAGGCGCTTGGCAGGGCCAGCCAGCCGTTCGCGGAAGCGGAAATTTCGGCCGAAGAGCGAATCTCGGTGATCGACCGCGCCGCCATGCTGGCGCTGCACAGCGTTGGCGCCTCCCCCGAATCAGTCCTTGCCGTCTGTGCCGGTATTGCGGCCCCGGTGGACCGCAACGGCGACGTGCTGGTGACACAGCACTTTTGGGGACTGTTCGACGTCGGCCTGAAGGCTGCGCTGCGGGACCGGCGGGGATGGACCGTACTGCTCGAGAACGATGCAAACCTTGCCGCCCTCGGCGACCGCTGGCGGGGCGCCGCGGCCGGCGTCGACGACGTAGTGGTCATCCTCGCCAGTGAGCGCTTCGGCTCCGGGGTGATCGACGGCGGGCGGCTGGTGCATGGCCGCGGCGGAGGCGCCGGCGAGCTCGCCTTCCTGGACATGGTGGAGGGAGTGGGAAACACATTCGGCATCGCCTTCCTGGCCAGGGAATGGGCAACCGACGCCCTCGCCGGGAATGCTGAAACTTCGCTTCGCAAACATGCCGCCGACGGTGCAGAAGCTGCGCACGTTTTCGCTGCCGCCGCCGAAGGCGATGCCGTGGCCCTGAAGATCCTCGAACGACTGGCCGACAGGATGGCCCGGGTGATCGGGGCCGTGGCCACGATCATCAACCCCGAACTGGTGGTCATTGGCGGCGCCGTAGCCAAGTCCGCAGGAGTGCTGCTCGACCCGATCGCCGAACGCCTGAAACAGTACACCGCCACTCCCCCACGCCTGGCGGTCTCCCCGCTGGGCGATTCGATCGTCACCGTGGGCGCTGTACGGTGCGCCCTCGATTACGTGGAGAAGAACACCCTGGACCTGAAGCTTATGGCGCGTGCCTCACCCCACCTGCCACCAGCGTCAGCCACGGCTACAAGCTAGGCCTGCGGCTCCAGCGCGGCAGCAATGGGCAGCGTGCCGTCGCGGAATTCGATGGTCCGCCCCGCGGTTTCAGGCAGGTCCAACACGGCAGCGGCCACACTGGCAGTATTGCTGCGCGAGGTTTCCCTGCCGCCCGACGCTGAGGGGTTGACGTCGATCCGCCCCGTCCCCGGCTTGTCCGTTAGCGTGCCGGGGCCAAGGATGGTCCAGGCCAGCCCGGTTCCCCGCAAGTACTCGTCCGCCGCCGCCTTCGCTTCTGCGTAGGCGAAGAAGCTGTTTTCCGCCGGGACGCCGTGGTCCGGACCCGCGCCCAGGTAGGACACCATCACATACCGTTCGACGCCGGCCTCCGCCGCAGCGTCCATGGACCGGATGGCCGCATCCCGGTCCACAGCGTAAGTCCGCTCGGGATTTCCGCCGCCCGCCCCGGCTGACCAGACCACGGCGTCATGGCCGGCGAGGCACTCGGCGATCGCCGCCGTCGTCGAACTTTCAACATCCAGGACCGACGGCGTTGCCCCCGTTGCCGCCACGTCAGGCGCGTGATCGGGGTTGCGGATGATCGAGGTGACGCTGTGCCCCTCTTCCGTAAGCAGAGCGGACAGGCGGAGGGCCACTTTGCCGTGGCCACCAATGATTGCGATGCGGGTCATGCCCCCATTCTGCCCTCTCTTGAGCCGGCAACACCTCAGGGCAACGTGCGGTAGCGGAGGTAGACCACGCCGTTTCCGAACCTACGCTCTTCAAGGAGTTCCAGCCGCAGGTTCAGCCCGTCCGGCAGGAACCGCTTGCCGCCGCCCACAACCACTGGGTTGAGGAAGACCTGGCATTCGTCCACCAGTCCGGCGTTGAGCGCGGCAGCGGCCAGCGTGGCTCCTCCGATCCCCAGCCTGCCGTCCGTCCCGGCCTTCAGCTCCCGGACCCCGTCGGGGCTGAACGTGGTCTCGATCCTGGTACGGGCTGTGTCAACCGTTGCCAGCGATGTGGAGTAGACAACCTTGTCTGCCGCCCGCCAGATCCGTGCATAATCCTGGATCACCGGCGGATCCTCGGCGCCGCCCATACCCTCCCAGGCTGACATGACCTCGTACATGCGGCGCCCGAACAGGTAGGTGCCGACTTCACGTTCGAGATCGTTGATGAAGGCATGGACTTCCTCGTCCGGGGCGCTCCAGTCGAAGTTGCCCTGGCGGTCTGCGACGTAGCCGTCCAAAGATGCAATTGAGGAATAGATGAGCTGGCCCATTCGCCCATTCTGCGCCTGGCGGCATCACTTGGGTAGGCGCTGGCCTGATGCGGCGCCGCCCGCTGCGGTGAGGGGTGAGCTCTCGGCGCTAAGCCCCGGCCTAAGCGCCGAGAGCTCACCCCTCATTTGATGAAAAACTGTTGCGCCATGGTCCAGAGATTGGTGGTGGTCCAGTAGATCAGCACGCCGATCGGAAAGAAGATGCCACCCACGGCGAAAACAAGCGGCAGGACATAGAGGATCATCTTCTGCTGGCGCACGAGGGGATTGTCCGTGGTCTCGTCAGGCATGTTCCTGGCCAGGGCCCTTCTCTGGGCGATGACCTGTGAGGCAGTCATAGCCAGGATCATCACAAGAGTGAGTGCCGTGACCGCCGCCGGGTCGCCGCTGACATGAAGCACTGACGCTGAGAGCGGTGCCCCGAGAATGCTCGACTCGCCGAACTGCAACACCTGCTCAGGGTTCATTGCTCCGATGCCTTTGGCCTCCCGGGCCGCTGCTGGGATGCCGGCGAGTACTTGGAAGAGCGCGAAGAAGAAGGGCACCTGGATGAGCATCGGCAGGCAAGCGGAGAAGGGGTTGGTCCCATGTTCCTTGTAGAGGGCCATCTGCTCCTGCGCCATCGCCTGCCGGGACAGTTGATCGGTCTTGCCCCTGTACTTGTCCTGCAGCTTCTTCAGTTCCGGCTGCAGGAGCCGCAGCCGGCGCTGGGCGCTGACCTGCCGCAGGAACACGGGAATCAGAGCGGCACGGATAATCAGCACGAGGCCAACGATGGACAAAGTCCACGTCCAACCGCTCACCGCAGGCATGCCGAGAGAGGTCAGGGCGTCGTGGAGTCCAACCATGGTGGCGGAGACAAACCAATTGAACGGAACCATGATTGTTTCAAAGAAGTCCACTGATATCCCCCTCCCCAAGTGCTGCAAAGCTACGGCGAAAAGCCGCGGTTGTCACGGCCTCTCACCGCGGCCGGCATGGCGCCCTGCCGGGAGACAGAAAAACCCCCGGAATCTCGGGGATTCCGGGGGCTTAGCCTGTAGCGGTGGGGAGGCTCGATCTCCCGACCTCACGATTATGAGTCGTGCGCTCTAACCAACTGAGCTACACCGCCACGAATGAGAAAAACCTGCGCCAAGCCGGTCAAAACCGCCTTGACACAGGCCCTCATCCAGAGCCCCCCACCGGAATCGATCCGGTGACCTCGTTCTTACCAAGAACGCGCTCTACCACTGAGCTAGGGGGGCAACGAGTAAATACTCTACCGGAAGATTTCGCCACCAACAAATCGGCGGCCAGACGCCACCGGATGCACGAAAAAGCGCGTAAATCCGGGCCTGAAAGGCTCGCCAGGGAGCCGGCGTCATGCCGCCGGGGCCTGCCGGCGAAACCGGTGTGACGAAGCGAACAGGCGGCGTCCGCCGTCGTGCGTTAAATGCCGATGGGCCGGCTCGAAAGCCGGCCCATCGTCAGTAAATGTCAGACTAGCTGACGCTTACCATTTGCCCTTGCGGTTGAAGTCGCGCTGTCCGCCTTCATTGCCGTGGCGGGGCTTGCGTGAGCCGTCGCCGTGGCCGCCGAAGCGGGAGTCGCTGGCCTGGCCGCGGGTGGAGCCGGTGTCGGCACCAACGGAACGCTCGCTGTAGGAACGGCCGCCACGGTCAGCGGAGGACCGCTCGCCGTCGCTCTTGCGGAATTCCTTCTTGAACCCGCCGTTGCCCTTGAAGTTGCCTCCACGGTCGCCGCCACCGGAGTAACCGCCGCGGTCGCCGCCACGGTTGCCCTGGTAGCCGCCACGCTCGCCCCCGCCGGACGGCTTGCGGCCGTTGTCCAGCTCGAGGTGGATCAGCTCGCCGCCGATCCGGGTGCGGGACAGGGCGCGAAGCTGCTCGGGGCTGAGGTCGGCCGGGAGCTCCACGAGGGAGTGGTCAGAGCGGATGTCAATGCCGCCGATCTGGGCCGAGGAGATGCCGCCCTCGTTGGCAATGGCGCCCACGATGGAGCCCGGCATAACGCGCTGGCGGCGTCCGACGGCGATCCGGTAGGTGGCGTTGCCCTCGGTGAGCGTGCGGGTCGGGCCACGGGAGCCGAAGCCGTCCTTGGCACGTTCGCGCTTCTGGAACTCAGGAGCTGCAGGCAGTTCCTTGACCAGCAGCGGCTGCCCGCCCTGTGCCATGACGGCCAGTGCAGCAGCGATCTCCGACGCCGGAACGTTGTGCTCTTCCTCGTAGGAGGAGATGAGGTCGCGGAACGGGGCCACGTCCTCGGACGCGAGGGTCTCGGTGATGCGCTCGGCGAACTTGCCAAGGCGAAGGGTGTTCACGGTCTCCGCGGTGGGCAAGTGCATCTGCTCCACCGGCTGGCGCGTGGCCTTCTCGATGGAACGCAGCAGGTACTTCTCCCGCGGCGTCATGAACAGGATGGCATCGCCGGAACGGCCTGCACGGCCGGTGCGGCCGATGCGGTGGACGTAGGACTCGGTGTCGTGCGGGATGTCGTAGTTGACCACGTGGCTGATGCGCTCCACGTCAAGGCCACGGGCTGCGACGTCCGTGGCCACGAGGATATCGATGCGGCCTTCCTTCAGGGCGTCGACGGTGCGTTCGCGCTGCTGCTGCGGGATGTCGCCGTTGATGGCGGCAGCCTGGAAGCCGCGGGACTTCAGCTTGTCAGCCAGGTCCTCGGTAGCCATCTTGGTGCGCACGAAGGCGATGACGCCGTCGAACTCTTCAACCTCAAGGATGCGGGTCAGGGCGTCCAGCTTGTGCGGGCCCATGACCTGCAGGTACCGCTGGCGGGTGTTGGCGCCGGTGGTGGTCTTGGACTTCACCGAGATCTCGGCCGGGTTGTTCAGGTACTGCTTGGACATCCGGCGGATCTGGCTCGGCATGGTGGCGGAGAACAGTGCAACCTGGCGGTCCGAAGGGGTCTGCTGGAAGATCTGCTCCACGTCTTCGGCGAAGCCCATGCGCAGCATTTCGTCGGCCTCGTCCAGCACCAGGTACTGGAGTTCGGACAGGTCCAGGGAACCCTTGGAGATGTGGTCGATCACGCGACCGGGAGTACCGACAACCACCTGGGCACCGCGGCGCAGGCCGGCGAGCTGGGGGCCGTAGGCGGAGCCGCCGTAGACGGGGAGGACGGTGAAGTCGTCGATGTGCTTGGCGTACGAGGTGAAGGCCTCGGCAACCTGGAGCGCCAGCTCGCGGGTGGGGGCCAGGACCAGGGCCTGGGTCTTGCGGGAGGGGCCATTGAGGTCGTGGAGTTCGGCCAGGCGGGACAGTGCCGGTACTGCGAATGCTGCAGTCTTACCGGTGCCCGTCTGGGCCAGGCCCACGACGTCGCGGCCTTCAAGCAGCAGCGGGATGGTGGCTGCCTGAATGGGGGAAGGCTTTTCGTAGCCGACATCCTGCAGGGCGGCCAGGACGCGGCCGTCGATGCCGAGATCGGCGAACTTGATGCCCTCTTCTTCCTCGTCCTCAGCTTTGGCGGGCGCGGCGGGCGCTTCCTCGACCTGGGCTGCGGCGGGTGCCTCGACAGTCGCTTCGGCGGCGGGCGCCTCTGCGGCAGGCTCAGCGGCGGTTTCGACGGCGGGCTCGGCTGCGGGAACAGCGGGCTCGGTGAATTCGATGGTGGCGGTTTCGGCGGTCACGGCTTCTGCAGTGACGTCGTTCTGATTTTCGGGCATAGGGAAATTCCTCATCCATAGGGGGCCAGGCGGCACTACCCGAGGTGAGCGGAGCCGCAGTACATGTGCCGTGGATGCCGGGCAATCGTTGACCGGCCGGTCACGTAGAAGTCCGGCGCTTTCGCAATCCCGTGGCAGGACTTCCCGCTGCATCTCTTGGCTGCTATCCCAGCAGTCTGTACAGCGTTTTCTTTAGCCGGCTCTCCCTAGGAAAATGCCCGCTTCACATTCGCGGGCCCCAACACTTGCCAGTCCTGCCTCAAAAATTGGGCAGGAATAAGGGATTTCCGGAGTGGGGGATGTTTCAAGTGTAAGGCACAGATCCGCCCAGGACTAAATTAACGCCCGACGGCGGCGGTGAGCTTGCGCACATTGCCGCCGGTTTGGGCTGGGCTACCGGCCCAGCCGCCGCAGCAGCAGCTCGAATTTGTCGTGGTATTCGGGCTGGAGGCGGATCTCGCCGTCGGCGTCTGCATCCCGCAGGGCCTCCATAACCTCAAGGTCCGGATCGCTGAACCAACGACCGATAGTGACGCCATGCTTCGGGACGTACAGACGGTGGATGTGGTCACCGGCCCGAATGGTGCCGGTCCGGATGACCCGCAAGTACGTGCCCACGCGGCCGGCGTCGGTGAAGCGCTTCACCCACTGTGGCTCCCCCATCCGGCGCTGGAACGCAGCGCAGGGGACCCTGGGCGAGGTGACTTCCAGCTCGACGTCCAGCCCAATTTTCCAACGTTCCCCAATGATTGCCCCGGTGGTTTCGATCCCGGAAACCCGGAGGTTCTCGCCGAACACCCCCGGCGGCAGGTCCCTCTGGAGCTCGTTAGCCCAGTAGTCGGCGTCCGACTGGGAGTAGGCGTAGACGGCCTGGTCTTCGCCGCCGTGGTGGATCCGGCTTGCCTGAACGTCACCGTGAATGCCCAGCTTGTGGACCTTGACAGGACCTTCCACCGGCCGCTTGTCTATGGCCGTGACTCCCACGCTGCCTTCATCGGGAAGGAGCTGGTGGACACGGCAGACTGCGAGCACTGATGCGGTTTCCATGGCTCCAGTGTAGGGTTCCCGGCACGCTGGCGCCGTTGGAACCGGCGATGGGCAGTTCTGTCCCGTTTCCTGCTCGCAGCCGGAGCGGGCAGAGACTACGCTGAATTCAGGTTTGAGATTCCGGCGCACAGGTGCGCCGACATTCAACATGGACTACCGAGGGGGGACGCCGTGGACCCGAACAAGGATCCGGAGCACGATCCACAGCAGGACCTGCCCGGCAACGGTTCGCAGGGCAGCACTGACACGGGCGGCACTGACAAGGGCAGCACTGACACGGGCGGCACCAACGCGGGCGGCAGCCACGCCGTCGGCGGTTCAACGCCGGCAGGCGCGCCAAAACCCCCGCCATGGCAGGTCCCCAAGCCCGAACTGCGTCCTGATCTCCTGAATGAGCCCACCCCGATGGTGGATCCCTTCGCCAGGGACCGCGAGCGCCAGGAGCACGAGGCCGCGGCGCGCAAAAAGCGTTCCCAGCGGCGCACCGTGGTGGTGGGCCTGGGGGTCACTGCCCTCCTCGCCGGGACAATCACCGCCGTCGTAGCCAGCAACCAGGACGAACCGGAGTACGCGCAGGTCTGTTTCAACGACGAAACCGGCGAGCGCGTGGAGGACACCCAGTGCAACAGCTCTGCCGGACGCGGTGGCGGGCTCTATGCGTGGTACTTCTACTCCCGCGGCGCGAGCGTACCGGGTGTAGGGCAGAACCGTTCCTCGTACCCGAGCTACACCAGCACCATCCCCAGCGGTGCGAAAGCGTCCACGGGGTACAGCACCAAGGGTGGCACCGTCAGCAGGGGCGGCTTCGGCAGCAGCTCCAAGGGCGGAAGCACGGGGGGCTAGGCGTGAAGCGGTTGTTATCGGAGCCCAGGCCCGACTGGAAGCGGAAGATCGAAGAGCAGGGCCTGGTCTTCTCCACCACCACCATGCCCGATGGCCGGAAAATCGAATATTGGCATGAAGCCGCCTACTACGAATTCACCATGGACGAGGTGGAGGCCCTGGAGGTCACGGCCGAGGACATGCACAAGATGTGCCTGGAAGCTGCAAAGTTCCTGGCGACGGGCGCTATGGGCAACATCGGCATCGGTCCGCAGGCCTTGGAGCTCGCCGCTGAGTCGCTGCAGGCCGGGGACATGGACGTCTACGGCCGCTTCGACTTCATCTACGACGGCCAGGGCGGACCGGCCAAGATGCTGGAGTACAACGCCGACACCCCCACGGGCCTGATCGAGGCTGCCGTGGCGCAGTGGTTCTGGCTGCAGGATGTGTTCCCCGAGAAGGACCAGTGGAACGGGATTCACGAGGCACTGATCCGGCAGTGGAAGAAACTGCAGTACCGCACCGGGATGAGCACGCTCCACATCGCCCATTCAGAGGCCGAGGAATCCGGCGAGGACTGGATGACGGCCGCCTACATGCGGGACGTGGCCAGCCAGGCAGGCTGGACCACCATCGGAATCAACATGTCCGACATCGGCTGGGATCCCAACCTGAACCGTTTTGTGGACCTGGACAATTTCATGATCAGCACCATGTTCAAGCTCTACCCGTGGGAACTGATGATGAAGGAGCCGTTTGGGCACCGCCTGCTGCAGCGTGCGCACAACCCGCGCTGGGTTGAGCCGGCATGGAAGATGCTGCTCTCCAACAAGGCGCTGCTCGCCGCGCTCTGGCATTTGTACCCGGACCACCCCAACCTGCTGCCCGCCTACCTCAACGAGCCGGGGCCGTTGAAGGAATGGGTGGCCAAGCCGCTTCACGGGCGCGAAGGCGACAACATCAGGATCCATGCCCAGGGCGTCAACCTGGAGCAGCCGGGCGGATATGGCCGCGAGGGCTGGTGCTACCAGCAGTTCCATCCACTGCCGGACTTCGACGGCAACCACCCCGTCCTGGGCCTCTGGGTGGTGGACGGCGAGTCCGTAGGGTGCGGGATCCGGGAATCGGATGGCCCCATCACCGATTACTTCTGCCGTTTTGTACCCAACACCATTGATGCCCCGGCTCCGCTTTCCGCGGCAGCCCAATCCAACAAGGCAGGTATCGCCCTATGAGCCCCCTGGCATTTCAGAGCCCGGTGACACCATGAGTACAGAAATAACGACGGCGGGCGGCGGCTCCGGCGGACCGTCCGGCGGTGCCGTTCCCGCCAAAGGCCTTCGGGCGGGCATCCTGGACCTTGGCGACTCGGTCATGCTTGGCCTCGCCTCCACGGCACCGGTGTATTCGCTGGCCGCAACGCTGGGCCTGATCGTGGCCGTCAACGGAAACTACACCCCACTGATCCTGCTCCTTGGCTTCATCCCCGTCCTGTTTATCGCCTATGCCTTCCGTGAGCTGAACAGCGCCATGCCGGACTGCGGCACCACGTTCACATGGTCCCGCCGGGCCTTTGGTCCTTGGGCGGGGTGGCTGGGTGGCTGGGGCGTTGCGCTGGCGGGCGTCGTGGTCCTGGCTAACCTGGCCCAGGTGGCCGGCCAGTACGTGTGGCTGCTCATCGGGGACGGCTCGCTGGCGGAAAACGACCTCGTGGTCACGGCTACGGGCGTGCTGTTCATTCTTTTCATGACCCTGGTGAACTACCGGGGCATCCGGCTGGGCGAGCACGTCCAGCGTGTCCTGACCTACGTGCAATATGTCTCGCTGGGCATCTTTGCGCTGGCGATCATCATCAGGATCGCGGGCGGCGCCCCCGAAGGCCAGGCGTTCGACATCGAGTGGTTCAATCCGGCCGGGGCTTTCGCCGATCCTGGCGCGGTGGTGCACGGCGCCCTCCTCGCCTTGTTCATCTACTGGGGCTGGGACACCTGCCTCGCCGTGAATGAGGAAACCGAAAACCCGTCCACCACGCCCGGACGCGGCGCCGTCATTTCGGCCTTTGTCCTGGTGGCCATCTATGTCTCGATGGCGCTGCTGGTGATGATGTACGCCACGGTGGGCACCGAGGGCATCGGGCTCGGCAACGAAGCGAACCAGGACGACGTCTTCCTCGCTATGAAGGACGTGGTCCTTGGTCCCTGGGGCTGGCTGATTGTGGTGGCCGTCCTGGCTTCCGTGCTGTCCTCCACCCAGACCACCATCCTGCCAACGGCCCGCGGCACCCTGTCCATGGGCGTGCATGGTGCACTGCCGCCGAAGTTTGGCGAAGTCCACCCGCGCAACCAGACCCCGGGGTTCTCCACTCAGGTGATGGGCGCCGCGGCCGTGGTGTACTACGTAGCCATGAGCTTCCTCAGCGAGAACCTGCTCTCCGATTCCATCAGTTCCATCAGCCTGTTCATCGCGTTCTACTATGCTCTCACCGGCTACGCGTGCTTCTGGTACTTCCGCGGAACGCTCCGCGGATCCGCCCGCAACCTCTGGTTCCGGGGCATCCTTCCCCTCATTGGGGCATTGATGCTCACGGCCGCCTTCTTCATTTCCGCCGTCCAGATGTGGGACCCGGCTTACGGCGACACCGAGATTCTAGGTGTGGGAGGGGCTTTCGTCAGCGGCGTTGTGCTCCTCGCCCTCGGCGTTGTGCTGGCCGTCGTCTGCCGGTTCCTGCCGTCAACGCGCGGATACTTCATGGGCAAGCCCGCCCCTGCAGCCACCACTTCGAATCCGGCCTAGGGACCTGCGATGACCGAAGCCCCAGGTGTCCCCGACGAATTCCCAGAAGTTCCCGCCCCAACCGATCCCTCGGACGTCCTCGCTCTTGACTCGCTCCTGAGCGCGGAGGAACTGCAGGTCCGCCAGAAAATCCGCGACTTCACCGACCAGCGGATTAAACCCGACATCGCCCGCTGGTATGACAGCGCCGTTTTTCCGCTGGAGCTCGCTCCCGAACTCGGCGAGCTGGGCGTCCTGGGCATGCATCTGGAGGGCTATGGCTGCCCTGGACGGTCCGCCGTCGAATACGGCCTGGCCGCGATGGAGTTGGAGGCCGGTGACTCCGGGATCCGCACGTTTGTGTCGGTCCAGGGGTCCCTGGCGATGACGGCCATCCACAGATGGGGTTCCGAGGACCAGAAACAGGAATGGCTCCCCCGAATGGCTGCCGGGGAGATAATCGGCTGCTTCGCCCTGACCGAACCCACGGCCGGCTCGGACCCTTCCTCTATGACCACGTTTGCCCGGCGCGACGGTTCCGGGGACGGCGCGGGCTGGGTACTGGACGGCGCGAAGCGGTGGATTGGCCTGGCGTCGGTGGCCGGAGTGATGGTGGTGTGGGCCATGACGGACGACGGCGTCCACGGTTTCCTGGTGCCTGCCGGTACACCGGGCGTCAGCGCCTCGGCCATCACGCAGAAGCTGTCCATGCGCGCCTCCATCCAGTGCGATGTGGTGTTCGACGACGTCAGGCTGGGTCCGGAGGCACTGCTCCCCGCTGCCCGGGGCCTGCGCGGACCGTTCAGCTGCCTGAACGAGGCCCGGTACGGCATCGCCTGGGGTGCCATGGGAGCGGCCCGTGATTCGTATCAGGCCGCCTTGGGGTATTCGCAGGAGCGGCTCCAGTTCGGCAAGCCGCTGGCCGCGTACCAGCTAACTCAGGAGAAGCTGGTGAACATGCTCGTGGAGATCCAGAAGGGCACCCTGTTGGCCCTGCATCTTGGCCGGCTGAAGGACTCCGGGACCCTGAAACCGGAGCAGATCTCGCTGGGCAAGCTGAACAATGTCCGGGAGGCCCTGGCGATCGCCCGGGAAGCCCGGGCCATCCTGGGTGGCAACGGCATCACCCTGGACTATTCGCCGCTTCGTCATGCCGCCAACCTGGAATCGGTCCGCACGTACGAGGGCACCGACGAGGTCCACACGCTCATCGTGGGCCAGCACATCACCGGCTTCGGCGCGTTCCGTTAAGCCCCTCCCCGGCCCAACTAAGTAGCAGCAGATGCTGTTTTGAGCCCTCAAAACGACATCTGCTGCTACCTAGTTGGGAGGGGCCGGGCACCAAACCGCGGCAGGGCACCTACGCGGAGAAGCCGCCATCGGACTTGATCAACTGGCCCGAGACCCAGCGGCCTGCCGGGGACAGCAGGAAGGCCACGGTGCCTGCGACGTCGGCCGGGGTGCCGAGGCGTCCGCCGGGCTGCTGGCGCGTCCCCATTTCCCTGATCTCGTCATTCATCCACCCGGTATCAATGGGCCCGGGATTCAGGACGTTCGCCGAAATGCCCAGCGGCCCGAGCTCCCGTGCCGCGGCGATCACGATCCGGTCCAGGGCGCCCTTCGAAGCGCCATAGGGCAGGTTGAAGGCGGTGTGGTCGCTGGTCAGCGCCACAATCGCGCCGCCGTCTTCTGTAACCTGCCGGGCGAACGCGGCGATGAGCTGCCAATTAGCCCGGGTATTCACCGCGAAGTGGCGCTCGAATGCCTCCAGCGTGGTGTCCAGGATGCCGGAATCGACGGACTCGGCATGGCTCAGGACCATGGCCTGCAGCGGTCCGGCGAGCTGGTTGGCTTCGGCCATGAGCCGGTCCGGGGCGGCGGGATCCTGCAGGTCGGCCGGCACTGTGTGGACGCGGGCGCCGATAGCTTCCAGCTCGGCGGTGAGGCGCACGACGTCGTCGGGCTGGCTTCCCCACGGCATCCGGGCATCGTAGTCGTGCCAGTAGCTCAGGACCAGGTCCCAGCCATCGGCTGCCAGTTGCCGGGCGATGCCTGCGCCGATGCTGGCAAGCCTGCCTGCCCCGGTGACCAGTGCTGCTTTCCGGGGAGTGGATTCACGGGGCATGGACTCAAAGGGGGTGGATTCCATCTGGCCAGCCTAGTAGCGGACGGCTGCCGGGGGCGACGCGGACGCTGCGGGGGCAGGTTCGGCCACAGGCTCAGCGAGTGCTTCCAGCAAAGCCACGGCCGGGACTTCCGCCAGCGGCTCGGCAGGGGCCAGGGCGCCGCGGCGGAGGACCGCCAGCCAGCACAGCAGGACCGCTCCGGCACAGAACACTCCGGCGCTGGAGGCCATGATCCACGGCCCCGGTGTCTGGATGTCAAGGTTCTCGGCGCCGAACGCCATCCCGATGGATTTCGGGGAGAAGAAGAACACCAGGACCGAGAGCAGCAACACCGATGTCATGCCCGCGCGCAGGCGACGGTAGCGCTCCGGGGTTTCCCTCAGCGTCCAGGCAAAGGCGGGGAGGACGGCAGCGACCCAAACCCAGTGGTGGGACCAGGAGACGGGACTGATCAGGAGCATGGCCAAAGCGGTGGCGGACATGGCCACTACGCGGGCGCCCTGATCGGACGCGAGTTTGATGACTGCGGCGGCCAAAGCCACCACCAGCAGGCTCAGGACCATCCAGGGAACCGTGACCGCGGACGCCGGGACACCGAAGTGCAACAGCGCCCCCTTGATGGAGAGGTTGTCCACGTAGCCGGCCCCGCCGATCCGGGACGTGTCCGGCAGGATCTCCAGCCAGAACTGCAGGGTCTCGGCGGGGCGGAGGAGCCAGCCGAGGAGCACGGTGGCCCCGAAGCCGGCGCCCATGTTGGCCAGGCCGCGCCAGTCCTTGCGCATCAGGTAGTAGAGCCCGAACACCAAGGGCGTCAGCTTGATGCCGGCCGCCACTCCTACCAGGAACCCGCTTCCCGGCATGCTCCGGTTCCAGCGGTGGTTCCGGGACAGCAGGTCCGCGGCCATAAGGCCCATCAGCAAGATGTTGACTTGGCCGAATGCCAGCGTCTCCCGCCAGGGGCCGAGGGTCAGCATCGCCAGGAGGACGGCTGCAGCGATCCAGCGGCTGCGTGGGGTTTCGAAGGTCCGGCGCCAGTCCGCCTTGGCGTTCCAATAGCGCACGGCGAGCAGCGACAGCCACGCGGCCACAGCCACACCGGCAGTGTTGAAGAGTTGGAGGGCGACAGGCTCAGGGAGCCGCGCAAGGAGGCTGAAGACGAGTGCCGCGAACGGTGGGTAAGTGAAGGGCAGCCCGGGGCCGCCGGCCCATTCAACATTCGGACCGTACAGGTCTGAGGCAGCCCAGCCGGCGTCGTTCAGGATCTTGCCACCATGCCAGTACACGCTGAAATCGAGGCCTTGTTTGTTCCACCCGGCCAGCAGGAACCAGGCCAGCACCGCGATGACGACGGCGGGCAGCCACAGGGTGGCTGTCCGCCACAACGCCGGTCCCCCACGTCGCGGGCCGGGGGCCTCTGACGGTCTTGCCGTGTTGACTGCCGATAAATGAAGGTCGCGCTGTGCCATCCGTTGTCCCCCAAGGTCGCTCTAGCTGCGGGCGGCCGCGTTCCACCGTCAGTTGCATCGTTGGAACGGCGGCTGGCCGTAGCTACATACTACATATGCATCGCGATGATTCCCGGCATGTGTCGGGATGGTGTTCAGGCAGCAGCTACAGGTTCGGGCTCCCGCGCAGCTGCGTCCTTGCGGATCGTGGCGCTGATGACAGCAGCGATGGTGCACATGGCGGCGGCCCCGAACCACGCGTACGTGTACTGGCCGGTGGCATCGCGGATGGCTCCGGCGCCCAGCGCGGCAGCTGCGGCGCCCAATTGGTGGGCGGCGAAAACCCAGCCGAACACCACGCTGCCGTCCGAGCCGAAGGTCTTGCGGCAAATGGCTGCCGTGGGCGGCACAGTGGCCACCCAGTCCAGGCCATAGATCACCACAAACACGATCATGCTGGGCTGGACTGTGGCACTGAGGAGCAGCGGCAGGACCAGCAGGCCGATGCCGCGGAACTGGTAGTAGACGGCCAGCAGGATCCGGGGATTGAACCGGTCGGTCAGCCAACCCGAGGCGATAGTGCCCACGATGTCGAAGATCCCGACGACGGCAAGCAGGCCGGCGGCCGTGGTTTCTGCCATGCCGTGGTCGTGGGCGGATGGGATGAAGTGGGTGCCGATCAGGCCGTTCGTGGTGGCGCCGCAGATTGCAAAGCCCGCCACGAGCGCCCAGAATGTCCGGACCCGGCTGGCCCGCTTCAGGACCTGGAGTGCCCGGACTGCGGCGTTGCTGCTCCCGTTCTCCGGTCCGGCCGGGGACAGCGATCCGGCCGGGGACAGGGCTGCCGATCCCTCCTCAGGCACCGTTTCGCCGTAGGGCAGCACGCCGACGTCGGCCGGTGAGTTCTTGAGGAACTTCAGCACCAGGGGAACCACCGCCAGCGCACCGGCCGCTATCAGCAGTGAGGCCTGCCGCCAGCCCGGATCCTGGGCCAGCATGGCTATGAAGGGGAGGAAGACCAGCTGGCCCGCTGCGCTTCCGGCGGTGAGGATGCCGATCACCAGGCCGCGGCTTTTGGCGAACCAGGTGTTGGCAATGGTGGCGGCAAAGACCAGCGCCATGGACCCCGTGCCGAGGCCGATGAGCAGCCCCCACGTGAGCAGGATCTGCCAGGACTGGTTGACCAGCACCGTGAGCGCACTGCCGGCGCCGATCAGCACCAGGGCCGTGGCCGTGACCGCACGGATTCCGAACCGCTCCATGAGGGCGGCGGCAAAGGGAGCAGTGAGGCCGAACAGCACCAGGTTGATGCTGACCGCTGCCGAGAGCACGGTCGTGGACCAGCCGAACTCCTGCTGCAGCGGCACCATCAGGACCCCCGGAGCAGCCCGGAATCCGGCGGCACCCACGAGGGCCAGGAAGGCGACGGCGGCCACGATCCATGCCGGATGCAGCCGGCGCTGGCGGGCCGTTTCGGTGGCGCTCATGCGGCTGCCCCTTTCTGTGTGGTGAACTGTCGGGCCGCCGTGGCCAGCCGCACGGGAGCCTCGGACCGGCTGAGGCTGTGCCAGCTGGTGTTGGCGGCGGTGAGCCGCTCGCCGCACCCGGTACACGTATCCGCCGAACTGGTCCGCTGCCCGCAGCCGGCGTGGATCACGAACATATGGGCTTGCTCGGAGGGGGCGGGCAGGTGCTTTTCCGCCCACATCACCACCGCATTCAGCACGGGGAGCGCGTCTTCACCTTTGGGTGTCAGGACGTACTCCTGGCGCGTGCGCCCGCCGCCGTCGTACGCCCTTTTACTGAGCAGGCCGGCCTCCACCAGGCCCGACAGGCGCTTGGTGAGCACGGAATCGGCCACCGCCAGGCGGGACTTCATGGAATCGAAGCGCCCGTTGCCGAAGAAGACTTCGCGGAGCACCAAAATGGACCAGGGGTCGCCCAGGATGTCCAGGCCCCGGGCAATGCTGCAGTTGCGCGCGGACCAGTCAGATCGGAGTGCCATGGAGGGCACCCTAGCTAACTTTCTTGAAGAAAGCCAGGCTTCCGCCGTGACGGGCTGTAGGCCACCGCCCAGTACGCCAACAGAGCCACGCCGCAGAGGACGCCCAGGCTAGTGACGGCCAACTGCAACTGGGTCTGCGGATCCTTGCCCCATTCGTTGGCACCGGCCATCATGGCAAGGTACTTGGGCGTGAGGTAGAAGGCGACAGCAGAAGCACCCACCACGATCCAGCCGTACAGCCGCATTTTCCCGCTGCGGGATGGCACACGGTGCATCGCGAACGCCATGGACGGCAGCGCCACGGCCATCCAGACCCAGTGGTGGGACCAGGAGACGGGGCTGATCAGGAGCATCAGCACGGCGGTGGCGGAGACGGCCACGAAGTTCTCGTCGGCAGCCACGGCCCATTTGATCACCAGGGCCGCCAACACGGCGAGACCCAGCGAGAGCACCAGCCAGAGCATGCTGGTGGAGCCGGAGTCGGGCAGGCCAACGTGGAGCAGGAGCCCTTTGACGGAGAGGTTGTCCAGGTATGCCGGCCCGCCGATCCGGCCGGTGTCCGGCAAGATCTTGGTCCAGAACGTCAATGAGGCGTTGGGCAGCACCGCCCAAGCAAAGGCGATGGAGCCGAAGAACCCGGCCGCCATCCAGCCGAGGGCCTTGAAGTCGCGCCGCACCAGGAAGTACAGGCCGAACGCCAACGGCGTGAGTTTGATGCCGGCCGCGATGCCGATCAACAGCCCGGCGGGCCACCTCAGCTCCCCCGCCCGGTCTTTCCCGTACAGCGCGAAATCGGCGAGGATCAGCCCCATCAGGATGATGTTGATCTGGCCGAAATCGAAAGTGTCCCGCCATGGTCCCAGCAGGAGGATCGCCGCGGTACCAGCCAAAGCAACCGAACGGAACCGCCAGTCGGCGAAGGACGTGCGCCAGCTGCGGAGTCCGAAGTAGTGCCGCGCCAGCCAGGCGGCCACGACCGCGGCCCCCACCAGCGCCGTCGTGCTGAACACCAGGCTGCTGGTGCCCATGGGCAGGAGCGCGAGCCCGGCGAACAGCAACGCCGCGAACGGCGGGTAGGTGAACGGGAGGCCGTCACGGGGTGCGTAAAGCTCGTGGGCGCCGGACTCACCGGTCTGCAGCACGCGGCTGCCGCCGTAGTAGTACACCTCGAAGTCGTTCATCAGCGGAATGTACGCGGAATACAGCACCACCAGGGCCAGGACGACGGCGGCAGCACCGCCCGCCGTCGCGATCCAGCCGCGGGTGGTACCGGATGCCAGTGCCGGGGAAGTTGCGGTCACCGGATGAACGTGAAGGCGTGCTCGAGGTCCGCGATGAGGTCCTCAAGGTCCTCGATGCCGCAGGACAGCCGGATCAGGTTGACGGGAACGGCCAGTTCGGTGCCCTTGACCGAGGCGTGCGTCATTTCTGAGGGGTAGTTCATCAACGATTCGATGCCGCCCAGGGACTCCGCGAGGGTGAATACAGACGTGTTTTCCGCGACGGTGCGGGCCGCCGCCTCACCGCCCTTGAACTGCACGGACACCATGCCGCCAAACTTCTTCATCTGCTTCCTGGCCAGTTCGTGGCCGGGGTGCGAGGGCAGGCCCGGGTAGAGGACGGCTTCCACCTCAGGGCGCTCCAGCAGCCATTCGGCCACGGCCTGGCCGTTGTCGCTGTGCCGGTCCATGCGCACGCCAAGCGTCTTCAGGCCACGGGTGGTGAGGAACGCATCCATCGGGCCGGACACCGCTCCTACGGCGAACTGGACAAAGCCGATCTTCTCCGCGAGTTCGGCATCGTTGACCACAATGGCGCCGCCAACAACGTCAGAGTGGCCGCCAATGTACTTGGTGGTGGAGTGGACCACCACGTCCGCACCCAGGGCGAGCGGGGTCTGCAGGTAAGGGGACGCGAAGGTGTTGTCCACTACCAGGAGGGCACCGGCGTCGTGCGCCACCTTGGCGAGTGCCTCGATGTCCGTGATCTTCATCAGCGGATTGGAGGGGGTTTCGACCCAGACGAAGCGGGTCTTGTTGGCCGCCACGGCCTTGCTGACCGAGTCCAGGTCTGCCATGTCCACGGGCGTGTTGCCAATGCCCCAGTCGCCGAGCACGCCGCTGATGAGCCGGTATGTCCCGCCGTAGGCGTCGTTGCCCAGCACAATGTGGTCCCCGGGCCGGGTCAGGGCGCGGATCAGGGAGTCCTCCGCCGCCAGGCCCGAACTGAAGGAGAACGCGTGGCTGCCGCCCTCGAGCGCGGCAAGCTGTTCCTGCAGGGCGTCGCGGGTGGGGTTCCCGCCGCGGCCGTACTCGTAGCCGTCGCGCAGCCCGCCGATGCCATCCTGCGCATAGGTGGAGCTGAAGTGCAGCGGAGGGACGACGGCGCCGGTGCGGGGTTCGAAGGCCTGGCCGGCGTGCACGGCGCGGGTGTTGAAGCCCTGGTTTTCAGAAACAGGCATGATGCTCCTTTGGAGTTAGTTGCTGAGGTACGCGAGGAGGTCGTGCCGGGTCAGGATGCCCACCGGCGCCCCGACGAACGTCACCATCACCGTGTCCACATCGGACAGCAGCGCGCGGGCCGCAGAGATGGTTTCCAGCGAGCCGATGATGGGAAGTTTCGGGCCCATGTGTTCGGAGATCTTATCCGTCAGTTTTGCCTCGCCGCGGAACAGTTTGGAGGTCAGGGTCCGTTCGTCCACGGCGCCCAGGACTTCGCCCATCACCACGGGAGGCTCCTGGGAGAGGACCGGGATGTGGCTGACGCCGAACTCGTTCATGATGGTGATGACGTCGCGGACGGTCTCGTTCGGGTGGATGTGCACCAGGTCCGGAAGTTCACCGGTCTTGGACTTGATCACCTCGCCCACGGACGCTTCCTCGCCGCCGGAGAGGAAGCCGTAGGACCGCATCCACTGGTCGTTGAAGATCTTGGCGAGGTAGCCGCGGCCGGAGTCGGGCAGGATGACCACCACAACGGCGCTTTCCGGAAGGTCCCTGGCGGTCTTCAGCGCAGCCACCACGGCCATCCCTGACGAGCCGCCCACCAGCAGGCCTTCCTCACGGGCCAGCCTGCGCGTCATGGCGAAGGAGTCGGCGTCGCTGACGGCGATGACCTCATCCGGCACGGACTTGTCATAGTTCGCCGGCCACATGTCCTCGCCCACGCCCTCAACGAAGTACGGCCGACCGGTCCCGCCGGAGTAGACCGAACCTTCGGGGTCCGCCCCGATGATCCTGACCCGGCCGCCGTCGGACTCCGCGCGGTCCGCAGAGACCTCCTTGAGGTACCGTCCGGTGCCAGTGATGGTGCCGCCGGTGCCGGCGCCGATCACGCAGTGCGTGACCTTTCCGTCGGTGTCCTGCCAGATCTCCGGGCCGGTGGTCTCATAGTGGCTGCCGGGGGCCGCCGGGTTGGAGAACTGGTCCGGCTTGTAGGCGCCAGGGGTCTCCGAGACGATCCTGTCCGAGACGCTGTAGTAGCTCTGCGGGCTGTCAGGGGCGACGGCGGTGGGGGTCACTACCACCTCGGCGCCGTAGGCCTGAAGGACGGCCCGTTTGTCCTCGCCCACCTTGTCCGGCACCACAAAGATGCACTTGTAGCCCTTTTGCTGGGCAACCAGAGCCAGCCCCACCCCTGTGTTGCCGGACGTCGGCTCCACAATCGTCCCGCCGGGGAGCAGTTTGCCTTCCCGCTCGGCCTCCTCGATCATCTTGGCCGCGATGCGGTCCTTGATGGATCCGCCGGGGTTCAGGTACTCCAGCTTGACCAGGACTGTGGCTTGGATGCCGTCAGTGACGTGGTTGAGCTTGATGAGGGGGGTCTTGCCGATGAGGTCCAGGATGGACTGGGCGTACTTCATAGGTACAAAGTTACCGTCTCCCGTGACGGGCCTTGCTCCGCAGTCAGCTCCCTGCCGAGGAATCTGTCTGCCAAAGGCCCATGATGTTGCCTTCGGTGTCCTTGAAGTAGGCGTAATAACCCATTCCGGGAACGGCGTCCTTGGCCTGGGTCACCGAACCACCGGCGGATTCGACCTGTGCCAGTGCGGCGTCAACGTCTTCCACATCGATGGTAAGGACGGGCGTCCTGAGGTTGTCCGTGCGGGGGAACAGGGCTCCGTTGATGGCCCCGGGCGCGCTTGGCATGCCCGTCTGTTCGTCCGACGGCGTGGTGATGGCGATGGTGTAATCCATCTCCTGCATGGGGGTCAGGTTCCAACCGAACGCGCTTTGGTAGAAGGTGTTGGCGCGTTCCTTGTCATCGGTCGGGATCTCGAAATGCACAACTCCAGCCATTGCATGCTCCTTTGGATGCCAGGGGAAGGCGCGGACGCTCCGCGCCACACGATGGAGTCTAGTCCCGGCATCCGTGGCCCGTAAGGGGGCTCCGGAACCGGCATTGTCAGCCAGCCGTGGGACGATGAAACCATGACCATCGCAGATGCCCCCGCCCGGCTGGCCGCCGCCGCGGACGCTTCCCTGCGGTGGCATCCGGACAGGCCATACAGCCTGCTGCAGACGCTCGGCATCCTCCTGCGCGGCACCGGCGATCCGTCGTTTTCCGCCCGGCCCGACGGGTTCTGGACGGCGTTTACGACGCCGGACGGCCCAGTCACACTGCGTCTCAGCACTTCAGCGGACGGCGCTGTCGATGCCCTGGCATGGGGGCCGGGTTCCGCGGCCGGACTCGCCGGGGTGCCCCGCCTCCTGGGCTCCGGGGATGACTGGTCGGCCTTTGACGAGCCTGCCTTCCACGCATCGCTCCCCCGGATGGTCCGCGAGGCCCGCCGTCGGAACCTTGCTGTCCAGCTGCCCTCCACCGGCCGGATGATCGATGCCCTGGTGCCCACCATCCTTGAACAGAAGGTCACCGTCATAGAAGCCCGCCGCGGCTACCGGTACCTGATGTACCGCTTCGGGTCGGCGGCACCGGCTGCCGGAATGGCCGCCCCGGAAGGGCTTCGTGTCCAGCCCACCGCGGAACAGTGGCTGCGCATCCCGTCCTGGGAGTGGCACAAGGCCGGCGTTGGACCACAGCGTTCCGCAACCGTGATGCGTGCGCTGCGCTCCGCCGTCGCACTTGAACGGCTTGCAGCGCTGCCGGCCACGGAAGCGGCGGCAAAGATGCAGGTCATACCCGGCATCGGGGTCTGGACCGCGGCCGAGGTGGTGCAGCGGACCCACGGCTGCCCGGACTCGATCGCCGTGGGCGACTACCACCTCGCGGCCTACGTGGGCGCCGCGCTCACCGGCCGCCGGACCGACGATTCGGGCATGCTGGCGCTGCTTGAGCCGTGGAAGGGGCACCGCCAGCGGGTGGTGAGGATGATCGGGCTGAGCGGCTTCCGCAAACCCACGTTCGGGCCGCGGATGACCATCCAGGACCACCGCGGGCACTGAGCCTTTTTCCGTGGACTCCCGCGGGCCCTTGGGTATAGCGTGGCGCCATGGAGCCCGCACCAGAGCCCTGGAATCCCGCATTCTCTGGAGTCACCCATGATCCACACTGACAAACTGACGAAGACTTTCACCGTCAAAAAGGAGACCGTGGAAGCCGTCAAGGGCGTCGACATCGATGTTGCGCCCGGCGAACTCGTCGCGTTCCTCGGCCCGAACGGCGCCGGCAAGTCCACTACCCTGCGGATGCTGACCACACTGCTGCGGCCCACGTCCGGGACGGCAACCGTGGCAGGGGTGGACGTCGCCGAGGACCCTGCCGGAGTGCGGTCCAGGATTGGTTACATCGGCCAGGGCAACGGCGGTGGCCACAGCTTCCGGGTGATCGACGAAATGGTGATGCAGGGCCGCTTCTACGGCATGAACACCACGGACGCCAACGCCCGGGCGCAGGAACTGCTGAAGTCGCTGGACCTCACCGACCTCGCCAAGCGCACGGTCATCAAGCTGTCCGGCGGCCAGCGGCGGCGGATGGACGTGGCGCTGGGCCTGATGCATTCGCCGAGGCTGCTCTTCCTGGACGAACCGTCCACCGGTATGGATCCGCAGAACCGGGCCAACCTGTGGGAGCACATCATGCGGATGCGCGCCGAACACGGCACCACCATCGTCCTGACCACGCACTACATGGACGAAGCCGATTTGATGTCCGAGCGCGTGATCGTGATCGACCACGGCCGGATCATCGCCGATGACACGGCGGCCCGGCTCAAAGCCAACCTCGCCGGTGACCTGCTGGCTGTGGAAGTGGCGGCGGAAGCGGCTCCCGGAGTGCGCGGGCTGCTGGGCCGGGCCGCTGCGGGCGGGGAGGTCAATGAAAACACGTACGACGGCGTTGTCCGCTTCCGCCTCCGGCTCCCCGAAGGCGCGCGGCTGGCGCCCGCGCTGCTGAAGGAGATGAACGACGCCGGCGCTCCCGCCCAGTCGCTGGAGCTGAAGCCGCCGACGCTGGATGACGTGTTCCTGGAACTGACCGGGCGCAACCTGCGGGAAGGAGCCAACCGCTGATGAGTGTGCAAACCACTCCGGAAGTCCTGAGGAAGCCCAGCCTCAGCCAGGTTCTGAGGGATACGAAGTACGTTTTCTGGCGCGAGATGCTGCTGCCGCTGCGGGACCCGTTCTCGCTGATCTTTTCGCTGATCCAGCCGCTCGTGTTCCTGGGCCTTTTCGGGCCGCTGCTCGGCGCTGCCGTGGGCGCGCCGGCGTTCGGCGGGCAGTCCACGCTTCAGTGGTTCCTGCCCGGGGTGGTGGTGATGATTGCCCTGTTCGGCACATCCATGACCGGTTCGAACCTGCAGTACGAGCTCATGACCGGTTCGTACGAGCGGATCCTGGCAACGCCGCTGTCCCGTTCCTCGCTGATGATCGGGCGTGCCCTGAAAGAGTGGGCGCCGCTGGTGGTGCAGGGACTGCTCATCGCCCTGGTCTGCATTCCCTTCGGCTTCGTCTTCTACCCGGTGCATGTGCTGGCAGGACTGGTCATCCTGGGGATCTTCGGCATCGGGCTCGGCGCGCTCTCCTACGCCTTGGCGCTCGTGTCCCAGAACAAGGAGTGGATCTTCTGGGGCGTGCAGCAGACGTTGCTGTTCCCGCTGATGATTCTCTCCGGCATCATGCTGCCCATTGAGGCCGGACCGGGGTGGATGCAGACTGCGAGCCTGTTCAACCCGCTGACCTACCTGGTCAACGCTGAGCGGGAGCTGTTCGCCGGCAACGTCGGGACCGACACCCTCCTGGGCTTGCTCGCCGCATCGGTGACGGCCGCCGTCGGGCTGGTGGTTGGTGTCCGGGCCATCAACCGCAACATCAGCTGAGCGGGTGGTTCTGTCCGTCTTCTTCGGCCGATGCCTCGTTGCCGTTGCGCTGGAGGAAGGCGAGCACGGCTGCCACGCGGCGGTGCACGCCAGTTGAAGGAAGGCGCAGCTTGGTAAAGATCGAATTGACATGCTTCTCGACCGTGGATGAGGACAGGTACAGCGACTGTTCGATGCCCGCGTTTGTCCTGCCTTGTGCCATCTCCCGCAGGACGTCCAGTTCCCGGGGCGACAGGTCCGAAAGCGGGTTGGCTGCACCGGCGCTGCGGCGGCGCACCAGCGTATCGACGATCTGCGGATCGATGACCGAACCACCAGCCCGCACTTCGCGGAGCGCGTGCACGAGGTCCTCCAGGTCGCCGATGCGGTCCTTGAGCAAGTAGCCGAGGCCTGCCGAACCGTCGGCGAACAGCGCGAGCGCGTAGCTCTGGTCGGCGTGCTGCGACAGGACCACCACGCCCGTCTCCGGGTGCGCGGCGCGTATGGCGCGGGCAGCCTCAATGCCCTCCATGTGATGGCCAGGCGGCATCCGGATGTCGGTGAGCACCGCATCAGGCGAGAACCGGCGCACAGCGTCGATCAGCTCCGTTGCGTTGCCCGTGCAGGCCACGACGTCTATTTCGCCGGAGTCCTCCAGCAAACGTCGAAGCCCCTCTCGGACGAGGTAGTTGTCCTCGGCGATGACCACCCGCAGCACATCCGCTTCATCCAACGTGGTGCTCCTCCCGCTCCACGGGGAGGTCAACCAGCACGGTGGTGCCCGACGGGTCGCGTCCCGAGACGTCCACCGTTCCCCGCAGCGCCGCCACGCGGTCACGGATATTGGCCAGGCCGCCGCGGGACCCGGGCGCGAGGGCGCCTATACCGCAGCCGTTGTCGGTGATCGCGATCCGCAGGTGCCCGTCCTTCCGGGCGAGGCCCACGCAGGCATGGCTCGCCTGCGCGTGCTTTGCGGTGTTGGCCAGCGCCTCCCGGACCACGTAGTACGCCGTCGTTTCCACTTCCTCAGGGAACCGCTCGGCACGGATGCCCTCGTCAGCGTCGACCGTCAGCGGGATGGGGAACCTGGCCGCACTGGACTCGATGGCCGCTACGAGGCCGTTATCGCTCAAGACGGGCGGGTGAATGCCATGGGCGAGTTCGCGCAGGTCGGTGAGCGTCTCCCGGGCCTGGTCCTGGAGATCAGCGAGTTCGACGGCGGTAAGCTCACCGCGCTGCAACCGGTTCCGGGCGAGGCGAAGCCCGGCGATCTGTGCGACCACGTTCTGCTGGATCCCGTCGTGCAGGTCCCGTTCGAGGCGCTTGCGTTCGTCATCCTGCGCGGCGACGAGCCGCTCCCTCGACGCACTCAGCTCCTGAAGCTGCTCAGCGAGCTGGGCGCTCAGGCGCACGTTCGCCACTGACTCCGCAGCCTGGCCGGCGACCGTACGGAGCAAGGCCCGTTCGGCGTCGCTGTAGTCACCGCGCCGGCGCGGCCCAAGCTCGATCCGGCCCAGTGCCTCATTCGCCCGCTCAAGGTCGCAGGAGGCAACAGCTTCCCCCTTCACATCACCGGCCACACCCGTGGGCGATGCCACGAACCTGCCGTCAGGACCTGCGAGGAAAATACGGACCCAGGATGCATCGAGGCCATCACGCACGGCCGCCGCCAGGCGGGCCATCAGCTCACCGGGCTCCACGGACTGCTCCAAGCGGGAACCGAGCTCGCTGAGCAGCATCAGCTGCCTGTCCCGATCCCCAAAGACAGAGCGGTGGATCCACCGCTGCAACCATCCCCGGACCGGCAAGAGGCACACGGCGAGAACCGTTGTCAGGAGAGCGGCGCCGATAATCGTGAGGCGGTCGGCCAGCAGTACGGCCGGTGTTGCGACGCCGATCGCGTACAGGACCGTGATGAGCAGGCCGGAGGACCGGGCCGCGAGGCGCCCGCGGTCACCGGGGGCAATATCGAAGGCGCCATGGCGGAGGATGCCATGGATGGCCGCCAGCGGGACTGCGGTGAGCGAAGCGAACACGGCGGCCGTAACGATGGCGTTGGGCGGCCCGTGCAGCCACAGCCCGTAGCTGATGACCGTGGCGATCACCACCCAGGTCATGACCCGGGTGCGTGCCCGGACTTCCTTGTCCCCGAACACTGCCCGGCTCAGGAGCACGCCCACGCCCAGTGGCATCCACGGCCACTGGTAGATGGCCCAGTAGACCGCCGGCGCCGCCCAACCCAGCCAGGGCACCGCGAATGCGTTCGGTATGCCATCGCTGAGGTCCAGAAACTGCGGCACCAGTACCTGCGGGCTGGTGAACAAAGAGAGCGGGGCGGCCACCACGGGAACCCACAGGAGGCCGACGGCGATGCGTTGCCACCGATGCTCGGGCACCCCGGTCGGGAAGCTCGCGAACATGCTGACGAAGCCTGCCGCCGCCACCGCATCGGCGGTCAGGCCGACCAGGTTCACGAGCGGGAACCACGGCTGGCCGGTCAGCCCCGGATCCTGGACCGCGAACGTCTCGTACGCCGAGCCGACAGCCATGGCCGTGGCAGCGGCCGCGATGAACACGGCGGCCCGGGATGACGAAACGGTGAGCAGCCACATGCCGAAGACGAAGGTCGGCAGCACGCCAAGCAACGGCCAGCTGAGTCCGTGGTTCTCCGGTGCGACGAACCCGCGAATGATCACGACGTAGATGAGCGACGCCACTCCGACCGGAGCCAACGCTGCGAGCAATCCCCATCTTCGGAGCACAGTCCTATGATCCGCCTGTGTGGCCAATCCCGGGAGGGGGTACCCACCCGACTCCCATGGTGGCTGGCCTCCATCTACCCTGCGGCCACCCGCGTTCCGGGCACGTCGGCTGCGCGCCTACGTTGGGCTCGAGTGGATGCCGCGGAATGGCACCCGCACGAACAGGAGGACATCATGCGCAGGATTTACGCAGCCATCGCCTGGATCATCGCCGGCGGCGTTGTTGTGCAGGCAGCGTCGATCGCCTTCGCCCTCGGAGGCATCGGACGGTACGTCCAGGATGGTGGTGTCATCGACAAGGCCCTCGTCGAGAGCCGGCAGGCCACGTTCATCGGCGACCTCGGCTTCCCCATCCACGGCATCGTTGGCGGGATGGTCATACCGCTGGCCGCCGTCGCGCTGCTCATCGTGGCGTTCTTCGTGAAGGCCGACGGCGCACGGCTGCGTGGCGCACGCCTGTGGGCAGCCGTTGTGCTCGCCCTGGTGGCGCTGCAGATCACGCTCGGCTACTCCATCGTTGACATGCCTTACCTCGGCCTGGTCCACGGTGCGAACGCGCTGGCCGTGCTGCTCACCGCCGTCTACGCGGGGATGCGGGCCAGGCGCTCGGCGGCAGCCGGTGCTGAGGAACGCGCCTCCCATGCCATCGCGACCTGACCTCGTCCGGCGCGTTTCCGCCGGCGTTGCGGTGGCCGGTGCGCTTGGCCTCGGTGCGCTCGGGTGGAGCTCCACCCTGCTGGGCGAATACTCGGTGATCGATATGGGTGGCGGGCACGCCTCCCACATCCATGGCTCTGGTTCCGTCGCTGCCGGCCCGGCCGGTGAGGTCAGCGTGACGGAGCTGATCGCGGACCCGCTCCGGCCACCTGACGTCCGCATCGAGCTCGTCGCCCGCCGCCAGACAGTGGACATCCCCGGCGGACGTCCGGTGGAGGGATATACCGTGAACGGCACATCCCCGGGGCCTACGATCCGCGCCACGCAGGGTGATCTCGTCGAGGTGGTGTTGGTCAATGAGTCGGTCCGGGCAGGGGCCACCCTGCACTGGCATGGCGTGGACGTGCCGAACGCGGCTGACGGCGTTGCCGGGATCACGCAGGACGCTGTTCCTGTCGGCGGCCGCCATGTCTACCGTTTCACCGCGGATGACGCCGGCACGTATTGGTACCACTCGCACCAGGTCTCACATGAGCAGGTCGAGGGCGGGCTGCTGGGTGCGGTCGTCATCGAACCGGCCTTGCCGGCGGCCGACCCGCCGGCCAAGCAGTTCCAGGCCGACGCCGTCGCGCTGCTGCACGTCTACGGCGGCCAGCACACCCTCAACGGGCGCGTGCAGGACGAGCACGTGCCGGCCGAGCCCGGCAGTACCGTTAGGATCCGGGTCATCAACACCGACCAGGGAACTGCCGCTGTCTGGTCAGCCGCACCCTTCCGGGTCATCGCGACTGATGGGCACGAGGTCAACGGCGCAGCCGCCGTCGACGGACGAAAGGTACTGATTCCGGCAGGCGGCCGGGTGGACGTCGCCGTGCAGGCCCCCGTTAACGGCGCTGCCCGCCTGCACGTCGGCGGGGCCCGGAGCATCTCCATCGGCGATCCGGCCTCCGGAGATACAGGCGCCGCGCCCCCTGCCCGGCAACCCTCCGAAACCCTGGACCTGCTGGCGTACGGCGACCCTGCCCCGCCCGACTTCGATCCGCGCTCGCCGGACCGCACGTTCGACTACACGATCGGACGCCGCCTCGGCCTGATCGACGGCCGGCCCGGAAACTTCTGGACAATCAACGGGGAGCTCTTCCCGGACGTGCCGATGTTCCACGTGCGCGAGGATGATGTCGTCGTCATGCGGATCGCCAATGAGTCGGGCGAGGTGCATCCAATGCACCTGCACGGCCACCATGTCCTGGTGCTCTCACGCGACGGCAAGCCGGCGGCGGGAAGCCCCTGGTGGGTCGATACGCTCGATGTCCACCCCGGCGAGGCGTATGAGATTGCCTTCGTTGCCGACAACCCTGGTATTTGGAGCGACCACTGCCATACGCTTCCCCACGCCGTCGACGGCCTCGTTGCCCACGTGATGTACGACGGGGTCACGACGCCGTTCACCATCAACGGCGGTGCCGGCAACCAGCCCGAGTAGCAGGCCGCAGCACAAACCGGTAAATGCGGGGCAATCAAGGCCCGGTCAGGCGGAGTCCAGGCGGGCGGCGTAGGCTGCGGCTTCAGCACGGTTGCGTAGGCCCAGTTTCTCCAGCACGTTGCTCACGTGGTGTGCCACGGTCTTGCTGCTGATGAACAGCTGTCCTGCGATTTCAGGGTTGGAATAGCCCTCGACCAGCAGGCGCAGGATCTCCTGCTCCCGGCGGGTGAGGATGCCTGCCTCGCGGGGAACGGACCGGCCCCCGGCACCCCAGGACCGCAGCAGGGCCGCAGCCACGTCTGCATCATGGGATGCCCCCAGCTTGTCCAGCGCTGACAGGGCAGAGCGGGCTTCCGAGACTGCGAGCGCGGGCTGGCCTTGGGCCAATGCCCGCGCAAGCTCCAGCCTGGTGCGTGCCGCCTCCAGCGGAAGCTCGAGCCGCCCGAACCAGGTGAGGGCGTCCTCAAAGTAGACCGTTGCGGTCTCCTGCCGGCCTTCGGCGGCGGCCACCCGCCCCTTCGCCAGCGCGGCATGGGCGGACAGCAACCGCACTTCCCCTGTGCCGCCGTCGAGCGTGGCAAGGTATTCGGCCGCCGCAGCGGCAGCAGCGGGATTTCCGGCTGCCAGGTGTGCTTCCACCAGGAGGCCGCGTGCGCCCGCCGTCTCCAGTGACGTCCGCTGCCCGCCCGCGTGCAGCGGCGGAGCCACGGCGTCGCTGTTGATGCTTTCCGACCGAAGCCACCGCTCTGCCAGGGCCACAGCCACCGCCGGTTCGTTGTTTCGGAGGGCCAGGCCCGCCGCCACAAGGCTGGCCTCGACCGGGGTACCGATGCCCTCAATCAATGCCCGGGACTCGTCGAAGCGTCCCTGGCGCAGGCGAAGCTCGGCAAGGCTCGCGATGGCCTGGTGGAACATGCCGGGGAAAACGCCCCTTGTGCCTGCGGCGGCACGCCGCAATTCCTCGTCTGCTTCGGCCCAGTGGCCCGTCAGCAGGAGAACGCGCCCGTGGACCAGCCGGCACTGGGCATAAAGGTAGGGGCATCCATACGCTCTCATGTAGTCATCTGCAGCCTGCGACCACTGGGTTGCCCGCCCGAGGTCGCTCAGGAGGTCGCAGACCGTCAGCATCGAACAGCTCGCCATAACCACGGTGTAGAACGTGGTCCCATCGCCGCCCAAAGCGCTGGCCATTGCCTCATCCACGCACCGCAACCCGGCCTGGACTTCGCCGTCCTTGACCAGGAGGACTCCGCGCTCGGCAAGGGCGCAGACTGCGAGGTCCGGGTCGCCCAGCTCCTGCGAGGTGGCCAGCGCCCGCTCGATCAGGTCCCGGCATGAGTGCACATCCGTGGCGAGGAGGGCCGCACAATAATCGACCCAGGCCTGGGTCAGTCCGTCGTCCGGGTCGGCCATGCTTTCGGCGCGGGCGAGCCAGCCCCGCGCCGCTGCCTCATTGCCCAGGGACATCCCGTAGACGAGGCACAGCCACACTGCGGAGTCGATCGCCTCCGGCATGTTGCCGGCGCGGCGGCTGGCGGCATAGGCGCGCTCACGGCAGCGGACGCTTTCACCAACTTCGCCGAGGAAAAACAGGGCGTCACCCAGGCCCGCCAGCGCGCCTGCCGATCCGGTGCCCACAAGCGCTTCCTCAAACGCGGCCCGGGCCTGCGCCCACTGCCCCGCTTCCAGTGCCTCGTGGCCTCTCGCTGTGATTTCCTCCAGCGTCACGCTTCAATTACAGCACTTCGGCATGGGCCACAAAATGGGTCAGCTGACCGATCCCCGCTGCCACCAATCAGGGGAGCCTGAAGGTGTCCCGGAAAACGGACAACAGGAACGAATTTAGGAGCAAACGATGAACACGAGCCCATTGACCAGTGCATTTACCACGGCGGTGGATGCAGTTAACGCCCACGATGCGAAGGCCTTCGCCGCAACCTACGCCGCGGACGCGGTGGTTCACGACCCGCTCTATCCGCAGCCGTTGAAGGGGCGGGACGCCATCGAGCAGGACATGGTGGAACTCTTGCGGGCCTTCCCGGACGCACGAGTCACGGTGGGTCCCCTTCTCCAGGACGGCGAGACGGTAGCGGGCGAGTACACCTTGCGCGGGACGCACCTTGGCCCGCTGGCTTCCCCCGAGGGGGAGATTCCCGCTACCGGAAATTCCATCGACAACAGCGGGGCTGTCTTCTCGAAGTTCAACGCTGACGGAGAAGTCATCGAGGAACGCCGCTACTACGACGCTGCCGGTCTGCTCGCGCAGATCGAGCCAGCCGCGGCAACCTGAGCCTAGCCCGCCTGTCAGAGCCCCAGCCTGGCCACAGCCTCCTCGCGCATTTCCACTTTGCGGACTTTCCCGGAGACCGTCATGGGGAAGCTTTCGCGGACGTCCACGTAGCGGGGGACCTTGTAGTGGGCCAGCTTCCCCCGGCAGAAATCGGCCACGGCGGCCGCATCGAGCCGCTCGGCGCCGGGCTTCAGGATGATGCAGGCCATCAGTTCCTCGCCGTATTTGGCGTCCGGCACCCCGATGACCTGCACGTCCTGGATGGAGGGGTGGCTGTAGAGGAACTCCTCGATCTCGCGCGGGTAGATGTTTTCGCCGCCGCGGATCACCATGTCCTTGATCCGGCCCTCGATCACCACGTAGCCGTCGTCGTCCATCCGGGCGAGGTCGCCGGTGTGCATCCAGCCGTCGGCGTCGATGGCTTCCGCTGTCTTGTCCGGCTGGTTCCAATATCCCTGCATCACCGCATAGCCGCGCGTGCACAGTTCGCCGATCCTTCCCCGTTCCAGCACGTCGCCGGAGCCGGGGTCGATGATCTGGCTTTCCAGCCTGGGCATAGTGCGGCCCACGGTCTCGGTGCGCTGCTGGAGGGTGTCACCGTTCCGGGTCATGGTGGACACCGGCGAGGTCTCGGTCATGCCGTAGCAGATGGCCACGTCCACCATGTGCATCTCGGAGATCACCCGGTTCATCACGTCGATGGGGCACACTGATCCCGCCATGACGCCCGTGCGAAGGGTGGCGAGGTCGTAGGAAGCGAAGTCCGGAAGCGCCAGTTCGGCAATGAACATGGTGGGCACGCCGTAGAGCGATGTCCCGCCGAAGTCCTGTACCGCCTCCAGCGCCGCCGCGGGGCTGAAGCCACGGCCGGGAATGATGGTGGCCGCGCCATGGCTGAGCGCAGCGAGGTTGCCGATCACCATGCCGAAGCAGTGGTAGAACGGCACCGGAATCACTACGCGGTCATGTTCGGTGTAACCCAGCAGCTCCCCGATGGAGTAGCCGTTGTTCAGGATGTTGTGGTGCGTCAGGGTGGCGCCCTTGGGGAAGCCCGTGGTCCCGGAGGTGTATTGCAGGTTGACGGGGTCGTGCGGGTCCAGTTCTGCCATCCGCGCCCTCAGGGCGGAATGCCCGACGACGTCCGCCCGCTTGAGCAGCTCGCCGTACGTCAGCTCTGCGTCGCTTTGGGGGATGCCGGCGTCGAGCCCGTCCACGCCCGGATCCGGCAGGAAGACCAGTTCCCGCAGGTCCGGGCAGGCGGCCAGGGCCTGGCGGGCCATCCCCACATAGTCGCTGGTCCGGTCCGACGGCGCCGCGACCAGCATGCGCATGCCGTTCTGTTTCACCACGAACTCCAACTCGTGGCTGCGGTAGGCGGGGTTGACGTTCACCAGGATCGCGCCGGACTTCGCCATAGCGTACTGCAGCAGGGTCCACTCGGCGCAGTTCGGACTCCAGATGCCCACGCGGTCTCCCTTGGCAATGCCCAAGGCGAGGAGCGCACGCGCGAGGCGGTCGACGTCGTCGTTCATTTTGGTGTAGCTCCACCGTCGGGCGTCGGCTCCGGGAACGGCCGCGGCCTCTATCAGCGCGTCGTGGAAGGGAAACTGGGCCACCACCCGCTCAAAGTTCGTGCCGATGGTCTCCTCGAGCAGCGGGACGTCAGTGTCCCCGGCTGTATAAGCGCGCATGCTGGCACGCTACCAACTGGCCCCCGGCATTGAAAGCACATGGGAAGCGCAACAGGCTGGTGTCTGCGCGTAAACAGGAACGGGCGGCAGCCTGCGGCCCGGTATTGTGAAATCCATGAGTGCACCCATCGACCTGCAGGCAACGTTCATCCCCAACGAGGGCGAGTTCTTCCGTGTGAAGCTCGCCCTGGAAATCGCCATCGACGAGGTGGTGAATGAGCCCGGATGCATCCGTTACGAGCTGACCGAGGCCACCGAAGAGAAGCTGGTCCTGACGGAGCAGTGGGCGTCCGAAGAGGATCTGGAGAAGCACTCCAAGGGCACCGCTGTCCAGGACCTCAACGAATCCCTGAGCGCCCTGCTGGCCGAGCCCGTGAAGCTGGAACGCCTCTAGCCCCCCGCCACTTAAGCATCGACTGCTCCGTAAGGGCCCTTTTGGACGTTCTAAAGGGCGCTTACGGAGCAGTCGATGCGTTTTAAGGGCTAGGAGTTGTCCTTGGCCTCGCCGGCCGCGGCCTCTGCCTTCGAACGCGCCACGTGGGCGTGCACCTCGTCCATGTCCAGGGCCTTGACTGCGTCAACCACCTGCTCCAGCTGCTGGGCGTTCAGGGCGCCGGGCTGCGAGAAGACCAGGACTTTTTCGCGGAACGCCATCAGCGTGGGGATGGACGTGATTCCGGCCTCGGCAGCGAGCTGCTGCTCGGCCTCGGTGTCCACCTTCGTGAACAGGACGTCGGAGTGCTTCTCCGACACGGCGCTGTACGTGGGCCCGAACTGCTTGCAGGGACCGCACCATTCAGCCCAGAAGTCGACCAGGACAATGTCATTGCCTTCGATGGTCGATGCGAACTGTTCACCTGTGATGTCAACGGTAGCCATGGTTTCAACGGTACGCGAGCAGGCCATGGAATGTCGCGGCCTGGGGGCCCTGTTCGCTTCGCGCGTCATTGGGAATAACTGCGGCACCCCATATACAGGGCGGGCCGCCAAGCCTACCCTTGGGGTGATCAGCCGCTGAACGCCGCACACGGGAGGGTGCATGCCGCACGCCATCTCCACGAAGTCCCTCACCAAGAAATTCGGCCGCCGGGAGGTGCTCCACGGCGTGGACTTCGCGGTCGAGGCCGGCTCGGTGTTCGGCGTCATCGGCCCCAACGGTGCGGGCAAAACCACTACCATGCGCTGCCTGCTGGACATCATCCGACCCACTTCCGGGGAGGTCCGGGTCCTCGGGAAGGACCCGCGGGCGGCCGGTCCGGAACTCCGCCGGCGGATCGGCTACCTTCCGGGAGAGCTGTTCCTCGAGGGCCGGGTCACCGGCCGGAAACTCCTGGCCCATTATCAGGCCATCAGCGGTCCGGTAGCACCGGGCCGGATCGATGCGCTGGCCGAACGGCTGGGGTTGGACCTGGACCGCCATACGCGCAAGCTGTCCAAGGGCAACAAGCAAAAACTGGGCCTGGTCCAGGCATTTATGCACGATCCGGAACTGCTGGTCCTTGACGAGCCCACCAGCGGCCTGGATCCGCTGATCCAGCAGGAGTTCCATGCCATGGTGCGGGAAGCGCAGCACAATGGCCAGACCATTTTCCTTAGCTCCCACGTCCTGAGCGAAGTACAGCAGACGGCGGATACGGTTGCCATCCTGCGGGACGGCAGGATCATCGCTGTTGAGTCGGTGAGCGGACTTCGGGCAGGTGCCGTGCGGCACGTCCGGCTTTCCGCTCACGGAATCAACGCGCACGACGCCGGCGCGCTGCTGGGTGCGGTGCCCGGCGTCGGACGCGTGGAGGTGCTTGACTCCGGCAGCACCGTCACCGTGTCAGCCACGCTGGAAGGTGACATCCAGCCCTTGGTCCAGGTGCTCGCGTCCCTGCAGCTGACCGACCTTGTCCTGGAGGAGCCTGACCTGGAGGAATCGGTACTGAAGATGTATTCAAGCCAGCAGGAGGCAGCAACGTGAGCACCAAGCTTCCGCTGTTCCGGCGGGCGTTTTTTGATTCCTGGCGCTCCACCCTCGCGTGGGGAGCCGGGCTGTCCGGCGCCACGTTCCTGTACCTGCCGCTGTACCCGTCCATCGGCGGAAGTGCGCAAATGCAGGACATGATCGATGCCCTCCCGGCCGAGATGACCAAGGCGCTGAACTACGACCAGATCGCCACCGGCCCCGGCTATACCCAGGCCACGCTCTTCGGCCTGATCGGGTTCCTCCTGATGACCATCGCCTCCGTGGGATGGGGTGCCGCCGCGGTGGGTGGTGACGAGGAGTCCGGCCAGCTGGAGTTGACGCTCGCCCACGGCGTGACCCGGGTCCAGGTGGTGCTTGAACGCGCGCTCTCCCTGGTCCTGCGTGTGGTGCTGCTCGCGGCCCTGGTCTTTGTGCTGGTCCGGCTGCTGAATGACCCGGCCAAGCTGGACATTCTTCCGGAGAACCTGTTCGGCGCGGCGGTGCTGTTCGCCGGCCTGGCGCTCCTGAGCGGAACCGCGGCGCTTTGCGCGGGAGCGGTGACCGGCCGCCGGACGTACGGGCTCGCCGCCGGTGCCGCGGTGGGGGTGCTGGGGTATGTTTTCAACGCCGTCGGCCGGCAGAGCGATGATGTGCAATGGTTGCTGAATTTGAGCCCTTACCACTGGGCGTATGGAAATTCCCCTGTGGCCAACGGTGCGGACTGGGCCGCGGCGGGGTGGCTGTGGGGTATCTCGGCGGCCCTAGTGGCGCTGGCTGCTTTCGCGGTGGAAAGGCGCGACGTCGGCGCATAGCCGGGTGCCGTCGTCGGCCGTTTTTGTTCGCTTGGCCTGCGGTCAGGCCCTGGCTTCCCAGAGATGCGGGGCAGGTGTCCGGCTGCCCGGCAATGCGTTGGCCTCACGCCACTCGTGAATCCATTCGGGCAGAATGCAGTCCGCCGGGGGCTGGCCGAACTCCCGCAGGATCTCTTCCTGACTGACGGGTTTGCCGTTGCTGACCAGGCGGGTGGCGATGTAGGCACGGGCGTAAATCTCGCCGTCGGCCACCATGCGCTGCTCAAAGTAGATGGCTTTGGCATCCAGGCCGATAATCTTCGTTTCGATGGTGTACTGCTGCCACAGCTGCAGGGACTTCCGGAAGGCGATGGTCTCCCCCGCTGCCACCGGGTTCCAGCCGCGCCGGCGCATCCTCTTCCAGACGCCGCTGCGGACCATGAGGTCAAACCGGCCCAGGTCCATGAGGGAGAAATACATGCCGTTGTTGACGTGCATGGCGATGTCGATGTCGGTGGGCAGGACGCGCAGCGGTAAGGACGAGGTGTCCCAGATGGTGAGCGCGGAGCGGCGGGCGGACGTGAACAGCATCAGGAGGGTACGAAGAAGCAGGTGCATCCCCCAATGTTACCCGTCAGTAACTTGAGGGGCCAGCCTGACTTTCAAGAGCTCCCGCGTAGGATGTGGCGCATGACGCAACAACGCTACCGGGACCTCGCCGAGTGGCCGCTGATGGGAACTGCACTGGTGTTCCTGGCCGCCTATGCGTGGCAGGTGATCGGCCGCGTCGAAGGAAGCGCCGCCGAGTGGCTGGAGGCCGTCCTGTGGCTGACCTGGGGGATCTTCGCCCTCGACTACGCAGCCAACCTGTGGCTCGCCGAGGACCGGCGTCGCTGGTTCCTCTGGAACCTGCACGAACTCCTGATAGTTGCCCTGCCCTTCTTCCGTCCACTCAGGCTGCTCCGGCTGGTGACGCTGCTCTCGGTACTGCACCGGACCGTCGGTGAAACACTCCGTGGCCGCGTTGTCACGTATGTGGCCGGCTCAGCTGCCCTGCTCGTCTTTGTGGGTGCCTTGGCAGTGCTGGATGTTGAACAGTCCGCTCCAGATGCCAAGATCCTGACCTTCGGCGACGCCGTCTGGTGGGCCATCACCACTATCACCACTGTGGGATACGGCGACATGTATCCCGTGACTCCGATCGGCCGGATGGTTGCCGCGGCGCTCATGATGAGCGGCATCGCCGTGCTCGGCGTGGTCACCGCTTCCATCGCCTCCTGGCTTGTCCAGCGCGTTGAGGAATCCACCGAAGCCGCCGCGGAGTCTGCGGAGGAACCCGTCCGGGCCGAGCTGGCCGACCTGGTGGAGGAGATCGCATCGCTGCGGCGCGAGGTCGCCGAACTGAGGGACCGGCGCACGCCCTGAAGTTCGCGTAGCCGCGGCGAGTACTACTGAGTAGAAAAAACGCCCGCCACTGGCTTTGTTGCGAAAAATTCGAGTAACCCCTACTGGTGCCGCCTGGCGCAACGGCTTCCTAGACTCGGAATTCCTAGGGCCGAATACGTTGCTGGCGCATCCTCCGAGCTGGGGTGGACGATGCCGCTTCATGGTGGAGCTCCCGCATCTTCTGGGTATGCGGGCGGCTCCCATCACGCGCATCCCTGCGCGGCGCCGGTTACTGACCGGAACCGCATAGCGCATCACACCTCGATCCGTCCTCCAAGGGGAACCGGCGGCATCCACCGCTGCTTTTCCTTGACTGGGCCGACCTGCGATGGGCCACCCATGCATCAGTTGACCGCAAAACCTTCCGAACCTCCCAGCCGGAACTTCGAAACAGACGTCCCCCGGGCAGAACTGACCCAGACCCGCAATCCTGTCAGCAACCGGCTCTGGGCAGGCATGGCCGCCGCTGCCGTGGTCTCCGCCGTTGGCGTTGCTTCCTTAGCAGGGCCCGTCCGCACTGCAGAGGTTCCGCTTCCACCGGAGGTAAGCACGACCGCGGCCGCACCGGCCGAGGGTCCTGCACAGGCCGAGGGTCCTGCACCAGCTCCGGCGCCTGCTCCGGCGCCTGCTCCGGCGCCTGCTCCGCCGCCTGCTCCCTCGGTCGACTCCAACCGCTACACCGTTGTTCCCGGCGACACTGTGGGTGGGATCGCCGCACGGTATGGCGTGGACCTGAATGCGATGCTGGCCGCCAACGGGCTGGGTGCCTACAGCATCATCGTCCCCGGCCAGTCCTTGGTGCTGACCGGTCCCGCCGTCGCCGCCCCAACGGCTCCGGGCCAGGCCGCGCCTGCGGTCCGGACGATCTATGTAGCGGGCGCGGGCGGACAGGCAATGGTGGACGCCTGCATCGGCCCCATCCACTTCACCCCCAACGATGGCTACTCGCTGTTCATCACCGAACATGACTTCTGCGGCGGCTGGGCGCGCTTCTCCGGCATCGCCGTGGGCGAAACCATCAGCATCCCGGGCTACGGAACCTACACGGCCACCGCCCGTGGGCAGGTTCCCAACCCCGGCACCACCAACGACGTCAAGGCCGTTTTCGGTGGTTTCCCCAGGGCTATCCTGCAGACCTGTATCCCGGGAACCAGCCAGATGCTCCTGATCGCGCTGAACTGACCTTCCAAAGCTTGTCCGTGGTTCCTAACCTTCAAGGCGGGGAACCGCGGACAAGGCCATGACGGCCCACAAAGTAACGCCACGGAGAGGACTCCGTGGCGTTCTGCTTCAGTTGCTGACTACACCTGCATTCGGCTGCGTTCCGAAATGTGTTCCACCAGCTCGCCCACACGCTGCTCGGAGTAGTTGCGGGCGATGTCGCCCTGGCTGATGATGCCCACCAACTTGTGGTCGGCGATGACCGGGAGACGCCGGACCTGGTGCCTCTCCATCAGTTCGATGGCGGCGTCGACATTCGCATCGGCGTCAACCCAGTAAGGCTTGCCGGTAGCGAGGTCCTTGGCCATCATTTCGCGGGGATCGCGGCCGGCGGCGATGCATTTGAGCACGATGTCACGATCGGTGATCATGCCCTTCAACTTTCCGTCGTCACCGCAGATCGGCAACGAGCCACAGTCCAGATCCTGCATCATCCGGGCAGCATCCGTGAGGGACTGGGTCTCCTTAATACACTTTGCATCTGTAGTCATGAATTCACGTACAGCACTCATTGGTACTCCTTCATCGATTGATGCATCGACGCAGGGCATCGGGTTCATGCGCCGATGCTGCCAGCCTACGCCGGAGCCATAAAGCTGTCGACGGCCCAGATTTCCCCTTTGCGTGGTCAATTCCCCCTGTAACGCAGGGGGGAAAAGACCACGAGGAGGGGAATACCCCGCAGCAGGGCAGGACAGGCGGCCGGGGGTCGCTTCAGGCACGAAAAAGCCTCCGGAACCTGATGGTTCCGGAGGCTTTCCTTGGGTGGCAGATGAGGGATTCGAACCCCCGTAGGCGTTGCCAGCTGATTTACAGTCAGCCCCCTTTGGCCGCTCGGGTAATCTGCCGAACTTCAAAAGAAGATCACCCCCGGCTGCAGTGTTCGGAACGTCCGTTTCCGGGCCGTTCCGCTTCCAGTAACCGCGGGCAAGACAACTTTACAGAACTTCTGCCGAAGAATCGAATCGAGCCCCCGGTCCTGCGGAACGCACGTGAAAAACCCCGAAACGGCGCGGAAAACGGCCCGAATCAGGCCTCGCCGAGAATGCGTCCGGCGAGCCGGGCCTCGAACTTCACGGCCTGCTCCTCGGTGATCTGGTTCAGTTCGACCGCACGCAGCAGGTCCTCACTGACGCCGTCCATGCGGGCAGAAGCATCCGCCACCGGGCTGAAGATGATGGAGGCCGCCACGGCGGCGGCCGCGACGGAGGTGGCTGCGGTAGCCACGGCTCCGGCGGCTGCAGTGGTGGTTCGGTTGACGTAACGGACGGCTTTGCGGTGCATGGTCTTTCCCTTCGCGCTCTTTCCAACAACTCCAACTCTGTGGCGCGGGGCTTCGTTCCCGCCCGGTGTCCGCTGAGAGGGAACTGTGAAAAGCGGCAACGACCAACAGGGGCATCCGTATTAGGCTGGAATGCAGACATCAGGCGCCTCCCGGGCGCAACCAGCCGCACCACCGGCATAACACCACCAGCACAAGGAGAATCATGGCAGGCGAGTCAACGTTCGACGTCGTAAGCAAAGTGGACAAGCAGGAAGTGGCCAACGCCCTGAACCAGGCCCAGAAGGAACTGGCCCAGCGCTACGACTTCAAGGGCGTCGGCGCCGAGGTCGACTTCAGCGGCGAGAAGATCCTGATGAAGGCGAACTCGGAGGAACGCGTCCTGGCCGTCCTGGACGTGCTCCAGTCCAAGCTGATCCGCCGCGGCATCTCGCTGAAGTCCCTGGACACCGGTGAGCCCTACGCGTCCGGCAAGGAGTTCCGCCTGGAGGCCTCCATCAAGGAAGGCATCGCGCAGGACCTGGCCAAAAAGATCAACAAGCTCATCCGCGACGAAGCGCCCAAGGGGGTCAAGTCCCAGATCCAGGGCGACGAACTCCGCGTCACATCCAAGTCACGCGATGACCTGCAGGCCACCATGGCGCTGCTGAAGGACTTTGACGAGGCGGACCTGCAGTTCGTCAACTTCCGCAGCTAGCAGCAGCGAAGAAAGCACGACGGCGGCATCCAGCTTTGCTGATCAACCCCGGGTCAGCGCCGGCCCGCCATCCGTTCGAGCCGGGCAATCCGGTCCTTCATGGGCGGGTGCGTGGCGAACAGCTTGGTCATCGCCCCGCCGCGGAACGGGTTGGCGATCATCAGGTGCGAGGTGTTGACGAGCTTCTGGTCCTGTGGCAGTGGCGCGATCCGCACGCCCTGCTCAATCCGTCCCAGGGCTGAGGCGAGCGCCAGCGGATCGCCGGTCAGCTGCGCACCGTCCTCGTCGGCGTCGTACTCCCTGGTCCGGGAGATGGCCAACTGGATCAGGGACGCCGCAAACGGCGCCAACAGGGCCATGGCCAGCATGGCCAGCGGATTGGAGTTGCGCCTGTCACCGCCGAAGAACAACAGCATCTGGCCCACCGAGGTGATCACGCCGGCGACGGCGGCAGCCACCGAGGAGGTGAGGATGTCGCGGTTGTACACGTGCATGAGTTCGTGCCCCAGGACGGCGCGGAGCTCCCTTGCGTCCAACAGCTGGAGGATGCCTTCTGTGACACAAACGGCGGCGTTGCGCGGATTGCGCCCCGTCGCGAAGGCATTCGGGTTCATCGTGGGCGAGACATAGATGCGTGGCATCGGCTGGTTGGCGCGGACTGACAGCTCGCGGACGATCTGGTACAGCTGCGGCGCCTGGGTTTCGGCGACCGGGTAGGCCTGCATGGAGCGTATGGCGATCTTGTCGCTGTTCCAGTAGCCATAGGCCGTGGTGGCCACGCCGATAAGTGCCATGATCCAGATGGGCGCCGAGCTGCGCATGTTGAGGCCGATCAGGCCGCCCAGTCCTAGCAGGACGGCCCAGAGGACGCCGAAGAGCGCCGCAGTTTTCAGGCCGTTGTAATGCTTGTGCACGTCCACTCCTCCACGTCTGCCCGGCACGCCTTCAGGGGACCGGGCAGCAGGACCCGGCCCTCAGTCAGAATTTTAGTACCGTGTGGGCCAGTCGAGGTGCGGGTCCCCACCGAAGCCACCTGCAAACCTGGTCACGCCTGCGTGTCGTGTTGTGCCATCGGCTTGGTATCCTCAGGCGGGGGAAGGAGTTGGCGCATGAATCTATCCAGGCGGCTGCTTTTTGCATCGGCGTTCTGGGAGGTGGCCCGTCCCCGGACCGCGCTGAACGCCGGCCACCTCCTGATCCGGCTCACGAATCCAGCCGTTGCCTTCGATCTCCGCTCGGCCGCCGACTGGCTTTGGTGCCACAATGCTGCCCGGCAGGCGCTCGCCGAGGTCCTCGGCGCCAGTCGCTGCACCGTGGTTTTCGCCCACCAGTGGCACCCCATCGGCGCGGCAATCGGCGAACCGGAAGTCGAATCCTCCACGCCCACGTTCCACCTGTTCGGCCGCTGGGCCACTGAGCCGGTCACCCCGGGCGAACAGCTCCGCCTCCCCGCGCAGCGCCGGGTACCGGCCGCAGCCGAGGAACTCCAGGAGTACGACGGCGGCCTCCGCACTGCGCTGCGCCGTTTGGCTTTGGAGCGCCAGGCTGATCCGAGTTGGCAGTTCGAGACAATGTTGCCCGGCGACACTGCCGCGAACTCCCATCTCGGGGAACTCGTCGTGGCGCCACCCCGGCTTAAGGCTGGCGCGCACCACACTGTGTTGTCCACGGCGTTGGCGCCGTCGTCGGGCGAACCGGGGCTCAGGCCCGGACACTTGCTGGCGCTGGCCGCGTCACTCCAAAGCATGACGGAGCGCCCCGGCGTGAGCGGGTTGAGCTGTGTGGTTCCGGAGCCTGGCGATGGGCCATTGGAGGTCCACGCCATGGGACGTTCGGCTGGGGAATCAGTCAATCCGATGCAGGAGTTCCTGGCTCTTCCGGAGGTTAGCCAAGCCTTATTGTGATGAACTCATAATAAGTGCTTCAATAGAGGCATGACGGAACACTTTGGCGGCCACGAAGCCTGGGCTGCTGCCCTGCGCGCCCACGGCCGCCGGGTGACCAAGCAGCGGCTGGCGGTGCTGGCCGCCGTCGAGCATCACCCCCACTCCCCCGCGGAGAGCATCCTCGCCGCCGCGCGCAAGGAGCTCCCGGAGCTCACTGCGCAGTCCGTCTACGTGGTCCTGGGCGACCTCACTGACCTGCACATGCTGCGCCGCTTTGAGCCGCCGCACTCCCCCGCACTGTACGAGACCCGCGTGGGCGATAACCACCACCACGCGATCTGCATCAGCTGCGGGCGCGTCGAGGACGTAGAGTGCGCCGTCGGGCATGCGCCTTGCCTTACCCCGCATTGGGATAAGGACGCCAAGCCCATGACCATCCAGATCGCCGATGTCATGTACCAGGGCATCTGCCAGGACTGCCAGCAGTCCCAACAACTTCCTTCTGAACGTCCCTCGCAAGTAATAGAGAAATAGGAGAAAAATGACTGCCATTTCAACGACCCAGTCAGGTGCGCCGGTTACGTCCGACGCGCATTCGAAGTCAGTTGGTGCCGACG